>JACKNI010000005.1:105000-203763 GCA_024234935.1 Chromatiales bacterium
GGGGCGTAAAAGTCGGGGAGCATGGCTGCCTGATCGAAGCCGGACCGCTCGTAAAAACTTCGGGTCGGCGCATATTTCCTGACTGAAGAAGTCTCTGCGTACAGCCTGTCGCCAGAGGCCGATTCAACCCGTGCCTCCACCTGATTCAGGATCGCTCTTCCCAGTCCGCTCGACTGGGACTCCGGTGCCACGACGATCCAGTAGAGATCCCAGGCGGAGCGCGTTCCCGGAATCCTTCCGAAACAGGCGTAACCGCGCAGCTGACTATCCGCCTCCGCAACGATGAATCGATAGTGCCCGGCATCGCCCTGTGTCAGGGCGTCATCTGCCAGTTCACGTGCAATCGCGATTTCCTCAGAGCTGAAGAAGCCGGTCGAGCGAACCAGCGCCTCAATCTGATCGGGGTCCGTGTCGGTCAGATCGTGCCTGAAAACCGGCGGTTTCATATGAAGGCGATCAGAATGGTTGTGCTGCGGCAACAATTCGCTGGATCGCTTCGGAGTAGCTAATGTCCTCTTCGGCGAGCGCGGCGGCAAATCCGGCATCGGGTGAAATACAGGGATTGGCGTTTACTTCGAGGACCCATGGCTGGCCATCGGCATCTATCCGGAAGTCCACTCGCGCATAGCCGCGGAGCTGAAAAATATCCCAGCAGCGCAACGCCACCTGCCCCAGTTGCTCACAGAGCGAAGCCTCCTGCTGCGGGTCGATAAACCGCCGTACCGTGTGTCGGCTCTCAAAGGAGTTTTCCGCCCATTTCGCTGCATAACCGACAATCCGGGGCTTGTCGGCCGGAAAATTCACGAACTGGATTTCGGGAATGGGCAGAATCTGCGGCCTTTCCGTCCCACCTAGCAGCGCGACGTTGATCTCCCGTCCCTCTATGAACTGCTCGGCGAACCAGCGACCAGGACGTATCCGCTGCTTTTGGGTTATACGGTCTGCGACTTCACTGAAATCCGTTACTACGGACGCATCGTCCATGCCAATCGATGCGTCCTCGTACAGGGGCTTTGTAATCCAGCGGCCCTTGGCCGGCCTGACTGGTGGTGTGGTATCAGGATCCCACCAGTCGGCGGTGGCAATGTCGTGCAGCCTAAGCCACTGCTTCGTCAATATCTTGTTTGAGGTAAGCATCAACGCCTCGGTACCTGCGCCCGTGTAGGGAATACGCAGGTGATCCAGAAGTGAGGTGGCAACCGGAATCAGCTGCCCGCTTTCGTCTATGGCCTCTACGAGATTGAAAACGATATCGGGCCGCTGCTTAAGCAAATGTCCTTTTGTGTCTTCAAGTTGCAGGCCGACCGCCAGCGTGCTGACTTCGTATCCTTCGGCCTTCAAAGCCCGAGATACGCATCGAATCTGATCGAGGATGTCGCGCGCATCGGCCGGGGATTCATCCGTTACCTCGTTATGAATGATGAGAACCTTGCCTGTACCTTTCATTGGCGAGGCACCCCAGGATTGCCTGCCAGCTGCTGCGTCGCGCGGCTCAATGCCGAAGCGACGATACGGCGAATCAGTTCGTCATATGGGATGCCCTTGAACTTGCAGATAAACGGCAGATCCGAGTGCCCGGGGTGCAGGCCAGCCAGTGGATTTGCTTCTATGAAGTTGGGTGTCCCACGGGCATCAAGCCGGATATCGAGCCGGCCACCGTCCCGACAGCCAAGCGCACGCCAGGCGCTGACAGCCAGGTTCTCAATTTCCTGCAACAGGGGTTCCTCGGCCAGCAGCGAATAGCTGACCCTGCCTTCCCAATGTTCCTTGTTGTCGAAAGTGTAAATCCCCTGATCGGCTTTTGGTCCGAGTTGTACTTCCATTGTGCCGATGGCCTCAGCTGCCGCGCCTGTTCCGAGGACCCCGACGGTAAATTCCCGGCCCGGCAGGAAATCCTCCACCAGGACGGGTTGGCGGTATTGATCCAGCAGAGTCAGGCAAACGCGCTCGAGTGCTGCAGGCGATTCCACGCGGGATGCCGCTGAAACTCCCTTGCCGGTGCCTTCTGCGACCGGTTTTGCGAAGAGCGGATAGCGCAGCGCGACCTTGGCGATGTCGGCCGATGTTTCGATGACGGCGAAGTCGGGGGTCGCGAGACCATTGCCGCGGACCACATGCTTGGCTACACCCTTGTGTAACGTTACCGCACAGGCCAGCGGATCCGAGAACACATAAGGGATCCGCCATGCGTCCAGCAGTGCCGGTACCAGCGCCTCACGGCCAAATCCGTACAGCCCCTCGCAGAAGTTGAAAACCAGATCCCAGCGGTCGCCAGCCACCAATCGGCTGCTCAGCTGTCGGGCATTGCCGATCCGGTCGACGACGATACCCTGTCTCTGCAATGCGCCAGCTATCGCGTCGATAGTTTCCGGCTGATCGAACTCGGCGGTGTCGACCTCGCTGTAACCGGCGGCGAGATATTCGTCGCGGAGGTCGTAGGTCAGGCCGACGTGCATCCGGAGCTTTCTGGGCGGGGATCCGGATAACGGTATATGACGTCGGCGTAATTGCGGAGCAGCAGGTCATCCTCGTCGCGACCGACGACATAGTCCGGGGCCAGCGGAATCTTGCCGCCGCCTTCCGGCGCATCGATCACGTAGGTCGGGATCGCGTAGCCGGTGGTGTGGCCACGCAGACCACGAATGATCTCCAGCCCCTTCTCGACCGGCGTACGGAAGTGTGACGATCCCGAAATCGGGTCGCACTGATACAGGTAGTACGGCCGCACGCGTATGCGGAGCAGCCCGTGCACCAGTTCCCGCATCGTCGCGACGCTGTCGTTGACGCCTTTCAGCAGCACAGTCTGACTGCCGAGCGGGATACCGGCATCCGCCAGCCGTGCACAGGCCTCGGCCACCTCGGGCGTCAGTTCATCCGGATGGGTGAAGTGCAGACTCATCCACAGCGGATGGTAGCGCTTGAGGATTCGGGTGAGTGCCGGGGTAATCCGCTGTGGCTGTACGACCGGCTGTTTGGAGCCGATGCGAATGAACTCGACATGGGGGATTTGCCGTAACCGCTTCAGAATCCACTCCAGCCGCTCGTCGTCGAGGCTCAAAGGGTCGCCACCGGACAAGAGCACGTCACGAATTACTGGCGTCGCGGCAATGTAGTCGATTGCCCGCTCCAGGTCGTGCTTGCGGATGCTGCGTTCGCCGACTGAGCCGACCATCCTGGCCCGTGTGCAGTAGCGGCAATATACCGAGCAGAAATTTGTGACCAGCAGCAGCACCCGGTCCGGATACCGGTGCACCAGTCCGGGCAAGGGGCTGCTTGCGTCCTCGCCGAGCGGGTCATCTGACTCGCCTTTGGACTTGAGATATTCGCCCAGTACGGGGATTACGGTTCTGCGCAGTGCCTGGGTGGGGTTATCGGCATCAATAAGGCTTGCGTAATAGGGGGTGATGCCGAGGGGCAGGGCACCGTGGTGCGCTTCAATAGCTTGCCGCTCGTCATCGGTCAGCCGAAACATTCGGTCCAGATCAGCGAGGCTGCGCACCCGATGGCGGTTTTGCCATCGCCAGTCGTTCCAGTCACGCAGGCCCGCCTGCGGGTAGAAGCGGCGACGAAAGGCGTCGCTCCGGGCACTGACCGCTAGCCTCGGAACGGTATGTTTTGACGATGGAACGGCGCTAAGGTTGACCGGCGGAGACGTGAGTGGCGACTGAATGCCTGGAATGACGATTCCAGGCGCAGCGTTCGGTGGCTCCTCGCTATCAGACAGGTTCGCAACGGAATCCGGAACAGGGCTGTCCACAACGGACAATACTCTCGGCATCGAGTTCACCTCGTCTGGGTAGAGGAACCGTAGATGGGTTTTCGAGACAGTAGCAACTGGAGTCCCTGCTGGGGCAACGTCTTACTGTGATATGTCGTGATGCGTGACTGACGTTTCTGTCTCGGTCGGCCGGTAATATACGCGCCGGTTTTCGAAATGCAACACAAGTCAAACACCGATGGTTTCGCCCGGTCGCCTGATGCCAGGTACCTGCCTGTGCAGGATGGCAGTGCCCGTCTGATGGCAGGGTCGGCACCATGAAGAAATACTTTAGCCTGTGTCAGTCCGGTTGGTCGTGAGGTTCCAGAGGGTGGTCCTGATATGAGTTCTGCCGACCTGCTGTGCGACAAACGCCAGGCGACCCGGCATCTGCTCATGATTCGTCCGAGCCACTTTGGGCCAAATCACCAGACGGCTGCGTCGAATCAGTTCCAGCGCGCCACGACGCGTGCCCCCGAAGTATTGTCGGCACAAGCCATGAGGGAGTTCGATGGCGTGGTAAGCGCTCTGGACCAGGCCGGCGTGCAGACCTTCGTTGTCGCGGATGCCCCCTGGGGCGGGACGCCAGACGCGGTGTTCCCCAATAACTGGATGTCCACACATTGCGACGGTACGGTTGTGCTGTACCCGATGGCAGCGCTCAACCGGCGTGCGGAGCGTCGCCCCGATATCCTCGACAGGCTTGCGCTTGGCAGCGGGTTTCATGTGCGCCGGGTGATCGACTTGTCGGAGCTGGAGCAGTCCGGCAGCTATCTTGAGGGCACCGGCAGCCTGGTACTCGACCGGCCTCGCCGCACGGCATTTGCGGCCCGTTCAGGCCGCACTCACGAAGCGGCCCTCGCTGAATTTGCCCGTCTTACCGGCTACCGGGTCGTGGCATTCAGCGCCAGCCTGGGGGCGGGGCAAGCGGTCTACCACACGAATGTGCTGATGAGTCTCGGGCGGCATATCGCAATCCTTTGCAGCGACGCAATCAGCGATCCGGCCGAGCGTCAGGCCGTACGTGCGGAACTGGTTGCATCAAACCGCCGGTTGCTGACCGTATCCGCGGGCCAGGTCCTGCAGTTCGCTGCAAACTGCCTGGAAGTGGATTCCCCGGGGGGTCCTTTGCTGGTGCTCTCCGAAACCGCCCTGCGGAGTCTCCAGCCGGAGCAACGGCGGGTGCTTGAGCGGTATACCGCACTGTTGCCGGTGGATGTTGGGACTATCGAGCGCGTGGGGGGCGGGAGCGTACGTTGCATGTTGGCGGAGATCTACCTGCCGCGTCCGGCTCAGCTAGACTCCCCATCTGTATGAGTTCGACAGACTCGTTGCAGCATCCGGATCCATGAACAGTTCAGTCAGCCAGACCGCCGTTGTCTACCACGTTCGCCCCCACAGCCTCGGCGCTCACCTGTATGAGGTAACTTGCCGCATCGAACATCCTGATCCGGAAGGCCAGGTGCTCAGCCTGCCGGCATGGATACCGGGCAGCTACCTGATCCGTGATTATGCGCGCCACATCGTGCGGATTGAGGCGATGAGCGATGGTGAACCGGTCACGCTGCGCAAGTTGGACAAGCACAGCTGGCATGCGGTGCCGGTGGCGGGGGCATTGCTGGTGACTGCGGTGATTTACGCCGCCGACCCCTCGGTGCGCGGCGCCTGGCTGGATGGCAGCTGCGGGTTCTTCAATGGGGTCTGCCTTTTTCTGCAAGTGAGCGGCCAGGAGCAGGACAGCTACGTCGTGCATATCGATCCACCGGAGCTGCCGCCCGATATCGTCTGGCAGCTGGCAACCAGTCTGCCGCGGCTGACTGGCGCTGCTGGCGAATTTGGCGCGTTCCATGCGGCTGGTTATACGGATCTGATCGATCACCCTGTGCTCATGGGCAGGCTCACGGTGATCGATTTCGAGGCGGCCGGCACGCCTCACGCGCTGGCCATGATTGGCCACGAAGAGGTCGATCTGCCGAGGCTGCAGATGGATCTGGCCCGTCTGTGCGCCTGGCAAATAGACTTTTTTGGCCGGCCCGCACCGATGCAAAGCTATCTGTTTCTCCTGCGCGCAGTTGCCGATGGTTATGGCGGACTGGAGCATCGCGAGTCGTCGGCGCTGATTTGCCGGCGAAATGACCTGCCACGGCATGGTCCAGACGATAGGGATGCCGGGTATCGCCGGTTTCTCGGGCTGGTCAGCCACGAATACTTTCATGCTTGGCACGTCAAACGCATTCGGCCGGCGGAGTTTGTTGGCGCGGATCTGTCACGGGAGGCATACACACGCCAGCTCTGGATTTTCGAGGGAATCACCTCGTACTACGATGAGATGGCGCTGTTGCGTGCCGGGCTGATCACCCAGGAGCAATACCTGGAATTGCTCGGGCGCAGCCTGACCAAGCTCTACCGCACCAGTGGCCGCCGCCATCAGACCCTGGAAGACGCGAGTTTTGATGCCTGGATCAAGTTCTACCGGCCTGATGAGAATTCGCCGAATTCGACCGTCAGCTATTACCTGAAAGGCTCACTTGTAGCACTGGCGCTGGATCTGGAAATTCGCTTCCGCTCCGATGGAGCCCGCTCCCTGGACTCCGTAATGCAGGCGCTGTGGCGCGAATTTGGCGGCGACGACAGCCGCGGTCTTTACGAAGGAGACTTCGAGCGCATGGCAGAACAGGTCTGTGGTCTCGATCTCAAGGCATTCTTTCACCAGAACCTGCGGACGACCGTCGATCCGCCGCTCGGTATCCTTCTCGCCCAGTTTGGTGTTCTCCTGCATATGCGGGGCCGGGAGAGCGAAAGTGATGCCGGTGGCGTATCTGGACGCCGGCAGGGCAAGCCTCGCGCCTGGCTGGGCATGAAGATCAAGAATATGGATGGCCGGACGAAAGTCACCCAGGTGATCGATGGTGGTCCTGCGCAAATAGCGGGAATCACTGCCGGGGACGAACTGGTGGCGCTTGATGGGCATCCGGCCACTGCCGAAGGCTGCGAGGCCCTGGTTGACCGGTTGGCGGTGGATGGCAATTGCAGCTGTTATATATTTCGTGATCAGCAGCTGATGAGCATGACTCTGCGCACCATGCTTGCACCCCGCGATACCTGTTACCTGAGCCTTGATCCGCAAGCGGGTGCCGATGCCGTCGTGCGCCGCGACTGCTGGCTTGGATCGAATGCTTGAACTTGGCCTGAAGGTATTGATCAGTTACCTGGTCGGCTCGCTGACCGGCGCGCTTGTCGTCGGCAAGCTGGCGGGCGGTATTGATATTCGTACGCAGGGGAGCGGTAACGCCGGTGGAACCAATGCCTTGCGTACCCAGGGAAAGTGGTTTGCCCTGCGCGTCATATTGATCGATATCGCCAAGGGCTTTTTGCCGCCGTGGCTGCTTCCCACAATTGCCCTCCCGGGCGTTTTTCTGGACCCCGAGATTTCCCGAACCTGGTTGATGCTCGCCTGTGCGGGCGCGTCAGTGGTCGGGCATTGCTACCCCGTCTGGTTCGGATTTGCCGGCGGCAAGGGGGCGGCAACCGCAATCGGGGCGTTGCTGGGTATCGCACCGTCGCTCGCATTGCCCGGCGTACTGGTCTGGGTGATCGTCCTGGTCACGACCGGCTTCGTCGGTCTTGCCACCATGCTGACCGCGGTGGCTCTGCCGATCTGGTTGCTGATCAGCGGTCTGGACGGGCAGCTACCATTGCTCGTGTTTCTGACCGGCCTTGCCCTGTTCATAGTCTTTACGCATCGCGCCAACATCCGTCGCCTGCGGGCCGGAAATGAAAACCGTATTGAAAGGGCGATGTTGTTACGGCGCCGTCCGCGCTAGTTGTGGACGCCTCACGACATGCGTTGCTCACCCTGCTGGCTGACGGCGCCTGGCACACGGGTGTCCAGCTGGGGGCTGATCTGGGTCTCTCCCGGGCTGCAATCTGGAAGCAGATTCGGGCGCTAAGGAATACCGGCCTGACAGTCGTTGCCGATCGGCGCCGGGGTTACCGGCTGGGGGCTCCGCTCGAATTGCTGGCCGAGGACCCGATCCGGAAGGTTCTGAGCCGTGAGACGAAGGCCGCGCTGGCGCGCCTGGACGTCTTGCTGACAACCGCATCGACGAGCGAGATCCTGGCGACAATGCCAGCGCCGGCACCCGGTGCGATGTTTGTTTGTGTCGCGGAGTATCAATCGGGCGGGCGTGGTCGCCGTGGCCGGCGCTGGTTTTCTCCTCTGGGACACGGTTTATGCCTGTCGGTATCGTGGTGCTATGAGGTCGCGCCGCGCGATCTGGCGGCATTGGGACTGGTAATAGGCGTTGCGGTTGCCGAGGCATTGGTCAGCGTTGTACCGCCCGCAGCTGTCCAGCTGAAATGGCCCAACGACATCGTCGCGAACGGCGGCAAACTCGGCGGTATTCTGGTGGATGTGGCTGGCGAGGCGGGCGGGCCGCTGCGTGTAGTGGTCGGTATTGGCCTGAATGTGCGCGTATCGCCTGCTCTGGGTGCTGAGGTAGATGCCGATGGCGGCAACCTGCGGCCGGCGACGCTTGACGAGCTTGTTCCGGGCAAGCAAGTGTCTCGCAATCAGCTGGCTGGATCCTTGCTGAACGCGCTTTATCGAAACCTGAGCGAATTTGCCGGATCGGGGTTTGCGGCCTTTGCGCCGCGTTGGCGTAGCTGGGACTATTTACTTGGCCAGGCTGTTAACGTATCGATCGGATTGCAGACGTTGAACGGAGTTGCACGAGGAATCGCCGATGATGGTGCCTTGTTGGTCGAAGCTGGGAATGTGTTAAAGCCTGTCTTCGCCGGTGATGTTACGTTGCGGCGGCAACCATGAGGCTGTTGCTGGATCTCGGCAATACCCGGTTGAAATGGGCCTGGTCGCCAGGTGAGGGGCTGGTCGGGGCTGGCCACGCGACTCATCGGAACCATGGACTTCCAGCAGCATTGACCGAGTTGCTGCGTGATTCTGCCGTTCCCGACGAAGTACGGGTTGCCAATGTGGCCGGTCCTGCGGCCGGAAAGCTGGTTGCCGAAGCCGTCTTTGCGCGTTTCGGGTTCAGCCCGGTTTTTGCTCGATCACGCGCCGCGGCATACGGCCTGAAGAATGGCTATCGCGAACCGGCTCAGCTGGGCGTTGACCGCTGGCTTGCGATGTGCGCGGCTTGGCGGAAGCGCCCTGGCCCACTTTGCGTTGTCGATGCCGGCACAGCCGTCACCCTGGATGTCATTGCTGCGGACGGCACCCACTCCGGGGGGCTGATCTTCCCGGGCGTTGCATTGATGGTGGCCGCGCTGCGCCAGGAAACGGGCGATCTGGATCAGTTTGCCGGTCCCGGATTTTCTCCTGAAATGCCGACAATCTGCGCTGCAGACAGAGATGCGCTCGGTACCGATACCGCTGACGCGATCCGGTTAGGGGTGGCGCGCGCCTGCGTAGCGCTGGTTGCCGATTCTCTTGCAAGGCTGAACAGTAAAGCCGGGGCGGCACAGTTGGTGATAACGGGGGGTGATGGTGCGCAGTTCGCCCGGTTGCTCGATGCGCCGGCGGCCTATGATCCTGATCTGGTTCTCGAAGGCCTGGCCCTTGATCCGGCCTGTTATGAAGTTGTCTGAGTGCAGGGGCGCCTGTGCGTAATATCTTCCTGATTTTATTGCTCGCCAACCTGCTTCTGCTTGGGTGGGTACTCTGGGTTGATCCTGAGCCATCGGCCGCCCTGCCGGCCACCGATGCCAATGAACTGCCAATATATGGGCAGTCGAACTCCCGAGCCTCGACGGGGCCAGATACCGCCGATGCCGCCTCGCAGTGTGTCTATATCGGGCCAATACCGGATGCCAGCGCCGCGCAGCAGCTTTCGGCTACTTTGGCCAAGCGGGGCATCAAGGTCAGAGTCGTACCGCGGGAAGCGCGCGTATGGCTTGGTCATTGGGTTCAGGTTCAGGGCTTTGCGGACAAGGAGCAAGCGGAGATTGCCCGGCAGCGACTGCTGCGGGCGGAGCTTCCGGATGCCTATGTGATGCAGGACGGGCCTGTAACCGTCATCAGTCTCGGGGTATTTCGTGAACTGGGCGGTGCTGAAGGTGTCATCGAAGCCGCGCGCCGGGCCGGAATCCAGGCCGTTATGCGCGAGCGGTACAAGACTGCTGCCGAATACTGGCTGGTCTCGGATCCGGGGGGCGATCAGCAGGCGCTCCTCAGAAACCTCGCCATCGGCTACGACCGGATTCTCCGCGCTGAGAGCCTGCCCTGTCCCGCTTCAACGGATTTGATGCCGCGGCCGGTAGCGCCCCCGTAAGCCGTATATATAATGCGGGCGCAGAAAGGTGACGGGCCGGAATAGCTCAATGGCAGAGCAACCGCTTTGTAAGCGGTAGGTTGGGGGTTCAAGTCCCTCTTCCGGCATAGCACTTTAGGTTGACAGCGGAAGCCGGTCGCCAGACAATGCTCTGCTTGACTTAGCGGAGGGGTACCCAAGCGGCCAACGGGGGCAGACTGTAAATCTGCTGGCTTACGCCTTCGTAGGTTCGAATCCTACCCCCTCCACCAAGAGCTTCAGGAGGGCGTTTGTAGGCGGGCCTTCTGTCCTTGTGGCTGAAGTTGTACGCCTGCTGCCCCTTCGCTGCCGTCCGGAGCTGAGACGCTTGGAGGGTGGCGGGTGTAGTTCAATGGTAGAACCTCAGTTTTCCAAACTGATGACGTGGGTTCGATTCCCATCACCCGCTCCAGTTTTGGGAGATGTGATTTGCCCACATAGCTCAGTTGGTAGAGCACTTCCTTGGTAAGGAAGAGGTCACCGGTTCAACTCCGGTTGTGGGCTCCAAGAGTCGTGCATAAATGAATTGGGTGAGCCGCGGTTGACGCCGTGACTGCGGATGTAACAGAAGCACAAACAGATCGAAGAGAGAGCTGGTCATGTCGAAAGCCAAATTTGAGCGTACGAAGCCCCACGTCAATGTCGGAACGATCGGTCACGTGGATCACGGGAAGACGACGCTGACAGCGGCGCTGACCAAGGTGATGGCGGCGAAGTTCGGCGGTGAGGTGAGCGCGTACGACCAGATTGACAAGGCGCCGGAAGAGAAGGCGCGCGGCATCACGATTGCGACAGCGCACGTGGAGTACGAGAGCGAGGCGCGTCACTACGCGCACGTGGATTGCCCGGGACACGCTGACTACGTGAAGAACATGATCACGGGTGCGGCGCAGATGGACGGTGCGATCCTGGTGGTATCGGCAGCGGATGGTCCGATGCCGCAGACGCGGGAACACATTTTGCTGGCCCGCCAGGTCGGTGTGCCGTACATCGTGGTGTACCTGAACAAGGCGGACATGGTTGACGACGCCGAGCTCCTGGAGCTGGTCGAGATGGAAGTGCGCGAGCTGCTCTCGATGTACAAGTTTCCGGGTGACACGACACCGGTGATCACCGGTTCGGCGCTGAAGGCCTGGGAAGGTGATACCAGCGAGATGGGCTCGCAGAGCGTTGAGAAGCTGGTTGCGGCGATGGACAGCTTCATACCGGTGCCGGAGCGTGCGGTTGACGGTGCATTCCTGATGCCGATCGAGGACGTGTTCTCGATCTCGGGTCGCGGCACGGTGGTGACGGGGCGTATCGAGCGCGGGCGGATCAAGGTTGGCGAGGAAGTCGAGATCGTCGGCATCAAGGACACGACAAAGACGACCTGCACGGGCGTTGAGATGTTCCGCAAGCTGCTGGACGACGGTCAGGCGGGCGACAACGTGGGTGTGCTGTTGCGCGGAACGAAGCGTGAAGACGTGGAGCGCGGTCAGGTGCTGGCGAAGCCGGGTTCGATCAATCCGCACACGCAGTTTGAGGCTGAGGTGTACGTGCTGACGAAGGAAGAGGGTGGTCGTCATACGCCGTTCTTCAAGGGTTACCGGCCACAGTTTTACTTCCGGACGACCGACGTGACGGGTGCCTGCGAGTTGCCCGAGGGTGTGGAGATGGTCATGCCGGGTGACAACATCAAGATGGTGGTGACGCTGATCAATCCGATCGCGATGGAAGAAGGTCTGCGCTTCGCGATCCGCGAAGGTGGCCGTACCGTCGGCGCCGGCGTGGTCGCGAAAATTCTCAAGTAAGACGAAGGTTATTTTCCAAAGGCCAGTAGCTCAATTGGCAGAGCGGCGGTCTCCAAAACCGCAGGTTGGGGGTTCGAGACCCTCCTGGCCTGCCATAAACCTGCGATACGTTGTCTGGTAAGCATGACTAACAGTAGCGAAACAAAAGCCAGACCGGCGCTGATCGATACGGCGTTGCTGGCGGCTGCGTGCCTGGTCGTGCTCGCTTCGATCGTTGCCTACTATTACTTCGAGGGCGCTTCGATTGTCCTCCGCGTGATAGGTATTCTTGCCGGTTTTGGTATTGGCGCAGCGCTGCTCTACCAGACCCGGCAAGGGCAGGTGATATGGCAGTTCATTCTCGGGTCGCGCGTGGAGATCCGGAAGGTTATCTGGCCTAACCGCCAGGAAACCATGCAGACGACGATTACGGTGTTTATCTTTCTGCTGATACTTGGCTTTTTCTTCTGGAGTCTGGATTTCGTGTTGTTGATGATTACACGCGCTGTTACCGGCCAGGGAGCCTAGGTCATGCCGCTCCGCTGGTATGTGATTCACGCGTATTCCAACTTCGAGAACAAGGTCAAACGATCGCTTGAGGAACGAGTAAAGCGCGACGGGCTCGAGCACAAGTTTGGCAAGATCATCGTGCCGACCGAAGAAGTCGTCGAAATGCGTGAGGGGCAGAAGCGGAAGAGCGAGCGCAAGTTCTTTCCCGGTTATGTCCTCGTGCAGATGGAGATGGATGACGAGACCTGGCACATGGTCAAGGAGGTGCCGAAGGTGCTCGGGTTTATTGGTGGATCAAGTGACAAGCCGGCGCCGATTACCGATGCTGAGGCCAATGCGATCCTGCATCGGGTTGAAGAAGGTGTCGACAAGCCGAGGCCGAAGGTACTGTTCGAGCCCGGCGAAGTTGTGCGCGTTACGGATGGTCCGTTCAACGATTTCAATGGCGTGGTTGAGCAGGTCAATTACGAGAAGAACAAACTCCGGGTAGCGGTCCAGATTCTGGGCCGATCCACACCGGTAGAGCTTGAATTCAGCCAGGTAGAGAAAGGCTGAGCTCAAGTAAGCGCCGCTCCTTCATGGGGGCGGTACGGGGAGCCTCTGAAGAGGCGTTTGTACCCACTGACAGGAAGAAGGTCTGATGGCCAAGAAAGTCGACAAATACGTCAAGCTGCAGGTCCCTGCCGGCAAGGCAAACCCGAGTCCGCCCATAGGCCCTGCGCTCGGCCAGGCCGGGGTCAATATCATGGAATTCTGCAAGGCGTTCAATGCGCAGACGCAGAAGATGGAAGCCGGGCTGATCATGCCGGTGGTTATCACCGTCTATAACGACCGCAGCTTCACTTTCGTCATCAAGACGCCGCCGGCTGCGATTCTGCTGAAGAAAGCCCTTGGGCTGGACAAGGGCAGCGGCACCCCCAATACCAAGAAGGTCGGCAAGGTTTCTCGCCAGCAGCTTGAAGAAATTGCCAAGGCAAAGATGCCGGATCTCACGGCAGCCGGGCTCGATGCGGCAGTCCGTACGATTGCGGGCAGCGCCCGCAGTATGGGCCTTGATGTGGAGGGCGTCTGAGATGTCAGCTCAAAGCAAACGTACCAAGGCCTGGCAGGGCAAGGTTTCCGCGGAAAAGAACTATTCCATCGATGAGGCACTGGCGCTCGTCAAGGAACTGGCTACGGCCAAGTTTGCCGAGACGGTAGATGTTGCAGTCAATCTCGGAATTGACGCAAAGAAATCCGATCAGGTCGTGCGCGGTTCCGCCCTGCTGCCTCATGGCACGGGCAAGACTGTCCGTGTCGCCGTATTTGCCCAGGGGCAAAACGCCGACAAGGCGCGGGCAGCAGGCGCCGATGCGGTTGGTTTTGAAGACCTGGCTGAGCAGATGAAGGCCGGATCCATCGACTTCGATACGGTGATCGCCACACCCGACGCCATGCGGATCGTCGGTCAGCTGGGCCGCATTCTCGGTCCGCGTGGCCTGATGCCAAATCCCAAGGTCGGGACGGTGACCCAGGATGTCGAGACCGCCGTGCGCAACGCCAAAGCCGGCCAGGTCCGTTTTCGTGCCGACAAAGGTGGTGTTGTGCACTGCCCGATCGGCAAGGCAAGTTTCGATGTTGCTGCACTGCGCGACAATCTGCTCGCACTGTTGAACGACATCAAGAAGGTGAAGCCGGCAGCGGCGAAGGGCCAGTATCTGAAACGTCTGACCGTGTCCTCAACCATGGGACCGGGCGTGATGATCGATCAGGCCAGCCTGGATATTTGACCGCTGTCAGCAATGAATAGCCGCGCAGCCCCGTAAAACAGGGCGGCCGGTGATGAAGGCCGGAGATTCAGTTTGAACTTCAGCCGGTTTCGCGGAGTCCGGCTACAGGACTCCACGAACGCAACATCGAAGACCGCAGGTGGCGAAGGGATGCTTTTCCTGACGCCTTAATGGCCTTGCTCGAAGTGGCCTGCGCAGATGGTGTTACCCGAATCAGTACGACCTGGTGACGGCCGCCATCGGAGCCGCGAGTTTCGCCGCATGGGCGAACGGCGGCGACAGTGACTTTCGCATCAGGAGTGAACGATGGCATTGCGACTCGAAGACAAGCAGGCTCTTGTCGAAGAGGTGAACGTGATCGCCGCATCCGCGATGTCAGCCATAGCGGCTGAGTATCGCGGCATGTCAGTGGCGCAGATTACCGACCTGCGGGCCAAAGCCCGCAGCCAGGGCGTCTACGTCCGCGTGGTCAAGAACACCCTCGCCAAACGGGCCGTTGAAGGCACCGAGTTTGCATGCCTCAAGGAGACCCTCAAGGGGCCGCTCATCCTGGCGTTTTCCCGCGAAGATCCGGGCGCTGCTGCCCGGGTATTCAAGGATTTCGCCAAGACCAATGAAAAGCTGGTTACCAAGGCCGTCGCCATCGGTGGCGTGCTCTACGGTCCGGCTGATCTTGAGCGCCTAGCGAGTCTGCCCACGCTGGATCAGGCCCGGGCCATGCTGCTCGGTGTCTTTCTGGCGCCAGCTACCAAGCTGGTCCGTACGCTTGCAGAGCCCCCCGCACTCGTTGCGCGGGTACTCGCGGCGCGCGGGAAGGCGGAAGAGGTCGCCTGAGGCTGCATCAGTTTTTACCGTATTCGGATAACCCGACTTAATTAAGTACTCAAGGAGATTTGACCATGGCTCTTTCGAACCAGGAACTGCTCAGCGAACTGAGCGCCAAGCCCATCATGGAGATCGTCGAGCTCGTGAAGATGCTCGAAGATTCGTGGGGTGTATCAGCCGCTGCGCCGGTAGCAGTTGCTGCCGCGGGTGGCACCGTCGCCGCTGCTGCAGTCGAGGAGCAGACTGAATTCACGGTGACCCTCAAGGCCTTCGGCGAAAACAAGGTCGGCGTCATCAAGGCGATCCGTACCATTACCAACCTCGGTCTGAAAGAAGCCAAGGATCTGGTAGAGGGCGCGCCGTCGGTCGTCAAGGAAGGCGTCTCGAAAGACGACGCGGCGGCCATCAAGAAGCAGCTCGAAGAAGCCGGCGCTACCGCAGAGATCAAGTGAGCGGTTGCAGGCTGATGCTTTATGGCCTGTGCGGGCTGTGAGGCTCGCGCTGATGCGATTTGGGAGTTTGTGGCAACGGTCGGTACCGCAGGTGCCGGCCGTGGCCATCTTTGCTCCGTATTCCGACTACGGGTGCCCTGACAGAGGTGCTGCGTCATGACTTTTTCCTTTACCGACAAGAAGCGTATCCGCAAGGATTTTGGCAAACGGCCGAGCATCCTTGGCGTTCCTCCACTCCTCTCCATTCAGGTTGATTCCTACAAGAAATTCTTGCAGGAAGACAAGTCTGTCGAGGGCCGCAATGACATCGGGCTGCACGCTGCTTTCAAGAGCGTGTTCCCGATCATCAGCTACTCTGGTAGCGCCGCACTCGAATACCTCAGCTATCGGCTGGGTGAGCCAGTGTTTGACGTCAAGGAATGCCAGCTGCGGGGGCTAACCTATGCTGCCCCACTGCGCGTCCAGGTGCGCCTGGTCATCTATGACAAGGAAGCGTCAGCGAGCAAAAAAGTTGTCAAGGAAGTCCGTGAGCAGGAGGTCTATCTCGGCGAAATGCCGCTGATGACCGAGCACGGTACCTTTGTGGTGAATGGTACGGAGCGGGTGATCGTATCCCAGTTGCACCGTTCGCCAGGCGTGTTTTTTGACCATGACAAGGGCAAGACCCATTCGTCGGGCAAGCTGCTCTTCTCGGCAAGAATCATTCCGTACCGCGGTTCGTGGCTGGATTTTGAATTTGATCCGAAGGATTGCGTGTTTGCCCGAATCGATCGGCGGCGCAAGCTGCCCGTCACCATCATCTTGCGGGCGCTCAACCTTTCGAACCAGGAGATGCTTGATCTCTTCTTCGAGAAGAATGACTTCTACCTTTCCTCGAAGGGATTCGAGTTCGGGCTCGTTCCGCAGCGTTTGCGTGGTGACACCGCGACCTTTGACATCAAGATCGGCCGCAAGCTGATCGTCGAAGAAGGCCGCAGAATCAGCGCCCGCCACGTTCGCGAGCTTGAAGACTCCGGTGCCAAGACACTGGAGGTTCCCAGGGAATATCTGGAAGGCAAGATCCTTGCTCACGACGTCGTCGACAAGGCAACCGGCGAACTGCTTGCACGCGCCAATGATGAGCTGACCCTGGCGATGGTTGACCAGTTCATCGAGAAGGGCGTGAAGCATATCCAGACACTTTATGTGAACGATCTGGATCGCGGTCCGTATATCTCGAACACCCTGCGAATCGACTCATCCGTCACGCGACTAGATGCACTCGTCGAGGTGTATCGCATGATGCGTCCGGGCGAGCCACCGACCAAGGATGCGGCCGAGAACCTGTTCCATAACCTGTTCTTCAATGCCGAGCGCTATGACCTCTCGGGCGTGGGGCGAATGAAGTTCAACCGGCGTGTTGGACGGACGGAGATTACGGGTACAGGCGTGCTCACCAAGGAAGACATCATCGACACGCTGCGGACGCTTATGGAAATCCGTAACGGTCGTGGCCAGGTAGATGATATCGATCACCTCGGCAACCGCCGTGTTCGCAGTGTCGGTGAAATGGCTGAGAACGCCTTCCGCGTCGGCCTGGTGCGGGTCGAGCGCGCGGTCAAGGAGCGCCTGACAATTGCCGACTCCGAAGGCCTCATGCCGCAGGAACTCATCAACGCCAAGCCGGTTGCGGCGGCGGTCAAGGAGTTCTTCGGGTCCAGCCAGCTCTCACAGTTCATGGACCAGAACAATCCGCTCTCCGAGGTTACCCACAAGCGTCGCGTATCGGCACTTGGCCCGGGTGGCCTGACCCGTGAGCGTGCCGGCTTCGAAGTCCGTGACGTGCATCCGACGCACTACGGCAGGGTCTGCCCGATCGAAACGCCGGAAGGCCCGAACATCGGCTTGATCAATTCCCTGTCTGTTTATGCGCGGACCAACGATTATGGCTTCCTCGAGACGCCGTACCGCAAGGTCAAGAATGGCCGGGTAACGGACGAAATCGAGTATCTGTCGGCCATTGAAGAAGGCCTGCACGTCATTGCGCAGGCGAATGCCGAAATGGACTCCAAAGGTGCGTTCGTTGAAGAGCTGGTATCGGTAAGACACCAGAACGAATTCACTTTGTTGCCGCGCGAACGAATCGACTTCATGGACGTGTCGCCAAAGCAGACCGTTTCGGTCGCTGCGTCGCTGATTCCGTTCCTGGAGCATGACGACGCAAACCGCGCCCTCATGGGCGCGAACATGCAGCGTCAGGCTGTGCCCACGTTGCGTTCCGATGTGCCGCTGGTCGGTACCGGAATGGAACGGGCGGTTGCGGTGGATTCCGGCGTTACTGTCGTTGCCCGTCGTGGCGGCACGGTGGATTCCGTTGATGCCTCGCGTATTGTTGTTCGGGTCAACGACGATGAGACCATCGCCGGTGAGCCGGGTGTCGACATCTACAACCTGACGAAGTACACGCGTTCCAACCAGAACACCTGTATCAATCAGCGGCCGCTGGTAAAGGCCGGCGACGTGATCGCGAAGCGTGACGTGCTCGCTGACGGTGCCTCCACCAGTCTCGGCGAGCTTGCGCTCGGGCAGAACCTGCTCGTGGCTTTCATGCCCTGGAACGGATACAACTTCGAAGATTCCATCCTGCTTTCCGAGCGGCTGGTCGAAGAGGATCGTTTCACGACGATTCACATCGAAGAGCTCGCCTGTGTCGCCCGCGATACGAAGCTCGGGCCCGAGGAAATCACTGCCGATATCCCCAATGTCGGCGAGACTGCGCTCGCCAAGCTGGATGAGGCAGGTATTGCCTATATTGGCGCCGAGGTGCGTGCCGGAGATATCCTCGTCGGCAAGGTTACGCCCAAGGGCGAAACCCAGCTGACGCCGGAGGAGAAGCTCCTGCGTGCGATCTTTGGCGAGAAAGCTTCGGACGTAAAGGATACGGGCCTGCGGGTACCGCCCGGCATGGACGGTACGGTTATCGACGTTCGTGTCTTCACCCGTGACGGCGTGGACAAGGACAGCCGGGCACTGGCGATCGAAACCGCCGAGCTCGAGAGCGTGCGCAAGGACTTTGACGATCAGTTGCGCATCCTCGAAGAGGACATCTTCCAGCGTGTCGAGCGCATGCTGGTCGGCAAGCAGAGCGAAGGCGGTCCGGGATCACTCAAGTCGGGTGGCCGGATCACGCAGGGCTATCTGGCTGAACTGGCCCGCGAGAAGTGGTTCGAGATCCGCCTGACCAACGATGATGCGAATGCGCAGCTCGAGCAGGCTGCCGAGCGCCTTCGTCAGCAGCGCCAGGAGTTCGACCGTCGCTTCGAGGAAAAGCGCAAGAAGATAACCGCCGGCGATGACCTGGCGCCCGGCGTGCTGAAGATGGTCAAGGTCTATCTGGCCGTCAAGCGTCGTATTCAGCCTGGCGACAAGATGGCAGGGCGTCACGGCAACAAGGGTGTCATCTCCACCATCGTGCCGGTGGAAGACATGCCGTACCTGGCAGACGGAACCCCGGTCGACATCGTCCTCAACCCGCTCGGTGTGCCCTCGCGCATGAACATCGGCCAGGTGCTGGAGACCCATCTGGGCTGGGCGGCCAAGGAACTCGGTCGCAAGATCGGAGCACTGATCGACGCAAATGCCGCCATGGCCGAGAAGCGAAAGTTTCTCGACGAGATCTACAACAAGACCGGCGGACAGAAGGTCAAACTCAGCGAGCTGACCGATACCGAGATCGACGAGCTGTCCGGCAACCTCCGGCATGGTGTGCCGATTGCGACCCCGGTGTTCGACGGTGCCAGCGAAGACGAGATAAAGAGCCTGCTGCAGCTTGCGGACTTGCCGCTTTCTGGCCAGGCGCAGCTGTATGACGGACGCACGGGCGAGGCATTCGACCGAACGACGACCGTTGGCTACATGTACATGCTGAAGCTCAATCATCTGGTTGATGACAAGATGCATGCGCGCTCAACCGGTCCGTACAGTCTGGTTACGCAGCAGCCGCTGGGTGGCAAGGCCCAGTTCGGCGGCCAGCGCTTCGGTGAGATGGAAGTCTGGGCGCTTGAAGCATACGGTGCGTCGTACACGCTGCAGGAGATGCTGACCGTCAAGTCTGATGACGTGCAGGGTCGTACCAAGATGTACAAGAACATCGTGGACGATACGCATGAGGTAGCGGCCGGAATGCCCGAGTCATTCAATGTACTCGTCAAGGAAATCCGTTCTCTCGCCATCAATATGGAACTCGAGAAGGACTAACTCACGCGGCTACCGGAAATCAGTAAACGCGCGGACCGAACAATGGCAGGTGGTGATACATGAGAGACCTACTGAAGCTTTTCAAGCAGCAGCATACGGTCGAGGACTTCGACGCGATCCGAATCCAGCTGGCTTCGCCGGAGAGGATCCGTTCGTGGTCTTTCGGTGAGGTCAAGAAGCCGGAGACGATCAATTACCGGACTTTCAAGCCCGAGCGCGATGGCCTGTTCTGCGCCAAGATCTTTGGTCCGATCAAGGACTATGAGTGTCTTTGCGGCAAGTACAAGCGCCTCAAGCATCGTGGTGTAGTCTGCGAGAAGTGCGGCGTCGAGGTGACGCAGGCCAAGGTCCGTCGTGACCGCATGGGTCATATCGAACTCGCAAGCCCGGTTGCGCATATCTGGTTCCTGAAGTCTCTGCCCTCGCGCATCGGCCTGATGCTCGACATGACCCTGCGCGAGATCGAGCGTGTCCTGTATTTCGAGGCCTTCGTGGTCATCGACCCGGGCATGACGCCTCTGGAGCGCGCGCAACTCCTGACCGACGAGCAGTATCTTGAGGCAGTAGAGCAGCATGGCGACGAGTTCGATGCCCGCATGGGTGCCGAAGCCGTCCATCACATGCTGCGTACGATCGATCTGCCGCGCGAAGTGATCAAGGTTCGCGAAGAGATTGCTGCCACCAACTCCGAAACCAAGATCAAGCGCCTGTCAAAGCGACTGAAGCTGATCGATGCCTTCATCGAGTCCGGCAATCGTCCCGAATGGATGGTGCTTACCGTATTGCCGGTGCTGCCGCCGGACCTGCGTCCGCTGGTTCCACTGGATGGTGGCCGGTTTGCGACCTCTGATCTCAATGACCTCTATCGTCGTGTCATCAACCGTAACAACCGGCTGCGCCGGTTGCTGGAGCTGAATGCGCCGGACATCATCGTCCGCAACGAAAAGCGCATGCTGCAGGAAGCAGTCGATGCGCTGCTGGACAACGGCCGCCGCGGCCGGGCCATAACCGGCACGAACCGCCGTCCGCTCAAGTCCCTCGCTGACATGATAAAGGGCAAGCAAGGC
Organism: Chromatiales bacterium; assembly: GCA_024234935.1. Taxonomy (NCBI): domain Bacteria; kingdom Pseudomonadati; phylum Pseudomonadota; class Gammaproteobacteria; order Chromatiales; species Chromatiales bacterium. Next base: position 125,694 of record JACKNI010000005.1, read on the forward strand.
CGATTCCGGCAGAACCTGCTGGGCAAGCGCGTCGATTATTCCGGCCGCTCTGTCATCGTGGTTGGTCCGACGCTGAAGCTGCATCAGTGCGGTCTGCCGAAGAAGATGGCGCTCGAACTTTTCAAGCCATTCATCTTTTCCAAGCTGCAGCTCCGCGGCGAGGCTTCCACGATCAAGGCGGCCAAACGGCTCGTTGAACGTGAAGGCCCCGAGGTGTGGGATATCCTCGAGGAGGTCATCCGCGAGCACCCGGTGCTGCTGAATCGTGCGCCGACCCTCCATCGTCTCGGCATTCAGGCCTTTGAGCCCGTGCTGATCGAAGGCAAGGCCATTCAGCTGCATCCGCTGGTTTGCACCGCCTTCAACGCCGACTTCGACGGCGACCAGATGGCCGTCCATGTGCCGCTTTCGCTGGAAGCACAGCTCGAAGCGCGGGCGCTCATGATGTCGACAAACAACATCCTGTCGCCGGCCAACGGTGAGCCAATCATCGTTCCGTCGCAGGACGTGGTGCTCGGCCTCTATTACATGACCCGTGAGCGCATAAACGCCCGCGGTGAAGGCATGGTGTTTGCTGACGTCAGCGAAGTGCATCGAGCCTATGAAAGCCGGACTGTCGAACTTCACGCGCGGATCAAGGCGCGCATCCCGCATACGAGCCTGGACGCTGACGGCAATGTCGTCACGGTGATCAAGCTTGTTGATACCACGGTCGGTCGCGCGCTGCTGTCCGAGATCGTGCCCGAGGGGCTCGATTTCTCGATGGTCAACCGGAATATGGACAAGAAAGCCATATCCGGCAGCATCAATGCATGCTACCGCCAGGTTGGCCTGAAAAAGACCGTCGTGTTTGCCGACCAGCTCATGTACACCGGTTTTGCCTACGCCACCCGGTCAGGTATCTCCATCGGCGTAAACGACATGGTCGTGCCGGAGGAGAAGGTTTCCATTCTCAAGACGGCTGAGACGGAGGTAAAGGAAATCCAGGACCAGTTTGCCAGCGGTCTCGTTACCAATGGTGAACGCTATAACAAGGTTGTCGATATCTGGTCGCGCACCAATGATCTGGTGGCGAAGGCCATGATGGAAAAGCTGGGTACCGAGTCGACGGTCAATGCCAAGGGCGAAACTGTCAAGCAGGCGTCGTTTAACGCCATCTTCATGATGGCCGATTCCGGTGCCCGAGGTTCCGCGGCCCAGATCCGGCAGCTTGCCGGTATGCGCGGCCTGATGGCCAAGCCCGACGGGTCCATCATCGAAACGCCGATCACCGCGAACTTCCGTGAGGGGCTGGACGTACTCCAGTACTTCATTTCGACGCATGGTGCGCGGAAGGGTCTGGCCGATACGGCACTGAAGACCGCCAACTCCGGTTATCTGACCAGGCGCCTGGTGGACGTTGCCCAGGATCTGGTCGTGTCCTGTGAGGATTGCGGTACCACCAATGGCTTGTATATGAGCCCGCTCGTGGAAGGCGGGGACGTGGTCGAGCCGCTGCGAGAGCGGGTGCTCGGCCGGGTGCTGGCAGACCAGGTTTTGCGGCCGGGTACCAAGCAGGTGCTCCTCGAGGCCGGTGAGCTGCTGGATGAGCACAAGGTTCGCGAGCTTGAAGAGGCCAGCGTTGACCTCGTGAAAGTGCGATCGCCGATCACCTGCGATACGCGGCACGGTGTGTGTGGCCTGTGCTATGGCCGTGATCTGGCGCGTGGGCACCTCGTGAATATCGGCGAAGCCGTCGGCGTCATCGCTGCGCAGTCGATCGGTGAACCGGGGACGCAGTTGACGATGCGTACCTTTCACATCGGCGGTGCTGCATCACGGGCTGCTGCGGCAACCAGCATCGAGGTAAAGCGGCCAGGCACAATCCGCCTGCATAACGTGAAGACCGTACGCCACGAGAAGGATTATCTTGTGGCCGTCAGCCGTTCCGGTGAAATCGGCGTCATTGACGATCAGGGGCGGGAGCGCGAGCGTTACCGGATTCCTTATGGTGCCGTTATTGCGGTCGATGATGGCGACAAGGTCAATGGCGGGCAGATCGTCGCGACCTGGGATCCACATACGCATCCCGTGGTTGCAGAAGTCGGCGGTTTTCTCAAATTCCAGGATTTCGTTGAAGACGTATCTGTTTCCGAGCAGGTTGACGAGGTCACCGGTCTTTCGAGCTACCTGATCAGGGATCCGAAGCAGCGCGGTATCAGTGGCCGTGACCTGCGGCCCACGGCAAAGCTGGTCAATGCCAAGGGTCAGGAAATCTGTTTTGCCAACACCGATATTCCAGCGGTCTATGCCCTGCCCGTCGGCGCAGTGGTGACGATGGCCGATGGGGCGCGCGTTTCAGTCGGTGACGTTATCGCGCGTATTCCGCAGGAATCGTCGAAGACCCGTGATATCACCGGCGGTCTGCCTCGCGTTGCTGACCTGTTTGAGGCTCGCAAACCAAAGGATCCGGCCATCCTGGCCGAATTCAGCGGTACCGTGAGCTTTGGCAAGGAGACCAAGGGCAAGCGCCGCCTCGTCATTACGGACGAGAGTGGTGAGAAGCATGAGGAGTTGATCCCCAAGTGGCGTCATCTGGGTGTATTCGAGGGTGAGCAGGTTACGCGCGGCGAAATGATCGCTGATGGCGAGCCAAACCCGCACGATATCCTGCGCCTGCAGGGGGTTACGCGGCTCGCAGACTACCTGGTTCGTGAAATCCAGGACGTCTATCGCCTGCAGGGCGTGAAGATCAACGACAAGCATATCGAGACGATCATTCGCCAGATGCTGAAGAAGGTCGAGGTATCCGATCCGGGTGAGACCGGTTTGCTGCCTGGCGAAAACCTCGAGCGTTCGCGGCTTCTGGACCTGAATGAACTTGCGACGTCAAAGGACAAGCAGATAGCGCAGGCGGAGCCGTTGTTGCTGGGTATTACCAAGGCATCATTGGCTACCGAGTCCTTCATCTCGGCGGCCTCATTCCAGGAGACCACGCGGGTGCTGACCGAAGCTGCGGTCAAGGGCCTGCGGGACGATTTGCGCGGTCTGAAGGAAAACGTGATCGTCGGGCGACTGATTCCTGCGGGAACCGGATACCGGCACCACACCGAGCAGCAGCAGTCCCGCGAGCAGGAACTGCGGATGGAGTTGCAAGGACTGGAGCAGTCGGCAGTAAGCGCTGGCCTGGGTGATGACGACGGAGCGGCTGACGGTCCGTCCGAGGGAGAAGGCGACAGCGCCGAATAAGGGATGTTTGGGGGTCGGCTTGACACTATTTCCAGCCGGGCTCTAGAATCCCCGGTTCGGCGCGCCGTGGGCGCACCCGGTTGGTGCGCCTGTCGGTTCCGTTCAAGCATAACAAGAGGTTCAGGCCCAGCACGGCCTGGTCCTGGCCGTCAGCCCGACATGTGGACCCCGGAAGTTGTTCGGGGCGCCCACGGGCTGATTTTTTTCCGTTAACTTTGAGTAGCTAGTCTCTATGGCCACAGTCAATCAATTGGTGCGCAAGCCCCGGAGTGCTCCTACTTACAAGAGCAAAGTTCCTGCACTGGCCGGGAGCCCGCAGAAGCGCGGTGTATGCACCCGCGTCTATACCACGACCCCGAAAAAGCCCAATTCGGCACTGCGCAAGGTGGCGCGTGTCCGCCTGACGAATGGCTATGAAGTCACCAGTTATATCGGCGGCGAGGGTCACAACCTGCAGGAGCACTCGGTCGTCATGATTCGCGGTGGCCGTGTAAAGGATCTTCCGGGTGTGCGCTATCACACGATCCGCGGCACCCTCGACTGTGCGGGCGTAAATGAACGCCGTCAGGGCCGGTCCAAATATGGCGCCAAGCGCCCGAAGAGCTGACCTGGAGTTACGCATATGTCTAGAAGAACATCAGCACCGAAACGCACGATCCTGCCGGATCCCAAGTACAGCAGCGATCTGCTGGCCAAGTTCACCAACATGATCATGTGCTCCGGAAAGAAATCCGTTGCCGAAGGGATCATCTACGGGGCCCTGGACCGCATCGTCGAGCGTAGCGGCCAGGATGAGCAGAAGGCCGTCGAGTTGTTTGGCAAGGCGCTGGATAACGTCAAGCCGATGGTTGAGGTCAAGTCGCGGCGGGTTGGCGGTGCTACCTATCAGGTTCCGGTCGAAGTTCGCCCGGCACGCCGCCAGACGCTTGCCATGCGCTGGGTTATCGATGCAGCGCGTGTACGCTCGGAGAAGTCCATGGCGCATCGCCTGGCGCATGAGATTCTCGATGCCATCGACAATCGTGGTGCAGCCGTGAAGAAGCGTGAAGATACGCACCGGATGGCTGAAGCCAACCGCGCCTTCTCTCACTACCGCTGGTAGAGCCGGTCGCGTCCGAATATCTCAAGATGTTGTGCGACGCAAGGAACTGACGTGCCACGGGCTACCGCAATCGAGCAGTACCGCAATATCGGTATTTCTGCACATATTGATGCGGGCAAGACCACCACAATAGAGCGCATCCTGTTCTATACGGGCGTCTCGCACCGGATCGGCGAAGTCGATGATGGCGCAGCGACCATGGACTGGATGGAGCTCGAGCAGGAACGCGGCATTACGATTACTTCCGCAGCCACTACCTGCTTCTGGTCCGGCATGGACCGGCAGTTTCCCGAACACCGCATCAATATCATCGATACGCCGGGACATGTCGACTTCACCATCGAAGTCGAGCGGTGTCTGCGCGTACTCGATGGTGGTGTAAGCCTGTTCTGTGCAGTTGGAGGCGTCGAGGCGCAGTCCGAAACCGTATGGCATCAGGCCAACAATTATTGCCTGCCGCGCATCGCCTTCATCAACAAGATGGACCGCCCGGGTGCGGATTTCTTCCGTGTCGTACGCCAGATGCGGGACCGGCTCCGCGCCAATCCCGTATTACTGCAGCTGCCGGTGGGTGTGGCTGACGGCTTCAGGGGTGTCGTTGATCTGGTCAGGATGACCGCTATTTACTGGGATGACGAGAGCCAGGGCGTCAACTTTGAAAAAGGCGAAATTTCGCCAGCCATGACCGGTCTCGTACGCGAGTACCGCGAGAAGCTTGTAGAAGCAGCTGCAGATGGCGATGAAAAACTGCTGAAAAAATACCTCGAGCACGGTGATCTTTCTGCGGAAGAGATCAGCTACGGTCTTCGCCTGCGTACGCTTCGCAACGAAATCGTTCCGGTGACCTGCGGTTCTGCATTCCGGAACAAGGGTGTTCAGGCCGTGCTGGATGCGATCGTCGATTACCTGCCGTCACCGGCAGACAAGCCCCCGGTGATTGGCATCCTAGAGAACGGCGAATCCGGTACGCGAATTGTCAGTGACGATGAACCGTTCTGTGCGCTGGCGTTCAAGGTGGCGGCAGATCCCATCGCCGGGAATCTCACTTTCTTCCGCGTGTATTCCGGCGTTCTTTCTGTCGGCGACCAGATTCTCAATCCGTCCACAGGCGCAAGCCACCAGATTGGCCGGCTCGTTCAGATGCATGCCAACGAACGCGATGATATTCCCGAAGTCCGGGCTGGCGATATTGCGGCAGCGGCCGGCCTCGGCGATGTCAGTACCGGCGATACCCTGTGCGATCCCTCCAGCATCATCACGTTGCAGAAGATCGATTTCCCCCAACCGGTCATTTCGGTGGCCCTTGAGCCGAAGACCGGGGTTGATCAGGAGCGTATCGGGGCCGTGCTGCAGCAGCTCGCGCAGGAAGACCCTTCGTTCCACGTGTGGACAGATGACGATTCGGGTCGGGCCGTTGTAGCCGGCATGGGCGAACTGCATCTCGAGACCATCGTTGACCGGATGAGCCGTGAATTCGATGTGGCTGTAAATGTCGGGCGGCCGCAAATTGCATGGCGGGAGACCGTTCGCAGCAGCGTCGAGCAGGAAGGGCGCTTCCTCGTCCCGGAGCCTGATGCCGGGGTCCAGTATGCGCATGTCAAATTGCACATTCAGCCGCTGCCGCGCGGCAGCGGCTATGTTTTTGAGAACCGGGCTTCAGCCGATTCGGTCCCTGGCCAGTTCATTGCGGCGATTGATCAGGGTATCCGTGAGCAGATGGCAAACGGTATCCGCGACGGCTATCCGGTTGTTGATGTCAGGGTTGCGGTGACTGGCGGTTCGCATCACCCCTCTGAATCCACCGATCTGGCCTTCAGAATGGCCGCCTCGACGGCCTTTCGGGAGGGCTGCGCAAGGGCCGGGTCATTGTTGCTCGAGCCGATCATGAAGGTCGAGGTCAGTACGCCTGACTGTTTCATGGGGGAAATTACCGGCGATATTGCCCGCCGTCGCGGCGTCCTGACGGGTATTGATGACTGTGCGCTCGGCAAGCTGGTGCGCGCGGAGGTGCCACTGGCCGGGATGTTTGGCTATGCTACCGCACTCCGCTCCATGTCCCGGGGCCGCGCCACCTACTCGATGGTATTCGGGAAGTACATTGAAGCTCCCTTCAATGTTGCTGACTTGTCGGCCGAGAAACAGGAAGAATGCCGCGCACGGTTGACGCCGTGACTGCGGATGTAACAGAAGCACAAACAGATCGAAGAGAGAGCTGGTCATGTCGAAAGCCAAATTTGAGCGTACGAAGCCCCACGTCAATGTCGGAACGATCGGTCACGTGGATCACGGGAAGACGACGCTGACAGCGGCGCTGACCAAGGTGATGGCGGCGAAGTTCGGCGGTGAGGTGAGCGCGTACGACCAGATTGACAAGGCGCCGGAAGAGAAGGCGCGCGGCATCACGATTGCGACAGCGCACGTGGAGTACGAGAGCGAGGCGCGTCACTACGCGCACGTGGATTGCCCGGGACACGCTGACTACGTGAAGAACATGATCACGGGTGCGGCGCAGATGGACGGTGCGATCCTGGTGGTATCGGCAGCGGATGGTCCGATGCCGCAGACGCGGGAACACATTTTGCTGGCCCGCCAGGTCGGTGTGCCGTACATCGTGGTGTACCTGAACAAGGCGGACATGGTTGACGACGCCGAGCTCCTGGAGCTGGTCGAGATGGAAGTGCGCGAGCTGCTCTCGATGTACAAGTTTCCGGGTGACACGACACCGGTGATCACCGGTTCGGCGCTGAAGGCCTGGGAAGGTGATACCAGCGAGATGGGCTCGCAGAGCGTTGAGAAGCTGGTTGCGGCGATGGACAGCTTCATACCGGTGCCGGAGCGTGCGGTTGACGGTGCATTCCTGATGCCGATCGAGGACGTGTTCTCGATCTCGGGTCGCGGCACGGTGGTGACGGGGCGTATCGAGCGCGGGCGGATCAAGGTTGGCGAGGAAGTCGAGATCGTCGGCATCAAGGACACGACAAAGACGACCTGCACGGGCGTTGAGATGTTCCGCAAGCTGCTGGACGACGGTCAGGCGGGCGACAACGTGGGTGTGCTGTTGCGCGGAACGAAGCGTGAAGACGTGGAGCGCGGTCAGGTGCTGGCGAAGCCGGGTTCGATCAATCCGCACACGCAGTTTGAGGCTGAGGTGTACGTGCTGACGAAGGAAGAGGGTGGTCGTCATACGCCGTTCTTCAAGGGTTACCGGCCACAGTTTTACTTCCGGACGACCGACGTGACGGGTGCCTGCGAGTTGCCCGAGGGTGTGGAGATGGTCATGCCGGGTGACAACATCAAGATGGTGGTGACGCTGATCAATCCGATCGCGATGGAAGAAGGTCTGCGCTTCGCGATCCGCGAAGGTGGCCGTACCGTCGGCGCCGGCGTGGTCGCGAAAATTCTCAAGTAAGAGCAAAGGTAGTAAAGAAAATGGCCAAGAGTCAGAACATCAGGATCCGGTTGAAGGCGTTTGATCATCGCCTGCTCGACACGTCGGCACGCGAGATCGTTGAGACCGCCAAGCGCACTGGTGCCCAGGTTCATGGCCCGGTTCCTCTGCCCAGCCGCATTGAGCGGTTTACCGTTCTGACCTCGCCACACGTCGACAAGGACGCCCGGGATCAGTACGAAATCCGGACCCACAAGCGGTTGATGGATATCGTGGAACCGACCGACAAGACGGTGGACGCCTTGATGAAGCTGGAACTTCCGGCTGGGGTCGACGTACAGATAAAGTTGAACTAGCGGAAATTGAACTGGGCTAGAAGACTGTTATACTAACCGGCTACGCAGTAGGTGCCGACAGGTTCCCTGCGGTGCACAAAGCGTCGGTGGCTCCGGTCCGGAAGCGGGCTTTGCCACTCAAGAGCAAGGCTGAATAGACTGCCGTGGCCCCGGACGGGCCACATAACAAAATTGTTGAATCCGCCGTACGGCGCGGGTTCGGGGTCTCCGATGGAACGGCTACGACCGCCAGAAGATGGTGGACAGCCGCTTCCGCTCCGGATTCCCGGGCCAGTAGCCGGCAAGGCGACCAAGGTATAGCGAGATGGCCATCGGTCTGGTAGGGCGAAAGCGCGGAATGACGCGAATCTTCACTGAAGATGGCGCTTCTGTGCCTGTAACTGTCATTGAGGCACTGCCGAACCGCGTTACGCGGGTCAAGTCGGTCGACTCGGATGGCTATTCGGCAATCAAGGTCACCACGGGCTCGGTCAAGCTCAGTCGCATCAGCAAGACGCTGGCGGGCGAGTATGCCAAGGCCGGCGTAGAGCCGGGTGAGGGCATGTGGGAGTTCCGTGTCAGCGAGGAAGAGGCTGGTGCGCATCCCCAGGGGTCACAAATTACTGTCGAGGCGTTTGCTGCCGGGCAGCTTGTCGATGTTCGTGGTACCACGATCGGCAAGGGATATGCCGGCACCATCAAGCGGCACCATTTTGCCGGCCAGGATGCAACTCACGGTAACTCGGTCTCGCACCGTGTTCCGGGGTCCATCGGCCAGCGCCAGACTCCGGGCCGGGTGTTCAAGGGCAAGCGGATGTCGGGTCATCTGGGCAATATCGGACGCAGCACACTGAATCTGGCCGTTGTACGGGTTGACGCGGAGCGCAACCTGCTGCTGGTCAAGGGTGCTGTGCCAGGGCATGCGGGTTCGCACGTGGTGGTCAAGCCCGCCGCGAAGATTCGCCGCAAGAAGAAGGGCTGAGGCAGAGATGAAGCTCGCAATTCACGGCGGCGGCAGCCTTGAGGTGTCTGACGATACCTTTGGCGCCAAATTCAACGAGGCGTTGATTCATCAGGTCATTACCGCCTATATGGCGGGTGGCCGGGCCGGTACGAAGGCGCAGAAGACCCGCGCTGAAGTCCGGGGCGGTGGACGCAAGCCACACAAGCAAAAGGGTAGCGGTCGCGCCCGTGCCGGTACCACCCGTGGCCCGATCTGGGTTGGCGGCGGTCGGGCTTTCGCGGCCAAACCCCGCGACTACAGTCAGAAGGTCAACCGGAAGATGTATCAGGCCGCAATGCGGTCGGTTTTCTCGGAGCTGATACGGCAGGAGCGTCTCGTCGTTGTTGATGATATCGACATTGCCCGGCCGAAGACCCGCGATCTGGTTGCCTTGCTGCAGGGCCTTGGCTTGCAGCGTGTGCTCATTCTTGTCGACGAATGCAAGGATAACCTGCGTTTGTCGGCGCAAAATCTCCACTGGGTTGATGTTGTCGATATTCACAGCCTGAACCCGCTTGCGCTCGTCCGCTTTGAGAAAGTGCTGGCGACTGCTGCTGCAGTCAAGGCTGTCGGGGAGCGTTTGTCATGACCGTCAATCTCGCCAATGAAAAACTGATGTCCGTATTGGTCGGGCCGCATCTTTCCGAAAAGAGCAGCCGGGTTGCGGAGAAAGTCAGGCAGTTTGTGTTCAAGGTGCGTCGCGACGCTGACAAGAAGCAGGTAAAGCGCGCTGTTGAGCTGATGTTCGGCGTCAAGGTTACCGCTGTGCAGGTTGTGCATGTGGCCGGCAAGGTGAAGCGGCTCGGTCGCAGCATCGGCAAGCGCCAGGACTGGAAGAAGGCCTATGTAACGCTGGCCGAAGGCCAGGATATCGACTTCCACGGGAACGCCTGACAGGCTCCGGAAGAAAGACGTTCGATCAAGAGACCCTAGGGCTTAAACCATGGCACTCCAGCAAACAAAACCAACCTCCCCTGGGCGTCGTTTCGTCGTCAAGGTGACGACACCGGACCTGCACAAGGGTGCGCCACATGCGCCGCTCGTCGTGCAGATCGGCCGCGCTACCGGTCACAACAGCCATGGCCGGATCACCACGCGGCACAAGGGTGGTGGTCACAAGCGGTTATACCGGATCATCGACTTCAAGCGCGACAAGGACGGAATCCCGGCGAAGGTCGAGCATATTGAATACGATCCGAATCGTAGCGCGCATATCGCCCTGCTGCTGTACGCAGACGGCGAGCGTCGCTACATCATTGCGCCCAAAGGGCTTGCTGCGGGGGACAGTGTTGTTTCCGGTCGCGATTCACCGATCAAGACCGGCAATGCCATGCCACTGCGGAACATCCCGGTTGGTACGCTGGTGCATGCCGTCGAACTGAAGCCCGGCAAGGGTGCGCAGCTCGCACGTGCTGCCGGTACCGGTATCCAGATCGTGGCCCGTGAGGGCACATATGCGACCGTCCGGCTGCGCTCCGGCGAGATGCGGAAGGTGCATGTGGAGTGCCGCGCGACGATCGGCGAGGTTGGCCGCGAAGAGCACAACCTCCGTAAGTTCGGCAAGGCCGGCGCGAAGCGCTGGCGCGGTATTCGGCCAACGGTCCGCGGCGTTGCGATGAATCCGGTCGATCACCCGCACGGCGGCGGCGAAGGCAAGACCTCCGGTGGTCGCCATCCCGTCACGCCATGGGGCGTAAAGACCAAGGGCTACAAGACCCGGCACAACAAGCGAACTGCCGGAATGATCGTGCGTCGGCGCGACAAGAAGTAACGACAGGTACCGTCAAAGGATTTTGAATCGTGGCACGTTCCGTAAAAAAGGGGCCGTTTATCGATCTGCATCTGGCCAACAAGGTCAGGGTGGCGGTCGGCACCAATAATCGTCGGCCAATCAAGACATGGTCGAGACGTTCGACGATCCTGCCGGAAATGGTAGGTCTCACGATTGCCATTCATAACGGGCGCGACCACATCCCGGTGCTGATTACCGAGAACATGGTCGGCCACAAGCTCGGCGAATTTGCCGTAACCCGGACCTTCAAGGGGCACTCGGGCGACAAGAAGACCAAGGCTGCAGGTTAAGGATCCGGATATGCAGGTTTCAGCCACATTGAAGTACGCGCGCATCTCGCCGCAGAAGTGCCGGCTGGTTGCCGATGCCATTCGCGGCAAGTCGGTTGCCGGTGCCAAGCAGATCCTGGAGCTGATGCCGAAGAAGGGCGCTCTTCTGCTGAAGAAGGTACTCGATTCGGCTATCGCCAACGCAGAACACAATAACGCGGCAGATATCGACGAGTTGAGGGTATCTACCGTCTTCGTGAATGAAGCGCCGCGACTGCGTCGGTTCCGCGCTTCCGCGAAGGGTCGGGCTTCGCCTCGCCAGAAGCGCAGCAGTCATATCACCATACAAGTCGCGGACGAATAGCAGCATGGGACAAAAGGTCAATCCGATCGGGATCCGGCTCGGTATCACTCGGGACTGGTCGTCCAAGTGGTACGCCGACCAGCGCACTTTCCCGCATTACATTGCGATGGATTACAAGATCCGTGAGTTTCTGAAGAAGAAACTCAAGGAGGCTTCGGTAAGCAAGATCCTGATTGAGCGGCCGGCACGCAAGGCCCATATCACGATTCATACGGCGCGGCCTGGTGTCGTCATCGGCAAGAAGGGCGAGGATATCGAGAGCCTGCGGGCCCAGGTGGCCAAGCTGCTGAAAATGCCGGTCGCCGATGTGCGGATCAATATTGCAGAGATCCGCAAACCGGAGCTGGATGCCAAGCTGGTCGCCGAAGGCATTGCGCAGCAGCTCGAGCGGCGCGTGATGTTCCGCCGGGCCATGAAGCGCTCAGTGCAGAACACGATGCGTCTGGGTGCGCTCGGCATCAAGGTGCAGGTTTCGGGTCGCCTGAATGGCGGCGAGATCGCGCGAACCGAGTGGACGCGGGAAGGACGGGTGCCACTGCATACCTTCCGCGCAGATATCGATTACGCATTGGCAGAAGCGATGACCACCTATGGGGTCATCGGTGTGAAAGTCTGGATTTTCCGCGGCGAAGTGTTCGATTCCCGCCAGGAAGTCGCGACGGAAGAAGCGGCAGCTCCGGCTGCGGCCGCGCGTTAAGGAATTGACGAAATGTTGCAGCCAAAACGCACCAAGTTCAGAAAGCAGTTCAAGGGCCGTAACCGTGGCCTCGCGCAGCGCGGCAATACCGTCGCTTTCGGCGAGTACGGGCTGAAGGCAACGGACCGTTGCCGGCTTACGGCCCGCCAGATTGAGGCCGCGCGCCGGGCGATGACCCGCTATGTAAAGCGTGGTGGCAAGGTATGGATCCGGGTATTCCCGGACAAGCCGATCACTGCCAAGCCGCTGGAAGTCCGGCAGGGAAGTGGCAAGGGTAACGTCGAGTTCTGGGTGGCCCAGGTGCAGCCCGGCACAGTGCTTTACGAGATGGAAGGGGTGACCGAGGCGATTGCCCGTGAAGCCTTCCGCCTGGCGGCGTCAAAGCTGCCTGTAGCGACCACGTTTGTCAGCCGGCACGTTGTCTAGACGTCCGGTATTTGAGGATTCAGGCGATGAAGCTGACCGAACTGCGCAAGAAGACCGAGGCCCAGCTGGGCGAAGAACTGCTTGGCTTGCGCAAAGAGCAGTTCAATCTGCGCATGCAGCGTGCAACCGGCCAGCTGAGCAAGCCGGATCAGTTCGCCAAGGTGCGGAAAAACATAGCGCGGATAAAGACATTGATGACTGAGCAGAGCAACAAGACGAAGACCGGCGGTGCGGCATGAGCGACAACGTGAGCGGCCAGGCCGCTGATTCCGCTGCACCGATCCGGACACTGACGGGTACGGTAGTCAGCAACAGCATGCAGAAGACAATTGCTGTTGTGGTCGAGCGGCTCGTCAAGCATCCGCAATACAGCAAGTACGTTCGCCGCACCACAAAGCTGCTGGCGCACGACGAGGACAACACCTCGCAGAAGGGAGATGTTGTTTCCATTACCGAGTGCCGGCCCTACTCGAAGCGCAAGGCCTGGCGGCTCGTCGAGGTTATCAAGCGGGCAGAGGTGGAGTAGGTATTCCCCAAAAGGGATGCCGGTCTCACAGCAGAAGCCTTAGCAACGCTGGTTTTATCGGGAATCGATCATGATCCAAATGCAAACATACCTCGCGGCCGCCGATAACAGCGGTGCTCGCCAGATGATGTGCATCAAGGTGCTTGGTGGCAGCCGCCGTCGTTACGCGTATATCGGCGACGTCATCAAGGTCAGTATCAAGGACGCGATCCCCCGGGGTCGGGTCAAGAAGGGCGAGGTCTACAACGCGGTCGTGGTACGTACCCGCAAAGGCGTGCGGCGGCCCGACGGATCGGTGATTCGCTTCGACGGCAATGCGGCTGTGCTGTTGAACAACAAGCTGGAGCCAATCGGCACGCGAATTTTCGGGCCAGTCACCCGGGAACTGCGTAACGAGAACTTCATGAAGATCATTTCTCTGGCACCGGAGGTGCTCTGAGTATTGCCAGAGTGTGGCGAACTCAGTGGAAGGTAGAGTCGTGAACAGGATCAGGAAAAACGACCAGGTAATCGTCAGCACCGGCCGCGACAAGGGTCGGCGTGGAACCGTTACCAAGGTGGATGGCGACCGAGTCTGGGTTGAAGGTGCAAATGTCGTGAAGCGGCATCAGCGTCCGAACCCGAACAAGGGTCTGCAGGGCGGTATCATCGAGAAAGAGATGCCCCTGCATATCTCCAATGTCATGCTGTTCAATCCCGTGACCAACAAGGGTGATCGCATCGGTTTCCGTACTCTGGAAGATGGCCGGAAAGTCAGGTACTTCAAGTCGAACAAAGAGGTCGTGGATATCTGATCCGTGTCTGGCTGAGCCAGAACAGCGGGTCAACAGAATCCCAGCAAGTTTATGACCAGACTACAGCAAGAATACGTCACCACTATCGTGCCAAAACTGCGTGAGCGGCTCGGTATCGACAATGTGATGGAAGTGCCGCGGATCACCAAGATCACGCTGAACATGGGCGTGGGTGAGACGATCACCGACAAGAAAGTGATCGAGAAGGCCGTGCAGGACATGACGGGTATCGCCGGCCAGAAGCCGCAGATCACGCTCGCGCGCAAGTCTGTTGCAACCTTCAAGGTTCGTGAGGGTTATCCGGTAGGCTGCAAGGTCACCCTGCGTCGCAGCCGCATGTACGAGTTTCTCGACCGCCTGGTCAACATTGCCATACCGCGTGTACGCGACTTCCGTGGCCTGAACGGCCGGTCGTTTGATGGCCGTGGCAACTACAGCATGGGCATCCAGGAACAGATCATCTTTCCGGAAATCGACTACGACAAGATCGATTCGATCCGGGGTATGGATATCACGATTACGACAACAGCCCGCACCGATGAGCATGCGCGGGCCTTGCTTGAAGCCTTCAACTTTCCTTTCCGCAAGTGACGGGATAAATCCGAATATGGCCAAGAAATCGATGGTTCTCCGGGATGTGAAACGGGCAAAACTCGTGGAGCGCTACGCAAAGAAGCGCCAGGAGCTGAAAGCCATAATTGCCAGCCCGAAGTCGCGCCCCGAAGACAAGCAGACGGCGCAGGAAAAGCTGCAGTCGCTGCCGCGGGATTCTAGTCCGAGCCGCATGCGGAGCCGTTGCTCAATCACCGGAAGGTCGCGTGGTTACTACCAGAAGTTTGGCCTGTCGCGTACCAAGCTTCGTGAGCTCACGCTGGAAGGCAACATTCCCGGCATGCGCAAGGCCAGCTGGTAAACGGATCAGCAACCTGTCCGGCGGATCCGGCAGGCAGCGACATAAACAGCAGACAGAAGCGAGTAAACGAATCCATGAGCATCTCCGACCCGATCGCCGACATGCTGACCCGCATCCGGAATGGCCAGAGGGTTTCCCTGCCTTCCGTGAGCATGCCTTCTTCGACGAAGAAGGAATCCATTGCGAAGGTGTTGCTGGATGAAGGCTATATCGCTTCATATCGGGTAGAGCCGGGTGAGAACAACAAGCCGGTTCTGCAGATTGAACTCAAGTACTTTGAAGGACGCCCCGTAATCGATGAGATCCGGCGTGTCAGCCGTTCGGGCCTCCGCATCTATCGTGGCAAGAGCGATGTACCGAAGGTCCAGGGCGGCCTGGGGATTGCGATCGTCTCGACGTCGGCTGGTGTAATGAGCGACCGTGCGGCCCGCGCTGGCGGGCATGGCGGAGAGGTGCTCTGCGTCGTTTCCTGATGCAGGCTGAATACAAATCCGGGATGAACTAGATGTCCAGAGTCGCAAAGAAGCCGGTGCTGCTGCCCAAGGGGGTCGAGATGACCCAGGCGGCAGGCACGGTCAAGGTCAAGGGTCCGAAGGGCGAACTGCGTCTGTCGCTCAGCGGCGATGTGGAAGTGAACATTGCCGACGATCAGGCCAATGTCACCAGCCGCAAGCCGGAGCAGCGTGCATGGGCCATTGCGGGAACCACCCGCGCCCTGCTCGCCAACATGGTTGAAGGCGTTTCCAAGGGGTTCGAGCGCAAGCTGGAGCTGGTCGGCGTCGGCTATCGCGCCCAGGCGCAGGGCAAAAAGCTCAATCTGACGCTGGGCTTTTCCCATCCGGTGGCCTATGCGGTTCCCGATGGCATCACCATCGATACGCCGAGCCAGACCGAGATCCTTATCAAGGGTGCGGACAAGCATCAGGTCGGCCAGGTCGCCGCTGATATCCGCAGTTATCGTCCGCCCGAGCCCTACAAAGGCAAGGGTGTGCGGTATTCCACAGAACGAGTTGTGCTGAAGGAGGCGAAGAAGAAATAGGTGCCGGATTGAGTTGATCCAACACCCCTTGCTTCAGAGGCGCTATGACCAAGAACGACAACAGACTGAGACGTGCACGGCGATCCCGGGCGAAGATCCGCGAGCTCGGCATTGCCCGGCTCACGATTCACCGGACTCCGCGGCACATGTATGCGCAGATCATCGGACCCGATGGCGGTACGGTGGTGGTTTCGGCATCGACCTTGCAAAAGGACGTGCGCGAAGCGCTCGACGGCACCGGCAACATCGCCGCCGCGGCAGTGGTTGGCCGGTCGATAGCCGAAAAGGCAAAGGCGGCTGGCGTCACGCGTGTGGCGTTCGACCGATCCGGTTTTCAGTATCACGGGCGCGTCAAGGCATTGGCTGAAGCGGCTCGCGAAAACGGCTTGGAGTTCTGACAGTGGCGCGTAGACAGGAAGGTTTGGGCCAGGGCCGCTCGGGTGAAGGCGATGACTATCTCGAGAAGCTCGTTGCGGTTAACCGTGTGGCCAAGGTCGTCAAGGGCGGCCGCCAGTTCGGCTTTACCGCTCTGACGGTCGTTGGCGATGGCAAGGGCAAGGTTGGCTTCGGTTACGGCAAGGCGCGTGAAGTGCCCGCCGCAATCCAGAAATCCATGCAGGCCGCACGTCGCAATCTGCGCACCGTGGCGCTGAAGAAGGACACGCTCTTCTATGCGCGCACCGGCAACCACGGTTCGACCCGTGTTTACATGCAGCCCGCCTCTGACGGTACCGGAATCATCGCGGGTGGTGCGATGCGTGCGGTGTTCGAGTGTGCCGGCGTACGCAACGTGCTGGCCAAGAGCTACGGCTCACGTAATCCGATCAATGTGGTGCGCGCCACGATGAACGCGCTCAGTGACATGTACTCGCCCGAGACGATTGCGGCCAAGCGCGGCAAGACTCTGGCGGAAATCACCGGCGCCTGAGTCGAGTTGACCAGGAATTCCGGGTTCAAGGAAACGGTGCGCCAATGGCAAAGTCCAAGCAGCTGAAAGTTACGCTCGTAAAGAGCAAGTTTGGTCGTCTCCCGAAGCATCGGGCCTGCGTTTCAGGTCTCGGGCTGCGGCGGATGCACCACTCGGTTCTGGTCGATGACACGCCCGAGAATCGCGGCATGGTCAATCGCATCGCCTATATGTTGCGTGTCGAGCAGGCCTGAGAGACAAGGAAGCAGATATGAAGCTGAACACGCTTAAGCCTGGATCGAGAAAGGCGCCGAAACGCGTTGGTCGCGGCAGTTCCGCCGGCCAGGGCAAGACATGTGGCCGTGGGCACAAGGGGCAGTCGGCCCGCGCCGGCGGTTATCACAAGGTCGGCTTCGAAGGCGGTCAGATGCCGCTGCAACGGCGGCTGCCGAAGATCGGCTTCGTGTCGCAGATGATTGGCACGACGGCTGAAGTCCGTTTGCATGAACTCGAGCGCGTGAAGGCAGAGATCATCGATCTGGCCAGCCTCAAGGATGCCGGTATCGTGTCGCGGGAAGCCGAAAAGGCCAAGGTGATCAGCTCCGGCAAGATCGCCAAGGCAGTAAAGGTGCGTGGCATCAAGGTCACGCCGGGTGCCCGCAAGGCCATTGAAGCGGCTGGCGGCAGCATCGAAGAATAATTGCAGGACTGACGGAACACATCGTGGCAAAAGGCGGAAAGGCAAATCCTGCGGCAACTCTCGGCGAAGCCCCGCGCTTCACCGAGTTGCGCAAGCGCCTGTTTTTCCTGCTTGGCGCACTCGTGGTCTACCGGATCGGCACCTTTATTCCCGTCCCCGGTATCGACCCGCAAGCCCTGGCGCGCTTCTTTGAGCAGCAGTCCGGCACGATCCTCGCGATGTTCAACATGTTCTCCGGTGGAGCGCTTTCGCGGCTGAGCATTTTTGCGCTGGGCGTGATGCCCTATATCTCGGCTTCGATTATTGTGCAGATGGCCGGTATGGTCATCCCGCAGTTGAGCCAGTTGCGCAAGGAAGGCGAGTCGGGGCGCCGCAAGCTGACGCAGTACACGCGTTTTGGCACGGTCGGGCTGGCTCTTGTGCAGTCGATCGGCGCGGCTGTCGCGCTGCAGAATCAGTCAGTCGTGATCAATCCAGGTCCCAATTTTGTCTTTACGGCTGCGATCACGCTGGTTACCGGGACGATGTTCCTGATGTGGCTTGGTGAGCAGATCACCGAGCGCGGTCTGGGCAACGGCATTTCGATGATCATTCTGGCCAGCATCATTTCCGGTCTGCCGGCGGCCATCGGCGGCACCCTTGAGCTCGTGAATACCGGGGAGATGAACCCGGCAATCGCGCTCATCCTCGTTCTGCTCGTGATTGCGGTCACCGCGTTCGTGGTGTACATGGAGCGCGGCCAGCGCAGGATTACCGTCAACTATGCGCGCCGCCAGCAGGGGCGTCGGGTTTATGCCGGCCAGTCCAGCCATCTGCCGTTCAAGATCAACATGTCGGGCGTCATCCCGCCAATCTTTGCCTCCAGCATCATCCTGTTTCCGGCTACAATCGCCGGCTGGTTTGGTACCACCCAGGGCTTCGGCTGGCTGCAGACGCTTTCTGCGGAACTCTCGCCGGGTCAACCGATCTACATCATGCTGTATGCCAGCATGATCATGTTTTTCTGCTTCTTCTATACGGCGCTGGTGTTTAATTCCCGCGAGACAGCCGACAACCTGAAGAAGAGCGGCGCATTTATTCCCGGCATCCGGCCCGGGCAGCAGACTTCCGAGTACATCGACAAGGTGCTCACACGGCTGACCTTCTGGGGCGGCCTCTATGTTGTGGCGGTATGTATGCTGCCGGAGTTCATGATTCTCTACTGGCGGGTACCGTTCTATTTCGGCGGAACCTCGCTGATGATCATCGTGGTAGTCACGATGGACTTCATGGCGCAACTTCAGGCGCACACGATGTCCCATCAATACGACAGCATGCTGAAGAAGGCCAATTTCAGCGGCATTGGACGAGCTGGCCAGATCCGTTAAGAAGCTGGCCACAGGAGTAGATATATGAAAGTCCGGGCATCAGTAAAGAAGATCTGCAGGAACTGCAAGATCGTTCGGCGTAATCGCGTGGTACGGGTGATCTGCAGCGATCCCCGTCACAAGCAGCGCCAGGGTTAATGGCTCCGGTTACTGGAGAGCAGGTGTAATGGCACGTATAGCGGGCATCAACATCCCCCCCAACAAGCATGTGGGGATTGCGTTAACGCATATTTTCGGCGTTGGGCGGCAGCGTGCCCTCGATGTCTGCGAGGCATCCGGCATTGCGCCGGACGTCAAGGTGAAAGACCTCACCGAGCCCGAAGTCGAACGGATCCGTGGCGAGATCGCGCGGTTTCCGGTCGAGGGTGATCTGCGCCGGGAAGTGTCCATGAGCATCAAGCGTCTCATGGATCTCGGCTGTTACCGGGGCATCCGCCATCGCAAGGGATTGCCGATGCGAGGGCAGCGCACGCGTACCAATGCGAGGACCCGCAAAGGTCCGCGCCGGGCAATCAGAAGATAGCTGGACGGTAGTCATCACCGGCTGACGGTGATGGCGCCTGCCACGACAGGTTTACAGAGAGATTTATGGCACAAGAACCCGAAACACCAGATACCCCGACCCCCGAAGCGGAAACTGCCGCTGCGGCTGCCACCAAGGCGCGGAAGAAGGGCAAGCGGCATGTCGTCGACGGCATCGCCCATATCCATTCCACGTTCAACAATACGATCGTGACGATCACCGACCGGCAGGGCAATACGCTGAGCTGGGCAACGGCTGGCAGTTGTGGTTTCAAGGGCTCACGCAAGAGCACGCCGTTTGCCGCCCAGGTTGCTGCAGAGCGCGCCGGTCAGGCCGCTCTGGAGTATGGCGTCAAGGCGCTGGAAGTGCTGGTCAGCGGTCCGGGCCCGGGACGTGAATCAGCGGTCCGGTCACTCAATGGTGTGGGTTTTCGTATCGGCAATATCGAAGACATCACGCCCATTCCGCACAACGGCTGTCGTCCGCCGAAGAAGCGGCGCGTTTAAAGGTAAGAGTAATGGCCAGATATCGTGGACCGACTTGCAAGCTTGCCCGCCGGGAAGGTACAGACCTGTTCCTGAAGAGTGGCATCAAACCACTTGAGACCAAGTGCAAGCTGGAAACGCCTCCGGGAACCAAGCAGCAGGCGACCAAGAAATCCCGCCTCTCGGGTTACGGTCTCCAGTTGCGTGAAAAGCAGAAGCTGCGACGCATGTACGGGGTGCTGGAACGGCAGTTCCGCATCACCTATCACAAGGCGTCGCAGATGAAGGGTTCGACCGGTGAGAACCTCCTCAAGCTTCTCGAGGGTCGCCTGGACAACGTGGTCTACCGGATGGGCTTTGGTTCCACGCGTGCGGAGGCCCGTCAGCTGGTGAGTCACTGCGCGATCCTGGTCAACAAGAAGGTTGTCAATATCGCTTCGTACCAGGTTTCGGCCGGCGACATCGTTGAGGTGCGTGAGCGCTCGAGGCAGCAGCCGCGGATCAAGAACGCCATCGCCATGGCCAGCCAGGTCGGCTTCCCGGAATGGGTCCTGGTCGACGACAAGACCATGACCGGAACCCTGAAGTCCCTGCCGGCCAGGGAAGATATCCTGCCCGACGTGAACGAGAACCTCGTCGTCGAGTTGTATTCCAAGTAATCAGTCAATCAAGAGTGGGTTCGCATATGCAACCATCAATCAGTGAGTTTCTGAAGCCGCGTAACGTTCGCGTGCAGGCCGAGACCGGCAACCGCGCCCGTATCGTGATTGAACCCCTTGAGCGTGGTTTCGGTCATACCCTGGGTAATGCCCTGCGTCGCGTTCTGCTGTCGAGCATGCCAGGTGCCGCCATCGTCGAGGCGGAAATCGAAGGTGTACTCCACGAGTACACCAGCATCGAGGGCGTGCAGGAAGACGTCGTTGAAATCCTGCTCAACCTCAAGGGTGTCGCGTTGCGCATGCACGCCCGCGACCGTGTTGAACTGACCCTGCATCGCAAGGGCCCTGGTCCGGTTACGGCGGGTGACATCACCACTGATCACGATGTGGAAGTCGTCAACCCGCGGCACGTGATTGCCAACCTCACCAATGCCGGCGAACTGAAGATCCTGCTGACTGTCGAGCGTGGCCGCGGTTACCGGGCTGCTACCCAGCAGGTTGATGCCGAGGGGCAGACCACCGCCACCATCGGGCATCTGCGCCTCGACGCGTCATTCAGCCCCGTGCGCAAGGTTACCTATACCGTTGAAGCGGCCCGCGTGGAGCAGCGCACGGACCTCGACAAGCTGGTGCTTGACGTGGAGACCAACGGCACCATCAATCCGGAGGACGCGATCCGGCGTGCCGGCACGATCCTCAAGGATCAGCTCGATGTGTTCCTCGAGCTGCGTGGTCAGGATGAAGCCGCTGCTTCGACTACCGAATCGCAGATCGAGCCGATCCTGCTGCGTCCGGTTGATGAACTCGAGCTGACGGTGCGGTCGGCGAACTGCCTCAAGGCGGAGAACATCAACTACATCGGGGACCTGGTTCAGCGCACTGAAGTCGAGTTGCTGCGGACGCCGAACCTCGGCAAGAAGTCGCTTACCGAAATCAAGGAAGTCCTGGAAAGCCATGGGCTGTCCCTGGGCATGCGTGTCGAGAGCTGGCCGCCGCCTGGCCTGCTCAAGCACGACGACCAGGCTGCCTGAGTAAACGCCCGGATCGGTATTGATCCGGCGAATCTGAAGATTTAACGGAATTTGTCACCATGATGCACCGTAAGGCCGGCCGTGCGCTCGGCAGAAAGAGCAGCCACCGGACAGCCATGTACCGCAATATGGCCGCTTCGCTGATTTGCGAGGAGACCATCCGTACGACTGTGCCGAAAGCGAAGGAACTGCGCCGCGTCCTCGAGCCCCTGATCACGCTGGCGAAGGAAGACGGGCTGGCACGCCGTCGTCTGGCTTTCTCGCGGTTGCGCGACCGGACCTCGGTGGGCAAGCTGTTCAACGAACTCGGTCCTCGCTTCAAGAGCCGGCCGGGTGGCTATCTGCGAATTCTGAAGATGGGTTATCGCGCCGGTGACTGTGCGCCGATGGCGCTGGTCATGCTGACCGACCGCGCTGCGCCTGCTGATGCGGCACCCGAGCCGAAGGGTCGGAAGAAAGTTGCGAAGAAGGCGGCCGCCAAGCCGAAGGCTGAAGCGAAGACCGCTGCCAAGCCCCGCAAGAAGGCCGCCAGGAAGGCTGCCGCTGCCTGATCAACGGGCGGCCCGTTCAGGGCCGCCGTTTCTCCTGCCGGCCTGAAGTCCCGCCCTGTTTCAGCGTGCGGTGGCTGATTCCGGCTGCGACTCCGGCTCATCCCTCTGCAGGCGCTCGATCTCCCGACTGACATGCTCCGGCGACTGCGTCTTGCGCGCCAGCAACACGTAAATCGCGGGAATCAGGTAGAGGGTCAGAAATACCGAGATCGTCACGCCGAAAAACACCGTAGCGCCAAGAGTGCGTCGCGATTCGGTGCCGGCACCGGTAGCTGCAATCAGCGGGATGGCCCCGAAGGCCGTACACAGGCTGGTCATCAGCACCGGGCGCAAACGGATGCTGGCGGCCGAAATGATCGCCGCGTAGAACTCCGTACCCCGGTCGCGCAGCTGATTGGCGAATTCAACGATCAGGATGCCGTTCTTTGCCGCCAGTCCGATCAGCATGATCGCACCGATCTGGCTGTAGACGTTGACCGACGATCCGAATGCCCAGAGGCCAACCAGTCCGCCGGTGATCGCCATCGGTACCGTCAGCATGATGATCAGCGGATGCCTGAAGCTCTCGAACTGCGCGGCGAGAATCAGGAACACCACGATCATCGCAAAACCGAAAGTCAGGTAGATCGCGTTCCCCGACTGCTTGTACTCGCGGGCCTCGCCGTCAAAATCGATCTTCGCCTCTGGCGGCAGCTCCGTGGCGATCAGCTGCTCCATGTAGCTCACGGCCTCGCCAATGGAATAGCCAGGTGCCAGACTCGCGCTCAGCGTCACCGAGCGCAACTGATTGAAGCGCTTCAGTTCCTTCGGACCCGCGACCTCCTCGAGCCGGACCAGACTCGCGAGTGGTATCAGCTGCGGCGAGCGATCCGAACGCACGTAGATATTCTGCAGATCCGATGGCGTGGCGCGGTCCTGGGCCGCACCCTGCAATATCACGTTGTACTCTTCGCCACGTTCGACAAAACTGGTGACGATCCTCGACCCGAGCATCGTTTCCAGCGTATTGCCAATGGTCTGCAGCGAAACGCCGAGATCGGCAGCACGATCCCGATCAATCGCAATCCGGATTTTCGGCTTTCCCGGAAAAAAGTCCGAGCGCATGCCGAGTATGCGCGGGTTCTCTTCGTTGACCTTGTTGATGATCAGGTCCTGCCAGTCGCTCAGGTCTTCATAGCTGGTGCCACTGAGTATCACCGCCAGTCCGCTGCCACTGGAGCGTATCGCCAGACTCGGCGGCAGAAATACCATGGCGACGGCACCCGGCAGCCTGTCAACCAGCTTGCGGATTTCGGCCGAGAGTTCCTGGGCCGAGCGCTGCCTTTCGGCCCGTGATACCAGGGGCATATAGATGAAGGCCGTATTTACATCGCCACCGCTGCCCCACATGCCGGTGCGGGAAACCACACGTTTGATATCACCGGATTCGACGTAGGGCTTCAGCAGGCCCTCGATCACCCGCACCTGACGGTCCATATACTCCGGCGATGCGCCTTCCGGGCCGCGTATCGTCATCAGCATCATGTTGCGGTCTTCGGCCGGCGCATATTCGCCGGGCAGGCTCCTGAACAGTACAGTGCCGAGTACTGCGACCAGTGCGAGCAGCACGACGGCAACGCGGGGCAGCCGGATGAATCGCGTGAGTGAGGCCCGGTAGGCTCCGGTGAGCCGCTGGAACACACCATCAAGCCAGGTCGCCAGCCGTCCCCGCCGCACACCGCCGGCATAAAGTATTGAAGTCAGCATCGGTACCAGTGTCAGGGCAACAAGGCCCGATGCCGCAATGGCCGCTGCCAGGGAGATGCCGAATTCGCCGAACAGGCGTCCGACATTGCCGGGCATGAACGAGATCGGTACGAATACGGCCACCAGTACCGCCGTGGTCGAGACCACGGCGAAACCGATCTCCCGACTGCCTTCGATGGACGCAAGCAGGGGCGGACGACCGAGTTCCATTTTCCGCACGATATTTTCGAGCACGACGATCGCATCATCGACGACCAGGCCGATGGCCAGCACCAGGCCGAGCAAGGTCAGTGTATTGATGGTGTAGCCCAGTGCGGCCATGACGATAAAGGCCGAGATGATCGCCACAGGAATCGTCAGGGCCGGGATGATCGTCGCCCGCAGCGAGCCCACAAAGGCGAAGATCACCACCAGTACCAGCAGCAGGGCTTCAAAAAGTACCTTGACCACCTCGCGCATCGACTCCTCGATGAAGCGTGAAAAATCGATACTGGTGGATACTGTCAGGTCGTCGGGCAGGCTGTCCTGCAGCCGGTCTACCTCGGCCAGCACAGCCCGGTTGACCTGCAGGATATTGGCGTTCGCCTGCGGCACGATGCCGAGACTGATGCCCGCCATGCCGTTCGAGCGCGAGACGAAGCGTGCGTCCTCGGGTTCGATGCGTACATCGGCCACTTCGCCAAGCCGGGTGAGGTAATTGTCGCTGCCGCGGCCGATAACCAGTGCCGCGAAGTCCTCGACCTTGTCCAGGCCTGTCGCCGTGCGCAGCGAGAATTCGCGCTGCCGCGACTCGATGCGTCCCGCCGGCAGCTCGACGTTTTCTCTCCTTAGCGTGTTTTCCACGTCTTCCACGGTGAGCCCGCGGGCGGCGAGCGCATCGCGATCGAGCCAGATGCGCATGGCCGTCTTCTGCGCGCCGGCCAGGCGGATCGTGGCGACGCCGTCAACGGCGGACAACCGGTCGACGAGGTTTCTGTCGGCGTAGTCGGTGAGATCCATCAACGTGCGTGTCCGGCTGTCCACGCCGATATACAGGGTGGCGTCCATGCCCTGATCCTGTTTGGTGATCTCGGGCGGATTCGCGCCATCGGGCAACTGCTTCTGCACCCGCGACACGCGTTCGCGGACATCGTTGGCGGCACCGTCCGGGTCGCGATCCAGGCCGAACTCGATCACGATGTTCGAACGCTCGTCCTGGCTGCTCGAGGTGAGCTTCTGCACGCCGGCGATGCCCGAAATCTGATCCTCTATGACCTGCGTGACGCGGCGCTCGACAACCTCGGCCGATGCGCCCCGGTAGGTTGTCGTCACGGTCACGACCGGCGGATCGATGTTGGGAAATTCGCGCACAGCCAGCCGGCTGACAGCGAGCAAGCCAAGAATGACCAGGATCAGGCTCAGGACTCCGGCGAGCACCGGGCGGCGTACTGATATGTCAGACAGGATCATGTTTGCTTGTTCCCCGCGTCCGCTCAGCCATCGGGCGTCACGCTGACCGGTGTGCCCTCGTGCAGACGCTGGGTGCCCTCGGTGACCACGAGCGCGCCCGCATCGAGGCCGCTACGGATCTCGGCGAAGCCGGGTGTGCGTCCGCCGAGCAGGACTTCGCGCTCCGCGGCCTTGCCGTTTTCGATGACGAAAACGTACTGGCGGCCTTCGCGCGGCATCAGGCTTTCTTCGGCGATCAGCAGCACCTTGTCGCGGTGCTTTTCGAGGCTGACGGTCATGAACATGCCGGGCTTCAGTGCGCCCCCGGCATTGGGCAGGGTGGCGATCACGGCAACCGAGCGCGTGACCGGATCGACGCGGGAATCGATGCTCGTCACCTCGCCGGAAAACTGCCGGTCCGGATAAACGGTGGTGGCAGCCGAGATCGGCATGCCGGTATGGACGGTATCCATGAAGGTCTCAGGAACCGAGAAGCCGAGCTTGATCGTGCTGACATCATCGAGCGTCGTGATCACGGTATCCGGGCTGACCAGGTCACCGAGACTGACCTTGCGCAGACCGACCACGCCGGCGAAGGGCGCCTTGACCGACAGCGTGTCGAGCCGCGCCCGGGCACCACGCACCTGTGCTCTGGCGACCGCCAGGTTTGCTTCGAGCTGGTCGAGGTCGGCTGCCGATACGACCTGGGTGGCTGCGAGGGCCTGACTGCGCTGGTACTGGCTTTCGGCCTGCTTCAGCTGCGCTTCGGCGAGGCTGAGGCTGGCCGCTTCCTGCCGCGTGTCCAGCTCGACCAGCATCTGCCCCGCCTTCACCGGCTGGCCTTCACGAAAGCCGATACGCGTGACGACGCTGCTGGAACGGACGGTGACCTCAATGGACTCGTTCGCCTGTGCCGTGCCGAGCGCCGTGTAACGGTCGATGAAGGATTGCGGCTCCAGTCGCCGGGCAATGACCGTTACAGGTGTCCCGGCACCGAACCCGGACGCACCGCTGCGGCTTCCATCCGCCTGATCGGACCGTGAACCGCAGGCCGCCAGCAGGCCGAGCAGCAGCGCCGGTATCAGTCTTGCAAGAGGGGCCAAGGTCCGGCTGCCGGCGCGAGGCCGGCCCGGCATGTTGTTGTTTTGCGTCACGGGCGATCCTGGTTCAAGTGGTTTCTGCTTCACGCGTCAGGTTTCTGTGGCCATCTGCGGTGACCAGCACATTATCCTCGATACGGATGCCGCCGTAGCGGCGCAGCCCGGCAACCTTCTTCCAGTCCACCTGCCGGCTGTGGCGGCTCTTCTTCAATCTGGCCAGCAGCGAGTCGATGAAGTAGATGCCGGGCTCGATCGTCACCACCATACCGGGTTCCAGCATGCGGGTGAGCCGCAAGCGCGAAAAACGCTTCGGTCGTGGCAGCGTGCGCCCCAGTGGACTCGCCAGGTCGCCGCCCACATCGTGGACCTGCAGGCCAAGCAGATGACCGAGTCCGTGTGGCATGAAACTGTCGATAATGCGTCGCTCCACCATTTCCTCGGCAGACAGGCGAACCAGTTCCCAGCGGGACAGCAGTCCGGCCAGCGCCGTAAATGCGCTCAGCTGAAGCGCCGGGAAGGACACCCCGGGGCGTACCTGCGCGCACAGCTGCTGCTGGGTGCGGTCCATGTCCCGCACCATGGCCGCGAATTCACCGCGTCGGGCGGCGTAGGTCCGGGTGATGTCGGACGCATAGCCGGCGACGCTGGATCCGGCGTCAAGCAGCAGGCTGTGGCGCTCGCGCGCCGGCAGGCGTTGCCGGTCGCGATGCTGGTAATGCAGCGTGGCGCCGTTCCGGTTCATCGCCACGATGGCCGGGTAGGGCAGTTCAGCATCGCTCTGGCCGCAGGCGGCGAGAAACATGAGGCCCATTTCAAACTCGCTGAGCCCGGCATCAAAGGCAGTGTGCACAGCCCGATGACCTGCCAGCGCCTGCGCCGTGGCCCGCTCGATGCAATGAACCTCCCATGCCGTCTTGCAGGCGCGGTCGTAATCGAGATGTACCAGCAGCGACCGGGGATTCCTGCGTCCACCGATGGCCAGTCCCCGCCACTGTGCGGGATCGCCGAGCAGAGCCAGCGCTTTTTCCGCGCGCGGCAGGTGGCGTCGCAGATCGGCGGGCTTCTCGAATACGCGGATATCGAGCGCACGCTGCCAGGGTCCGCGGGGCACGGGCGCCGGCTGGTGCCAGTAGTCCACCGGTTCCAGGATCAGCAGCAGCGGTTTCCTGCCCGGCCGGTACAGGAGGGCGGAGCCCGGATGCGCGAGCAGTGGCGCCCACTGCAGGAACAGCGGCTCTGCGCGGTAGGGGTAGTGCTGGTCATCACGGTGGACCGGCGGCGCCTGGCCGGCACCGATCAGCACGGCGTCGAAGCCGCCGGTTTGGAGCGCGCGATCGTAGCGCTGACAAAGGCTCTTGATGTGTGCGGCGTAGAGTCTGGATGAGGACGGCATGCTGGCTGGTTCCCCGAATGAAGCGATAGTGGCCCAAGGAATCAATATATAGCAGTGGCGTCATACGGCAGCTCCGGCATCGGTCGCCGCTGCGCACGGATTTAACAGCGCTGCTGAACTCCGGCATCATATGAACATCATGGAAACCCATCTCACCGGCATAACCACCACGGGCACACCGCATCTGGGCAACTATGCCGGCGCAATCCGGCCGGCAATTGCCGCCAGCCGGCGCAGCGATGTGCAATCTTTCTACTTCCTCGCCGACTATCACGCGCTGGTCAAAAACCAGGATCCCGAGGCGCTGCAGAAGTCCAGCCTGGAAGTGGCGGCGACCTGGCTGGCGCTCGGGCTCGATACCAGCAGGTCGGTTTTCTATCGCCAGTCGGATATCCCCGAAATTCCGGAACTCACCTGGCTGCTGACCACGATCACCGCCAAGGGACTGATGAATCGCGCCCACGCCTACAAGGCGGCGGTGCAGGCCAACCAGGAAGCCGGCGATGCGGACCCGGACAAGGGCATCACCATGGGGCTGTTCTCCTATCCGGTACTGATGGCCGCCGACATCCTGATGTTCAAGGCGCACCGGGTGCCGGTCGGCAGGGACCAGAAGCAGCATGTGGAGATGGCGCGCGACATCGGCCAGCGCTTCAACCATCTGTTCGGTGAGCATTTCGTGCTGCCCGAGGCGGTTATCGCGCCGAATACCGCGGTACTCAGCGGACTCGACGGCCGCAAGATGAGCAAGAGCTACAACAACACCATTCCGCTGTTCGTGCCGGCGAACCAGCTCAGAAAGCTGATCATGCGCATCAAGACCAACTCGCTGGAGCCCGGCCAGCCCAAGGAAACTGCGGGCTCAACCCTGTTCGAGATCTATCAGGCTTTCGCCACGCCGGAAGAGACCGCTGCGCTGGCCCGTCGTTATGCCGAGGGGGCCGGCTGGGGCGATCTCAAGAAAGAGCTGTTCGAGTATCTGGACGCCCATCTGGCTGAAGCGCGCGGCAACTATGAAAAGCTGATCGCTGATCCGGGGTATGTGGAACGTGTGTTGAAGGAAGGTGCCGAACGTGCGCGCAGCCTCTCGGTGCCGTTCATGAAGGAACTGCGCCACGCGGTAGGTCTGCGTCCGGTTGGTTAAAGCTGTCGTCGATACCAATGTGCTGCTGGCCCTTTGGCTGTTCCGGGATCCCGTCGTCGAGCCCCTGCACGCGGCGTTTGCGGCCGGCCAGCTGCAACCGGTCCGCTCTGCTGCGACAGATGCCGAGTTCGCCGAGGTCCTGGCCCGACCAGGGCTGTTCTCGGTAGAGCCGGAACGCCAGACCCGGCTGCTTGAGAACTGGCAGGCAACGGCATCACGGGTGGAAGCGATTCATGCCGCGCCCTGGGTGTGTCGCGACCCGCTGGATCAGAAGTTCCTGGATCTCGCTTTCTCGACACAGGCCGGCTGGCTGATCACCAGGGACCGCGATCTGCTCAAGCTGGCACGCAAGACCCGCCGTCAGGGGCTGTTGATCGTCACGCCGGAAAGCTGGGCGCGGCTCGCTGCCGATGCGCCACTCCGTGCGCAACCCGGACATTGAAGCGCCTGTGCGCTCATGGCACCTCGATCGCGCCGATATCGGCGGGTGAGTTCGAGGGTCGGGCGCGACCGAGCTGGTCGACGCGCAGTGGCGTGACGGTCAGTCGCGGCCGCGTGCTGATCGTCACGTTGATGCCCGGATTCTCGTTGAGGTGGCCGGTCGAGAAGAGCCCGCGCCATGCTGCATCCCCGAGCAACTCTGGCCCGAGGTCCGGAATCGATGCTGCGGCGAGCGCGATGTCGAGTCGGTGCCAGAACTCGATGTACGGATGGTTCTCGAGTTGCTGTGGCCAGGTCCGGGCCGGGCCAAAGAACCGGGTGGCGGCGAGTGTCTGGATCGGAGCGCCCGAGGTATCGGTGTAGGGCTGCACTCCAGGTGTCGCGGAATCCGAATCGACTGACTGCAGGAACGCTTCGAAATCGGCCTGGAAGGCGGCGGCGAAGCCGGGCAGCGTGTAGCGATTCTCCAGTCGGCTGAGCACGATCTCGAGGAAGTTGTCCTCGGCACCAGCCGTGACGGAGTATTCGCCGAGAGTTTCTTCGATCTGCCAGGCCGACGTCGGGACCTGCCAGAGAGCGTTGCCCTGCGGCGCGTAATGCAGCACCGCCAGCTCGCCCCGGTCGGTACCAACGGAAATGATCGTGTTCGATCGGGCGATCCCGCCAGTCATGTCGATGACGTCGGTCAAGGCGACACCGGCGGCGTCACCAGTCTGGGGGTAATGCTTGCGGCTCAGCGACGCCCAACCGGGCTCGCCGACCGGAACGAGGATTTGGCTGAAATCGAGTGCACCGATCCGGTTGTAGCCCGCACTGCGGAAGTAGAACAGCGACCCGGTGTAGATATCCTGCGCGTAGCGGCTCCCACCGACCTCCTGCACCGTGTTTCCCGCGACGATCGAGTCGCCGATGATCAGGTCCTCGGTGGCGTGCGCATTGCCGACTGTCGCTGCAATACCGCCCGCGAGATTGCGCCGGCCCAGGCTGTCCGTGCGGGGTACGCCACGGACTTCATTCTCGACGATCGTGCAGTTCTGGATCTCGAGGTAACCGTTCGACATGTAGACGCCGCCGCCGCGCCAGTAGCCCATCGCCAGAAGGAATCCGGGCAGTCCCGGTGCGGGCTCGGCGAGATTTCTCGCGATGGTGCTGTTGGTCAGCTCCAGACTGTTCTGGTTGCCGATGCTGCCGCCGTCCGAATACACGCCGGCTCCGTAGGTGAACAGGCCGCTGATGCGGTTGCCGCTGATCGTGGACTGGTCAATCGTCGATCTCGTCCCCGAGTGCCCGGCACCGCCGACGGAATAGACACCGCCGCCTGCGGCACCGCCGCCCAGCACCGAGTTGCCGCTGACAACACAACCCTGCATCTCCACGAGGTCCGCATAGACTGCACCGCCGAACGCGCCGCGATCCCGCGACGAGTCGAAATCACCGCGGACGTGGTTGTCGTAAAGCGTGCAATTCACGAGCCGTGCCGTGCCCCAGACGGCCAGCGCACCGCCGCGAGCCAGCGTCCATGGCTGGGGGTATGGAGACGTGACCGAGATCGCCTCCGCGACGCTACTGCCTCCGGTGACCGAGACGTTCGTGAGGGTGAGATTGCCGTCGACGGCCAGCACCCGTGCGCCGGGCTGGTCCCCTCCGGTCCACGCAATCGTTATGCCCCGCGGCAGACTCGAGGCATCGATGACTACATTCTTTCGCGCTTCGAGAGCCGATCGACCGTAATCCCGGTCGAAGTACCCGATCAGGTACGAGACGGGGCCGCTGGGCTCATTGCGGATGCCCATCACCTCGCCCTTCAGTATCGTGTGTTCATTGGCGACGATCGACAGCGCGATCGTGCCGCCATCGAGCGCTGCATCGAAGGTGATCGGCTGGCCCGGTGCGGCCAGCGCCAGTGCCGAGCGGAGCGTCGTCATGCCCGCCGGAGGCGTCGCAGAGTCGAGGAGGCTGGTGACGACGATCGGGGGCGCCGGGGATTCCGACGATCCGCCTCCGCCGCAGCCTCCGAGCAGCAGAAGGACGGCCAGTGCGGCGGCAGGGATCGTGGAATTTGTTGTCGTCAAGAGTGTGAATTTCCTAGCCCTTGCCGGGCAGAAATGCACCGGAGCGCTGCCGGTATTGCCCGTAGGCGGGGTCTGCGCCGTAGCGCTGCTGTTGCTGTTCATCGGCACCGAGACCCGCGTAGTACATCAGGATCACGATATAGGTCGGGCCGATCAGGCACGCGGCATATTCGAGCCAGTTCTGTGCCGAGCCGATGCACGCCACCATCAGTCCGATCTGAAAGACCATCTCGCCCAGATAATTGGGATGCCGGATGCGCCGGTAGAGCCCGTCGATGACAAAGCTGTCTGAATTGCGGGCCTTGCCGGCCTGCTTCTGCTGGTCGGCAACAGTTTCCAGCAACAGGCCGGCCAGCATGATCAGCGCACCGGCCACGATCCACGGTGTCAGCACGCCGCTTTCGGATACACGCCAGGCAGTCATTGCCGTGAAGGTCATCAGCCAGCTCACGGCGATCCACAGGTAGAGCCGCAGCGCCACCGGCAAAGTGGCGTCGGCTGTGTCACCGCGAACCTTGATCCGGCGATACGACGCGCCCCGGTAGCGCACGTGCACGAAGCGCCACAGGCGTGCGCCATAGATGGCAGCAAGCCCGGCAATCAATGCGGCAGCCAGAGAGGGCCTGAGCGCCAGTATGGCCAGGTGAACGATCAGCATGCTGAGCGCGTAGCCGTAGGAGAACAGGTAGGCAAAGTTGATGAACACCACGGCACAGCCCAGATGTGCGAGGCCGAGCATCAGCCAGTTGGTCATCGTCCAGCTGCCGTTTGCCAGAGACAGGCCAAAGATGGCCCACATCAACAGCAGCGTGATTGAAAAAATGATGCGCAGCGGGCCGTGCATGGGGTCTCTCCGGGATGGGTTCTGTCAGAGCCAGTCGGCGCGGCGCAGGCGGCGAAACAGCAGTGCGCAGGCCGTCAGCGTGATCCCGACGACCAGCGGATAACCCCAGCGTGCGTGGAGCTCCGGCATGACGTGGAAGTTCATGCCGTACATGCTGAATACCACCGTGGGGATGGCGAGGATGGCGCCCCAGCCGGCCAGCTGCTTCACGACTTCGTTCTGGCCGACGGTGACCAGTGCCAGGTTCACCTGGATGGCAGTGGTGAGCATTTCCCGCACCGTGTCGGTCATCTTGATGATCCGGCTCACATGGTCTTCGATATCGCGGAAATAGGGTCGCAGTTCCTTGCGCACCACGTCTTCGTGAAAACGGATCAGCTGGCTGCTGATGTCGTTGATCGGCAGGACGGCATTGCGCAACTTGATGAGTTCGCCCTTGAGCCGGTACAGGTCGGCGATGGCCTCACGGTCGAAGGACTTCTCGAAGATATCCAGTTCGAGTTCCTCGAAGCGTGCCTGCAGGCTTTCAGCGACCGGCTGGTAATTGTCCACCACGAAATCGATGATCGAGTAGAGCGCAAACCCCGGGCCGAGTGCGAGACGATTCGGGAAAGCCTCACACTTCTGGCGGACCGGCGCGTAGCTCACCGAGGCGCCATGCCGGATGGTGATGATGAAGTTACGGCCCACGAACAGATGCGTTTCGCCAAAGCGCACCTCGTGGTGGTCCAGCTGTGCGGTCTCGACGACGATGAACAGCGAGTCGGCATAGGCCTCGATCTTGGGTCGCTGATGCGCGTGCTGGGCATCTTCGATGGCGAGATCGTGCAGCGAGAACTCTTCCTGCACCTTGCGCAACAGCTGGTTGTCCGGTTCATGCACGCCGAGCCAGACGAGGGTGTGGGGCTCCTTGAGTACATCGCTGATGGCATCGATGGAGATGTCGCCGAGGCTTTTACCAGCGCGGTAAGCGATGCAGTTGACGATCATCGCGGCCTTTCCTTGTCGGGGCGGGGATGGGGTGAGTATCGCATAGGCCTTGCAATCCATTCAGCATGCTGCGCCAGCATCGCGTGGCCTGTTTCAGGGCTTCCCGGGCAGCGGCAATCCCCGGTATTTCAATCCGGCCCGCGTGTCCGGTATTGCGCAAACTGCGCCATTGCTTCGCGATTCGCCGGGCCAAGCGCCCCGCCTTCGCGCACTTGGCGGCGGCCTATGGTGCGCGCGATCGGCTGCTGGTTGATGGGATCGCTCATATCGGTTCGGATACTAAGCCAAATATCCCTGTCACTTCACGCGAACGGCCGCCAATATGGCTATTCCCGCATTTCTCGCAGTCGAGGATCCAGATGAATTCAGAGGTCGTACTCAGCACGGCATTTCTCCTCGGACTGGCTCATGCCATCGAGGTGGATCACATGATTGCCGTTACCGCTTTTGTCAGCACGCGTCCCGCGCTCCGCAATGCTGCCGGGTTTGGTCTTCGCTGGGGCCTGGGGCACTCGATCGCCGTGTTGGTCGCCGGAGGCATCCTCATCGCGACGGGACTCCGCTGGCCGGTCAGTTGCGATGCGCTGGGCGAGGCATTGGTCGGCGCGCTCCTCGTCGCGGTTGGTGTCTGGGTCATGCGTGGCGCTCGCAACCTGGATTTTCGCGCGTCGGCACACTCTTCGGACGGGCACGATCACCACGATCATGACCACGGCAAGCGCGGAATGACGATGGTCGGTCTCATGCACGGACTGGCTGGCACCAGTGCGGTGGTGGCGTTGGTGCCGGTCACGATGATGGAGCCCTGGGCGGTGGGGCTGGCTTACCTGCTGGCATTCGGCGCCGGTACCATCATCGCGATGACCGCATATGCGCTGCTGGCGGCGCTGGCGTTTCGCCGCGCATCTGCGGCTTCATCGAACTGGGCCCGGGCCATCAGCCGATTCGCAGGACTTGGCAGCATTTCGGTGGGCGCTTGGTGGATCTGGAAGGCGGTGGGGTGAAAGCTGGGACAGCAGCGTTTGCGACGCGAGTCTCTTCGTGGCCGTCTCACGCAAACGGCTGCAAATTCAGGCTCCGCTGTATCTTCTCGTAGACCGCCTCCGGCAGGCCGGCTTGCTCGGCAAACGATCGCCACTTCGATGCCGTGGCCTGCACCTCGGCAACGATGGTCGCTGCGCGACCCCGTTTCATCGACGCGGACCTGGCACAGGCATTGAAGTCGTCCATGGTGAACCGGTCCCGCTTGCCGTTCATCGTCATCTGGTGGCTGGCCGTCCATGCTCCCGAGGGATTGAAGCTGTAAGTCACGTCGAAGGCCGGCGCGAGCGACCACTCGCCTGATTTGTTCATCAGGAAAGCGATGTTCTTCACGTGGTCGTCCTGATTGCGGGCCACGATGTTGAAGGCCATGCGCCGGAACTGCTGTTCGATGGACTGCATGGGTAGCTGCAACTGGCGCATCACGAGCAGCGCCTGTTCGTAGCTGTAGGCGCCGGCCAGATTGAAATCATAGTGCGCCAATGCACAGAGCGACTGCATATGCAGTTTTTCCCCGCTGGCAAGGCGATCAAAACGGCGCGTCATGAAATGGCGCCGGCCATTCTCTTCAAACAGGCGGCACTCGCTGATGTCGATGCCGCACTCCCGCGCCATCAGGGCGTAGGCATACTCGATGATGCCGTAGCCTTGCGGGTCTTCCAGCTCCTTGTCCTTGTTGCCGCTGACACCGTCGAATTTCAGCAGCCAGTATTCGAAGCCCCTGGCGGCCTGCACCTGGCCTGACCGCACTTCGTTGGTTTTAGGGTTCCAGGCAATCACCGCCTTGGCTCTTGCACCACCGGCGGAGGTGCCCACGCGCAGAATGTCTCTCAGCGCATGCTCCTTCTCGGCGTCGGTAAAGGAAGCCTGCAGCTTGTTTCGATGAGTCAATACCTCTGACGCGAGCTCCACGAGCTTCCCGATCTCGATGGGATTCGTCTGTCGTGCCTTTGGGCCGATCGAGGGGGCAAATTCCAGCGCCCCCATGCCGCGTTCACCGGTATAGCAAAGTCGCTCCACCGCGTTGAACGATGCCGGCTGCCGGCCCTGCGAGGCCAGCCAGGCATCGATCAAGGCGTTGCCGAACCTGTCCGGCAGCGAGTCAGCCAGCAGGCCGGGGAGGCCCAGAAAGGTCTGTCGGGACAGCTCCGGGAAGCGATACACCTGTCGGGACAGCGGCATCGCAATCGGTGCGACCTGGATGCCGCTTTGCGCGAAGGCGGGGTCGTATTCAAATGCCGCGACTTCCTCGCCTTCCTGCAGCGCGACGGCGCCGATGGTTCGGCCCCACAGCCGGACTTCGCCAACCGTGCTCATGCATCCTTGTCCCAGCTCCAGGGCTTGTTCGCCGGCCTGGCAGCGCGTCGACCCGAGGCCCGCTGTCGCACCTTGCTCTTGCGCTTCAGGAGATCCATGGGCCGTGGGCCGGTTTCGGGAATCAGGCTGTCCAGACCGGGCAGGGCATCGAGCACCCGCAACACCCGGATCAGACTGGACAGTTGCGAGGAATAGCCGGCTTCCATGCGTTCGAGGGTGCGCTTGGCAATGCCGGCCTGCTCGGCCACGGCAGCCTGGGTCAGCTGCAGATCGATCCGGCGCGCGGCAATACGCTCGCCGATCTCGTGCAGCGCCGCATCATCTGTAAGCAAGCTGGATATTTTCAAAGTCGCCATATATTACGATATTAAGCCTTTAAATTACTATATATCGCTATATATTACGAGATATATTTTCATATTCGTACATGATAAGTCGTTATAACATGCGACTTATAAGTTTTCACGGGGTGTATTCGTATCTTGTTGCGAGTGGGCACGTGGCATGGGCCCCGGTCATCGCTTCTTCAGCAATGGAGCCAGATACTGTCCGGTGTATGAGCGCTTGTTGCGGGCCACGTCTTCCGGTGTGCCCTCGGCGATCAGTTTCCCGCCGCCATTGCCGCCTTCGGGCCCGAGGTCGATGATCCAGTCGGCGGTCTTGATGACATCGAGATTGTGTTCGATGACCACGATGGTATTGCCCTGGTCGCGCAATCTCTGCAGGACGCCGAGCAGCTGCGCGATGTCGTGAAAGTGCAGGCCGGTGGTCGGCTCGTCGAGGATGTAGAGCGTGTTGCCGGTCGCGCGCTTGGAGAGTTCCTTGGCGAGCTTCACCCGCTGCGCCTCGCCGCCGGACAGGGTGGTCGCGTTCTGGCCGAGGCGGATATAGGACAGCCCCACATCCAGCAGCGTCTGCAGCTTGGGCGCGATCATCGGCACGGCAGCGAAGAAGGGCTGGGCATCTTCGACGGTCATGTCGAGGATGTCGCTGATGGTCTTGCCCTTGTAACGGATCTCCAGCGTCTCGCGGTTGTAGCGCTTGCCCTTGCAGACATCGCAGGCCACGTAGACATCGGGCAGGAAGTGCATCTCCACCCGGATCACGCCGTCGCCCTGGCAGGCTTCACAGCGTCCGCCCTTGACGTTGAAGCTGAAGCGGCCGGCCTTGTAACCGCGTGAGCGCGCTTCCTGGGTGGCGGCGAACAGTTCGCGGATCGGCGTGAATACGCCGGTATAGGTGGCGGGGTTCGAGCGCGGGGTGCGGCCGATCGGGCTCTGGCTGATGTCGATCACCCGGTCCACTGCCTCGAGTCCGTCGATACCGTCGCAGGGCGCGTGCCGCGCTTCGCTGCTGCCGTTGAGTTGCTGGGCCGTGTAGAGCAGCAGGGTGTCATTGACCAGCGTGGACTTGCCGGATCCCGACACACCGGTCACGCAGGTGAATACGCCGAGCGGGATGCGTACGTCGATATTGTCCAGGTTGTTGCCACGCGCACCGCGGATGCCCAGCCAGTGCGCCGCATCCACCGGCTGGCGCCGTGCAGGCATAGGGATCTTTTTTTGTCCCGACAGGTACTGGCCGGTTATCGAGGCCGGATTGGCCATGATCTCTGCCGGCGTGCCCTGGGCGACGATCTGGCCGCCATGTACCCCGGCGCCAGGTCCGAGGTCGACCACGTAATCGCCGGCGGCGATCGCTTCTTCATCGTGCTCGACCACCAGCACCGTGTTGCCGAGGTCGCGCAGGTGCAGCAGCGTATCGAGCAGGCGCCGGTTGTCGCGCTGGTGCAGCCCGATCGACGGCTCATCGAGGATGTACATGACGCCAACGAGCCCCGAGCCGATCTGGCTCGCGAGCCGGATGCGCTGGCCTTCACCGCCCGACAGGGTTTCAGCGCTGCGGTCCAGTGACAGGTAGTCGAGACCGACGTCGGCCAGAAAGCGCAGGCGATTCTGGATTTCCTTGACCACCTTGGCGGCGATCTCGCCGCGCCAACCCTCGAGTTGCAGGTTCTGGAAGAACTCCAGCGCATGTGCCACCGACATCGTGGTCACCGCCGCGATCGACTTGTCGCTCACATAGACATGGCGCGCTGCCGTATTCAGGCGCGTGCCCGCGCACTCCGGACAGGGCTGGCTGCTGAGAAACCTGGCGAGTTCTTCGCGCACCATGCCGGAATCTGTTTCGCGATAGCGGCGTTCGAGATTGGGCAGAATGCCTTCGAAGGGGTGCTTGCGACGGATGCTGGCGCCGTTGCCGGTGGTGTAGCTGAACTGGATGCTTTCTTCGCCGCTGCCGTGGAGCAGGATTTCACGGATGCGTTCCGGCAATTCGCTGTAGGGCAACTCGCTGTCGAACTTGTAGTGCTTTGCCAGGCTCTGCAACATCGAAAAATACCAGGCATTGCGCCGGTCCCAGCCGCGGATTGCGCCGCCGGCCAGGCTCAGATCAGGATAGCGAACCACGCGTTCGGCATCGAAGAACTGCTTGACGCCCAGACCGTCGCAGCTCGGACAGGCGCCGGCCGGGTTGTTGAAGGAGAACAGCCGCGGCTCGAGTTCGGCAATGCTGAAGCTGCAGACCGGACAGGCGAAGCGGTCGGAGAACAGCATCTCGGCCGGCGCGTCCGCTGTGTCCGGATCCATCGGCGCTACGCGTACCACGCCATCAGCGAGCTTCAGCGCCGTCTCGAAGGACTCGGCAAGACGCTGCTTGACGTCCTCGCGCACCTTGAAGCGGTCGACGACGACTTCGATCGTATGTTTGCGACGCAGGTCGAGCTTCGGTGGGTCGTCGAGTTCGCAGAGCGCGCCATCGATGCGGGCGCGCACATAGCCCTGGGTACGCAGTTCCGCCAGCAGCTGCATGTGTTCGCCCTTGCGCGCCTGTACGACCGGGGCGAGCAGCATGAGGCGCGTCCCTTCGGGCAGGGCCAGCGCCTGGTCCACCATCTGGCTGACCGTCTGGGCCAGCAGGTCGCGGCCGTGGGTCGGGCAGCGCGGGGTGCCGGCGCGGGCAAACAGCAGCCGCAGGTAGTCATAGATCTCGGTGACCGTACCGACCGTGGAGCGCGGGTTGTGGGAGGCGGTCTTCTGCTCGATGGAGATGGCCGGCGACAGGCCCTCGATATGGTCCACGTCAGGCTTGTCCATCATCGACAGGAACTGACGGGCATAGGCCGACAGGGACTCCACGTAGCGGCGCTGGCCCTCGGCATAGATCGTGTCGAAAGCCAGCGAGGACTTTCCGGAGCCCGACAGGCCGGTAATGATGATCAGCCGGTCCCTGGGCAGGTCCAGGTCCAGATTGCGGAGATTGTGGGTCCGCGCGCCGCGGATGCTGATGTACTGCATTGCCAAGGGACAGGGCCGGTCGGGAGTGAACCGCTAACTATACGGGGCGGGGCGGGCGCAACCCAAACCGGCCCCCTGATTCGGCCGGCGTGCGGCTACCTTGCATTGCATAAGGATATGACCAGAAATCCGGATGGCTTTTGGGGTGGCCCTGCTTACAATGTGGCCATGGACGAATGCATGCCAGCCGGC
The DNA here is from genome assembly GCA_024234935.1 of Chromatiales bacterium. Lineage (NCBI taxonomy): Bacteria > Pseudomonadati > Pseudomonadota > Gammaproteobacteria > Chromatiales > Chromatiales bacterium. Next base: position 164,857 of record JACKNI010000005.1, read on the forward strand.
GTGTATTCTTGGCTCCTCCGACGTTGGCAATAGCTGGAAACGATATGGCACGTGGCATCAACAAGGTGATCCTGATCGGCAACCTCGGCAAGGATCCGGAAACCCGCTATATGCCCAGTGGTTCGGCGGTCACCAATCTCCGCATTGCGACCTCCGAGAGTTTCAAGGACCGGGAGACCGGCGAGCAGCAGGAGCGTACCGAATGGCACAGCGTGGCCATGTTCGGCAAGCTGGCCGAGATCTCGGCGGAATACCTGAAAAAAGGCTCGCAGGTTTATATCGAAGGCCGCCTGCGTACGCGCAAGTGGCAGGACAAGGAACAAAAAGACCACTACAGCACCGAGATCATCGCCGACCAGATGCAGATGCTCGGTGGCCGCGGCGGCGGTGGCGGTATGGGCGGTGGATCCCAGGACGAGGGCGACAGTTTTGGCGGTGCTGAGTCGGGCTCGCGCCCGGCCCGAAAGCCCCAGGCGAAGGCCCCGGCTGCAACAGTCGACTCACCGGAGTTCGATGACGACATACCGTTCTAGAACCCCGGACGCCAAGCGGGCATGCCCCGCACGAATGCTGATCGGCGCACTTTAGGTGCGCCGATCTTTTTTCCAGACCCGGACAACGACATAACAACCTTACTCAGAGGAATAAGTGACCATGGGTGCGTTCAAGGAACCACACGGCGGCGAGCTCAAGCAGCTTTATCTTGGCGAAGCAGCGGCTGAAGCCGAGAAGAAGGCAGCACAGAAATACAAGTCCTGGGATCTCAGCGAACGGCAGCTCTGCGATCTGGAGCTGATCCTGAACGGCGCGTTCTCGCCCCTCGAAGGTTTCCTTGGCAAGGACGACTACGAGCATGTGTTGCGTGACATGCGCCTGAAGTCCGGAGTGATCTGGTCGATACCGATCAATCTCGATATCAGCAAGGCCTTTGCCGATACCATCAAGGTTGGCGAGTCCATCGCGCTGCGTGACCAGGAGGGCGTGCTGATCGCCACGCTGCAGATCCAGGACATCTGGACCCCGGACAAGGCCAAGGAAGCCTGGGCCGTCTATGGCACCGAGGATCAGAAGCATCCCGGCGTGGACTACATCATGAACACGGCCGGTCCCGTGTATGTGGGCGGCACGGTGCGCGGCGTCGAGCCGCCGACCCACTACGACTTCAAGCTCTGGCGCGACTCGCCGGCTGAACTGCGTGGCCGTTTCCGCAAGCTGGGCTGGCGCAAGGTCGTGGCCTTCCAGACGCGCAATCCGCTGCATCGTGCGCACCAGGAGCTTACCTTTCGTGCCGCGCGCGAGTGCGAGGCCAACCTGCTGATCCAGCCGGTCGTCGGCCTGACCAAGCCCGGTGACGTGGATCACTACACGCGAGTGCGTTGCTACGAGCATGTGCTCGAGCAATATCCGGAGCAGACCACGACCCTCTCGCTATTGAACCTGGCCATGCGCATGGCCGGTCCGCGTGAGGCGATCTGGCACGCCATAGTCCGCAAGAATTACGGCTGCACGCACTTCATCGTCGGCCGCGACCACGCCGGTCCCGGTAACGACTCGAAGGGCGAACCCTTCTACGGGCCCTACGATGCGCAGGAACTGATGGCGCAGTACGAGACTGAACTCGACATCACGATGGTGCCGTTCAAGGAGATGGTCTACATCGAAGACCGCGCCCAGTACGTCCCGGCTGATGAGGTCGGCAAGGATGAAAAGGTGCTGAACATCTCCGGTACCGAATTCCGCCGTCGCCTCAACGAGGGGCTCGACATTCCCGAGTGGTTCTCCTTCCCGAAGGTGGTCGAAGAACTGCGCAAGACCCACCCGGCCCGCCACAAGCAGGGCTTCACGATCTTCTTTACCGGCCTGTCGGGCTCCGGCAAGTCGGCCGTGGCCCGGGCGCTGCTCTCCAAGCTGCTCGAAAACGGCAGTCGTCGCGTGACGCTGCTCGACGGCGACCTGGTACGGAAGAACCTGTCGAGCGAGCTGGGCTTCTCCAAGGAGCACCGCGACCTCAACATCCTGCGCATCGGCTACGTGGCTTCGGAGATCACCAAGAACGGTGGTGTGGCCATCTGCGCGCCGATCGCGCCCTATACGGTGACGCGGCGCAAGGTGCGCCAGTCCGTCGAGCCGGTCGGTGGCTTCGTCGAGGTGTATGTGTCCACGCCGATCGAAGTCTGCGAACAGCGTGACCGCAAGGGCCTCTATGCCAAGGCGCGCGCCGGAATTCTCAAGGAATTCACTGGTATTTCAGACCCTTACGAGGTGCCCGAGAATCCGGAAGTGGTGATCGACACGCAGGGTATCAGCCCTGACCAGGCCGCCCACCGGATCCTGGTGAAACTGGAGAGTATGGGCTTCATCCGCTAGGTGATAGCCTGTCCAGCCTATGCCGGGCAAGGTTTACATCAAGACATTCGGGTGCCAGATGAACGAGTACGATTCCAGCCGCATGCTGGACGTGCTTCGCGTCAGTCATGGCATGGAACCGACCGATCGGCCTGAAGAGGCCGACGTGCTCCTGCTCAACACCTGCTCGATACGCGAGAAGGCCCAGGAAAAGGTTTTTTCGCACCTCGGGGTCTGGCGCGAACTCAAGGAGCAGCGCCCCGGCTTGCTGATCGGCGTCGGTGGCTGCGTCGCCAGTCAGGAAGCCGAGGCGGTTCGCAGCCGCGCACCCTTCGTCGACATGGTGTTCGGCCCGCAGACACTGCATCGCCTGCCCGGCTTCATCGACGAAATCCGCGCGCGCGGTCGGGCCGTGGTCGATGTGAGCTTCCCGGAGATCGAGAAATTCGACCGTCTGCCCGAGCCCCGGGCGGACGGTCCGACGGCTTTCGTGTCGATCATGGAAGGCTGCAGCAAGTATTGCAGCTTCTGTGTCGTGCCTTATACGCGCGGCGAAGAAGTCAGCCGGCCGCTCGACGATGTGGTTGCCGAGGTCGCCGGGCTTGCGGCACAGGGCGTGCGGGAAGTCACGCTGCTCGGACAGAACGTCAACGGTTTCCGCGGCCCCACCCACGACGGGAAATTCGCAGACCTCGCCCTGCTGATCAACTATGTCGCCCTGATCGAGGGCATCGGGCGAATCCGTTTCACCACCTCGCACCCGCGGGAGTTCAACGATCGCCTGATCGATGCCTATGCGCGCGTGCCGAAGCTTGCCAACCATCTGCATCTGCCGGTGCAGAGTGGCTCGGACCGGATCCTCACACTGATGAAGCGCGGGCATACGGTTGCCGAATATGAGCAGAAGATCCGTGCCCTGCGCGCAGTACGGCCGGATATCAGCATCTCGACAGATCTGATCGTTGGTTTCCCCGGCGAGACAGCCGAGGATTTCGCGGCCACCATGCAGCTGATCGAGGCCATCGGCTTTGACCAGTCTTTCAGCTTTGTCTACAGCCCGCGGCCCGGCACACCGGCGGCGGCGCTCGCGGACCCGGTGCCCGAAGAAGAAAAGCTGCGCCGGCTTGCCGTCCTTCAGGCGAAGATCACCGCGCATTCACGGTCGATCAGCCGTAACATGATCGGTACCGTGCAGCGAGTGCTGGTCGAACGGCCATCGCGCAAGAATCCGCACCAGCTCGCGGGCAAGACCAGCAACAACCGCTGGGTAAATTTTGACGGGCCGCCGGACCGCATCGGGCGCTTCGTGGACCTGCTGATCACCGAAGCGATGGCCAATTCGTTGCGCGGCCGGCTCGTGTCTTCTGCTGTGGCGGCCTGAGGACCGCCGACACACATGCCTGGTCCTGAAACGAGCCCCGAACCCGCTTCCGAAACGCAGGAGCTTTTGCTCGAATCGCCTGACAATGCGGCGCTCGCCAACCTGTCCGGCCAGTTCGATGAAAACCTGCGGCAGATCGAGCGGCGGCTCGATATCCTCATCAGCAATCGCGGCGACCGTTTCCGGCTCAGCGGTGCGCCGGCTGCAGTAGAAGCGGGTAGCCGTATCCTGCGCGAATTGTTCCGTCTGGCGGCAACAGCGCCGGTCGATGCACAGCGCCTGCACATGACGATCCAGGAGAACCTGATGGAGCACGCGGCGGCGCAAAGTGCCGGGTCCGCAGATGACGGCGGTTTGACCATGAAGACGCGGCGCCTGCATATCCGGCCCCGCGGCAGCAATCAGCGCGCCTATCTCGAAGCGATCCGCAGCCATGACCTGTGTTTCGGTATCGGTCCGGCCGGTACCGGCAAGACCTATCTGGCGGTGGCCAGCGCCGTGGCGGCGCTGGAAGAGGAGCGCGTACGGCGCATCGTGCTGGTGCGTCCGGCGGTGGAGGCCGGCGAGCGGCTCGGCTTCCTGCCCGGCGACATGTCGCAGAAGGTGGATCCCTACCTGCGCCCGATGTACGACGCGCTTTACGAGATGATGGGCTTCGACCGCGTGGCACGGCTGATCGAGCGCAACATCATCGAAGTGGCCCCGCTGGCTTTCATGCGCGGCCGCTCGCTCAACGAGAGCTTCGTGATCCTCGACGAGGCGCAGAACACCTCCATCGAGCAGATGAAGATGCTGGTAACCCGGCTCGGCTTCGGTTCGTGTGCCGTGATTACCGGTGACCTGACCCAGATCGATCTGCCCAGGCACCAGGTTTCCGGTCTCAGGCATGCAACGCAGGTCCTGCAGGGCGTGGTGGGGATCAATTTCACCTACTTCACTGCGGGCGATGTCGTCCGCCATGCGCTCGTGCAGCGCATCGTCGAGGCCTATCAGCGTTTCGAGACGGCGGCTGCACCGAAAGAAGACGAGCGGCGCGGTGGGGGCTGAACCGCCGGGACCACGCGTCGATATCGACGTGCAGCTTGCTACGGGCGAGGCTCCGGTGCCGGATGGTGCCGACTTCGAGCGCTGGGTCTGTGCCGCCATGCGGGCGACCGGCAGCCGGCGCAACGGCGAACTGGCGATCAGGCTGGTCGGTGCGGATGAAGGCGCCGAGCTCAACCAGACCTGGCGCGACAAACCGGGGCCGACCAATGTGCTGGCCTTTCCACCCCCTGATCTCGCTGCCGCCGGTTTGCCGGATGATGTGCCGGCAGAGTTCGGCGACCTGGTGATCTGCCTGCCGGTGGTGGTCCGCGAGGCGGCCGAGCAGGGCAAGGCGCCGCTCGCCCATCTCGCCCATCTGGTCGTGCATGGCACCCTCCATCTGCTTGGCCACACGCACGACGGCGAGGCCGATACGGTGCGCATGGAGGGGCTGGAGACCGCGGCGCTGGCGGGACTGGGCTTTCCGGACCCCTATGTCACCGACGCTCGTGCCGGAACCAAGTAGAATGCAGCCATCATGACTGGCGACGATACCGACGAACGATCAGGCGGGACCTGGTTTGGCCGACTGCGGCAGGTAATCAGGGGCGATACCGCCACCCGCGAGGACCTGCTCCAGCTGTTGCGCGATGCGCACGACCGCACGGTGCTCGATGCCGACGAACTCGCGATGCTCGAGGGTGTGCTGGCGGTTTCCGAGATGCAGGTACGCGATGTGATGGTGCCGCGCTCGCAGATGGTGGTGCTGGAACGTGATGCCTCGCGCGATGAAATACTGAAGACCATCGTCGAGAGTGGCCACTCGCGGTTCCCGCTGATCGGCAACGACCGCGAAGAAGTGGTTGGCATCCTGCTCGCCAAGGACGTGTTGCGCTACTTCGTTGAAGCGCCCGACCAGGCCTTCGATATCACGCGCTGGCTGCGTCCGGCGACCTTCATTCCGGAAAGCAAACGGCTCAACCGGCTGCTCAAGGAGCTGCGCATGAGCCGCAAGCACCTCGCCGTGGTGGTCGATGAATATGGCGGCATCGCCGGGCTGATCACCATCGAGGACGTGCTCGAGGAGATCGTCGGCGAGATCGACGATGAATTCGATGCAGCCGAGGCCGGTCCGATCCAGCAGCAGGACCCTGGCTGCTATCACCTGCGTGCGCTGACCCGCATCGAAGAGTTCAACGAGTTCTTTGGCACTGCGCTGGAGGATGAGCACTACGACACGGTTGGCGGACTGGTGATGTATGCGCTGGGGCACCTGCCACGCCGGGGCGAAACCGTGACCGTCGGTGAATTCCAGTTCCGCGTATTGCAGGCGGACCGGCGCCGTATCCACAGCGTCGAGGTTACGCGCCGTGCGGCCGCTGCTGAAGACGGCGACACTGCCGCAGCCTGATACCAGCGCAAGCCCGTGGTGATCCGTCGCCTGCTGACCAGTCGCGGACTCTTGCTGGCGCTTGCCGGCGGTGCCTGTCTGCCGCTTGGCTTTGCTCCCTTTGCACTCTGGTGGCTTACGCCGCTGCTGTTTGCCGGACTGTTTCTGCTGCTCGATGGGCAGGCGCTCCGCGAGCGTGTGCGGCGTGCCTTCGTGTTCGGTTTCGGTGCCTTCGTCACGGGCACGTACTGGCTCTACATCAGCATCCACGATTTCGGCGGCCTGGCGCCGCCGATTGCCGGCGCCATCGTGCTGCTGCTGATTCTCATCATGTCGCTCTATCACGCGGTCTGGATCCTGCTCTGCAGCCTGGTGCCGGGCCGCGCCCGCGCCTGGCAGTGTCTCGCCATCCTGCCGGCCGGATGGACGCTCATCGAATGGCTGCGGGGCTGGTTGTTCGGCGGCTTTCCCTGGCTGAGCGTCGGCTACAGCCAGATCGACGGGCCGCTCGCGGTCTGGGCACCGGTGGTCGGCGTGCACGGGATATCCCTGCTGGTGCTGCTGATTGCCGGTGCGCTCGTCGTGTTGCCGGGCGGAAGCTTGCGCCCACGACTTGCCGGGCTGCTCGTGATCGGCCTGATCGCCGCCGGCACCCTGTTGCTGGACGAGCTGCAGTGGACCACGCCGCATGGCGATCCGCTGCAGGTTGCGCTGGTGCAGGGTGGTATCACGCAGGACCGCAAGTGGCTGGCTGAAGAACTCGAGTCCACCCAGGCGCTGTACAGCAAGCTCACCATCGGTCTCGACAAGCCGGAACTCATCATCTGGCCCGAGGCCGCCATCCCGGCGCTCGCGCATGAAGTCGAGGACTACCTCACGGCCTTCGCCGAACTCGCCAAGGCGCGCCACCAGACCATCGTGCTCGGCATTCTCACCTACGAGTTCGACACCAAGGCCTTCCACAACTCCCTGCTGATGATCGGCAAGGGTGCAGGCCTCTATCACAAGCGGCACCTCGTGCCTTTCGGCGAATACTTCCCGGTGCCGGACTTCATTCGCAACATGTTGCGAATGATGAATCTGCCCTATCAGGACATCGATGCGGGCCCGGCTCACCAGTTGCCCCTGCAGATGCCCGGTGTCGCACTTGCGCCGACCATCTGCTACGAAGACGTCTTCGGCACCGAATTGCGCAGCTTTCTGCCCGCCGCCGGGTTGCTCGTCAATGTCAGCAACGATGCCTGGTTCGGCGATTCAATTGCGCCGCACCAGCACCTGCAGATGGCGCGCTTCCGCGCTCTCGAAACCGGCCGCTACATGTTGCGCAGCACGAACACCGGCATCACGGCGATCATCGATGAGCAGGGCAGGGTCATCGAGCGCGGCAAACAGTTCGGCGTCGCGATCGTGACCGGAACGGCGCAGCCCTTCAGCGGTGCAACCCCGTGGGTCCGCTTCGGCAATACGCCGGTACTTGGCGCATGCCTGCTGCTGTTATTGTTGCCCTTCGTGTCCCGCCGCAGGCCCGGGAATGCATCGACGGATTAGGCGGCAGGGGCGGCAGGGATGCCATCCCCGGCCGAATTCATACTAAACTTCTCCACCAGGTTTCCGAGTGTCGACCCAAGGATCACAGCCCATGTCTTCAACAAAAGCCTCCCAGTACACTGTCGCCAAGGTGCTGCACTGGATTGCCGGTGTGTTTATCGGCTTCAACCTGATGTCCGGATGGCGGATCGCCACCTTTGATCTGAACGTGAAAGAGATCCTCATCTCGATCCACTCGGGTGTCGGGATCATGGTCTTCACGCTCATGATCATCCGCTGGTGGTGGCGCAAGAAGAACAACCTCTACACGCCGCCGAACTGGTGGAAGCGCTGGCCGATCGTGCTGCAGTGGATCTTCTATCCCTTGCTGCTGATACAGCCGGTGCTCGGTTTTTGTGTGGCGCTGTACAACGACTACGACGTGAAGGCATTCGGCTTCGTCGATATTTCGTCCCTTGCGGACAGCAACCCGGTGTTGCGCGCACTGTTCTTCGACATGCACACCTGGCTCGCAGTCGCGCTCATCGTCCTCGTGCTCACGCATGGCGCTGACCGGTTGAGGGTGCTGTTTACCTGAGCGGGCGCTGCTCGTTGGCGCCGGTCCGGACTGCCGGCTGGCGCTCGCACGACGCCAACGCAAAACCGGTCTCGGGTGCCTGATGCGAATTCTGCTGCTTGCGCTGGGTTTTCTGCTCGTCAGTGTGGTGGTATTGCCACTGCTCAGCATCACCGTCGGCCGCCTGGTAATTGACGACGGCATCGAGAGCTTTCGCGGCGATCCGCTTGCCTACAAGGTGGCCAGGAACGCCTACGACATGGCTCAGCGGCACCGGGACAGTGCGTTTCAACGCCTCGTTGCACCTGCCGGGCGCGTGGTGGCGGTTACCTTCAAGCCCGGACACTGCCTGAAAGCGGCCAGTTCGGCTTCCCTGCCGTCATCGAATGACAAGGTCCGCCGGCCTGCTCTTGGCAAGACTTCCGCGGATCCCGATGCGGCCGTCATGCGCGAATACACCGCGCAGGTGCGCTTCCATACCTTCTTCGGCTATCCGGTGGAAGATGTGTTCCTCGAGTGCGGGGGCGATAGCGTCAGCTGAATGGTGCCGGTGTATCCTTGCCAGCCATTTTCGATAACTTGCAAGCACCGTATCCGTGAACGAAGCACCCCGTAGCGAGACCCCCTACAACCCCCAGGACGTCGAGGCCGAGGCCCAGCGCTGGTGGGCGGAGCAGGGCAGTTTTCGTGCGCAGGAGGATCCTGCCCGCGAGAAGTTCTATTGCCTGTCGATGTTCCCTTATCCGAGTGGCCGGCTGCACATGGGCCATGTGCGCAACTACACGATCGGCGACGTGATCGCACGGCACCAGCGCATGCTCGGCAGGAACGTGCTGCAGCCGATGGGCTGGGATGCCTTTGGCCTGCCGGCGGAGAACGCGGCGATGGCCCAGGGCGTGGCGCCGGCGACATGGACCTGGGACAACATCGCCTACATGCGCAAGCAACTGCGCTCGCTCGGCTTCGGCATCGACTGGGACCGCGAGTTCGCCACCTGCCAGCCGGAGTACTACCGCTGGAACCAGTGGCTGTTCCTGAAGCTGCTCGAGAAGGGCATCGTCTACCAGAAGACCGGCACCGTGAACTGGGATCCCCTCGACCAGACCGTGCTCGCCAACGAGCAGGTGATCGACGGGCGCGGCTGGCGCACCGGTGCGGTGGTCGAGAAGCGCGAGATCCCGATGTACTACATGCGCATCACCGCCTATGCCGATGAGCTGCTGGAAGCGCTGGACACGCTGTCCGAGTGGCCGGAGCGGGTGCGGCTGATGCAGGCCAACTGGATCGGCCGCAGCGAGGGCGTGGAAATCGCCTTCCCTTATGCCGACTCGGCGCGTGCGGCCGCCAGCGCAGACGGCGCGCTGAAAGTATTTACGACCCGCGCGGATACCCTGCTGGGTGCAACTTACTGTGCGGTGGCGGCCGAGCATCCGCTGGCTACGGCCGCGGCGCGCAACAAGCCACAACTCGCGGCTTTCATCGATGAGTGCAAGAGCGGCAGCGTGATGGAGGCCGATCTCGCTACCGCCGAGAAGTGCGGCATGCCGACCGGTCTGCACGTGATCCACCCGCTGTCGGGTGCCGAGCTCGAGGTCTGGGTCGCCAACTATGTGCTGATGGGCTACGGCGAGGGCGCGGTGATGGCCGTGCCAGCGCATGACGAACGAGACTTCGAGTTTGCGACGAAGTACGCGCTGCCGATCCGTTGCGTGATCCGCCCGGCGACCGGCGCTTGCACCGATACCACGGCTCCCTGGCAACCGGAATACGCCGAGCACGGCATAACGATGAACTCCGGTGCCTTCGACGGACTGGATTTCCAGGCGGCGGTTGATGCGATTGCGGCCGCGCTGGAAAAGAAGGGACTGGGCAAGAAACGCGTGCAGTTCCGGCTGCGCGACTGGGGAATCTCACGCCAGCGCTACTGGGGCACGCCGATTCCGATCATTCATTGCCCGGCCTGCGGTGATGTGCCGGTGCCGGACGATCAGCTGCCGGTGGTGCTGCCCGTGGATTGTGTGCCGGACGGCAGCGGCAACCCGCTCAACAAGCGCGCCGATTTCGTCAACTGCAGTTGCCCGAAGTGCGGCCAGGCGGCGCGGCGCGAAACCGATACCATGGACACCTTCGTGGATTCGTCGTGGTATTTCCTGCGTTTTGCCTGCGCTGACAACCATGCGGCGATGGTCGACGAGCGGGTGCGCTACTGGCTGCCGGTCGACCAGTACATCGGCGGCATCGAGCACGCCATCCTGCACCTGCTCTATTCGCGCTTCTGGACCCGCGCGATGCGCGACCTCGGCCTGCTGCAGCTCGATGAGCCCTTCGCCCGTCTGCTCACGCAGGGCATGGTGCTGAACAACATCTACTTCCGCAAGACCGATACCGGGCGACTGGCTTACTTCAATCCGACCGAAGTCGAAGTACGCGAAGACGCGTCCGGCCAGCCGGGTCATGTGCTGATTGCCGACGGTGAGCCGGTGCAGACCAGCGGCATCGGCACGATGTCGAAATCGCGCAATAACGGCGTGGACCCGCAGGCGCTCGTCGATACGCTGGGTGCGGATACCGCGCGGCTCTTCACGATGTTTACCGCGCCGCCCGAGCAGTCGCTTGAGTGGTCGGACGAAGGCGTGCAGGGTGCCTCACGTTTTCTCAGGCGGGTCTGGAAAGCGGTCCATGGTCATGCGGCTGGCGGTCCGGCCGGCAAGGTGGATGCCGCCGCGCTCACCGAGCCGCAGCGTGCGTTGCGCCGCCAGGTGCACCAGACACTTGCAAAAGTCAGCGATGACATCGGTCGCCGGCGTACCTTCAACACCGCGATCGCCGCGGTGATGGAGCTGCTTAACAGCGTGGTGCGCGCCGAAACGGCGACGCCGGCCGATCGCGCCGTGATCCATGAGGCGCTGGAACTCTCGCTGCTCATGCTCTCGCCGATCGTTCCGCACATCTGTCACCGGCTCTGGCGGGTACTCGGCCATGCGGGTGCGATCATCGACGAGCCCTGGCCGCAGCCAGATCCCGCTGCGCTCGTTGCTGCCACGGTCGGGATCGTCGTTCAGGTGAACGGCAAGGTGCGCGGACGGGTTACAGTAGCGACTGGCGCCAGCGAGGCCGAGGTCCGGGCAGCAGCGCTTGCCGACGATAACGTGCAGCGCTTTGTTGCCGGACAGCCGGTTCGCAAGGTGATCGTGGTTCCCGGGAAGCTTGTCAATGTGGTGGTCTGAGACCCGTCTGAAACGCGGCATCAGCCGTGCGCTGCTCGGCTGCAGCCTGCTGTGGCTGACGGCCTGCGGTTTCCATTTCCGCACCGCGCCGGAATTTCCCGCCGATATGGCAGTGACCTATATCCAGACCGGCGACCGCTACAGCCTGTTCTATCGCGAACTGGTCAGTACCCTGCGCAGGAACGACATCACGCTGACCGCAGATCCGGCTGAGGCGCGTACCGTCATCAGGATACACAGCGACGAGACCGGGCGCCGCACGCTCACGGTGACCGCGCGCAATGTGCCAGCCGAATATGAGGTCTACTACCGGGTGACATTCTCGGTGGAGGTGAACGGCAAGGAGGTCGTTCCCCATGAAGAACTCTTCCTGACCCGTGACTATCCCTTCGACGAAACACAGGTGCTCGGCAAGGCCAATGAAGAACAGCTCATCATGCAGACGATCAGCCGCGACATGGTCGGGCTCGTGAGTCGTCGCCTGGCCGCGATCAACTGATCCGGCCGGTCAATCCTGCGCATGGCCCGCGCCAGATTTCGTCACCGGATCCTGCGTTTCCTGCTGCTTGCCGTGGCGGGCTTCGTGTTGCTGACCCTGCTGCTGGTGCTGCCCTTGCGCTGGCTGCCACCACTCACCTCGAGTTTCATGCTGCAGAACCTGGTGGAGCAGGGGAGCCTGGCTGCGCGGGTGCGTTATGACTGGCAGCCGCGCGCAAGGATCAGCCGCCGCGCCGCACTGGCGGTGATGGCTGCCGAGGACCAGAAGTTTCTGGACCATTCGGGTTTTGATTTCGAATCCATCCGCAAGGCCTGGCAGCGAAACGGGCGCAGCAGGCAGGTGCGCGGCGCATCGACGATCAGCCAGCAGGTGGCGAAGAATCTCTGGCTGTGGCCCGCTCGAAGCTGGTTGCGCAAGGGCCTGGAAGCATGGTTCACGATGTGGCTGGAGATCTGCTGCCCCAAGGCGCGCATCCTCGAGCTCTACCTGAACCTTGCCCAGTTCGGCCCGCATGTGTTCGGTGTCGAAGCCGCAGCCCGGCAGTACTACAACAAGCCCGCCGCGTCCCTGAATGAGCCCGAAGCCGCGTTGCTCGCCGCCGTCCTGCCCAATCCGCAACGGTTCAGCGTGCGCAATCCCTCGCTCCATGTCCGCGCCCGTCAGACATGGATCCTGGTGCAGGCCCGCCGTCTCGGCGACGAACTGCCTGCCGCACGCTGGCAATAACGATTTTGCCCGCTACTCCCGGCTGGCAGTGGCCGGGTTTGCATGGCGCCGCGGGCGGGTCAGAGCTGGGTGGGGTTCGGCTGGCCGGGGTAGACGATTTCCGGGTCAAAGACCTTTTCAGTCATGGTGAATTCGAGCGGCAGGGGGCGGCCATCGCCGGCACCTTTGCCGACTCCCGGGATGCGCCGGTAGAAGCAGCTGCGATAGCCGACGTGGCAGCTGGCCCCGCCGATGACATCGACGCGCAGCCAGATGCAGTCCTGGTCGTCATCCACCAGCAGTTCGCGGACCTTCTGCACCAGCCCGCTGGTGGCGCCCTTGTGCCACAGCACCTGGCGGCTGCGGCTCCAGTAGTGGGCCTCGCCGGTACTGATGGTGAGGCCCAGCGCCTCGGCATTCATGTAGCCGACCATCAGCAGCTCTCCACTGGCGTAATCAGTGGTGACGGCGGTGATCAGGCCCTGTGCGTCAAATTTGGGCGCCAGGTCGTGGCCTTCCTCGACCTGTTCGACGGTCTTGCGCGGGGCGAAGGGTGCTGCCGGATTCATCTCATATTCCTCGGGGCGGACGATCCTGCGGACAGGACCAGCTTGGTATTATAGCCAGCCTTCCGCACGGTCCTGCCCATGACTCTCAGCCTGTACAACACGCGCACGCGCCAAAAAGAGCCTTTTGCCCCGTTGCAGCCGGGGCGGGTGACCATGTACGTCTGTGGCCCGACCGTTTACAGCTTTCCGCATATCGGCAATGCGCGGCCGGCCGTGGTTTTCGATGTGCTGGCCCGCTTGCTGCGTACGCGTTATCAGCTGACCTACGCGCGCAACATCACCGACATCGATGACAAGATCAACCGGGCCGCAGCCGAGGAGGGAGTGCCTATCGGCGAGATCGCCGCCCGGTATGCCACGGCCTACCATGCCGACATGCGGGCGCTTGGCGTCCTGCCGCCGGACATCGAGCCGCGGGCCACGGAGCATCTGGCCAGCATCATTCGCATGATCAGCGGCCTGATCGACAGTGGCCATGCCTATACCGCGGAGGGGCATGTGCTGTTTCGCGTCGCTTCCTATGCCGACTACGGTGCGCTGTCGCGGCGCGATCAGCGCGAGCTGCTGGCTGGCGCACGGGTGGAAGTGGCGCCCTACAAGGAAGGCGCCGGGGATTTCGTGCTGTGGAAGCCGTCCACGCCCGATCTGCCGGGCTGGGACAGCCCGTGGGGGCGCGGCCGGCCCGGCTGGCACATCGAGTGCTCGGCAATGGTCGCCGAGCATCTCGGTCCCACCATCGACATACACGGTGGCGGCAACGACCTGATATTTCCGCACCACGAGAACGAGATCGCACAGAGCAGCTGCGCGAACGGCGGCGCGCTGTTTGCCCGGTACTGGCTGCACAACGGTTTCGTCAATGTGGACCACACCAAGATGTCGAAGTCGCTCGGCAATGTGCTGCTGGTGCGCAATCTGCTCGAGCAGGCGCCTGGCGAGGCGATCAGGCTCGCACTGCTGGCGGCGCACTACCGGCAGCCGCTGGACTGGACCAGCGAGGTGCTGCCCGAGGCGCAGCGCAAGCTCGATCGCCTCTACGGCGCGCTGCGCGATGTGGAAGGCTGGCAGGCGCTCGAATCCGCACCCGATCCCGACTTCATCGCCGCGCTCGACGACGACCTGAACACGCCGCAGGCACTGGCCGTGCTCTTCAACCTCGCCCGCGATGCCAATCGCAGCACTGACCCGGCCGAGCGTGCCGCACTCGCGGCCCGTCTGCGTGCGAGTGCCGCGTTGCTCGGCTTGCTCGGCACCGACCCGAACGCCTGGTTCATGACCGAAGTCAGCGATGGCCTGTCGGCCGAGCAGATCGAGACCATGCTCGCGGCACGGCGTGCGGCACGCGCGAGTCGCGACTTCAGGCTGGCGGACCAGATCCGCGACGAACTGGTCGAAGCCGGCATCCTGATCGAAGACGGCGCCGAGGGCACGCGCTGGCGGCGGAGCGCCGGATGAGTACGGCAGAACAGGACCAGTCGATCACCGAGGCGCAGCAGGAGCTGATCGGTGACTTCGCGCTGTTCGACAACTGGGTGGACCGCTACCAGTACATCATCGACATGGGCCGGCAGTTGCCGCCATTCCCCGAGGCTGAAAAAACCGAGGCGCACAAGATCCAGGGCTGCCAGTCGCAGGTCTGGCTGGTCACGCATGTCGAGGGCGACCGGCTCGCCTTTCAGGCCGTCAGTGATTCGGCGATCGTCTCCGGGCTGATCGCGATCCTGATGCGCATCTATAACGGCCGGCGGGCGCAGGAGATCCTCGATACGCCGCCGGACTTCATCAGCGCGATCGGCCTCGACCAGCACCTGAGCCCGACGCGCAGCAATGGCCTGCATTCGATGATCGGTGCCATACGCCGTGCAGCAGCCGTATGTGCGGCGAGCTGAAAGCCCGGCACGGTCTGCCGACCCGGGCCGCAATCGGGCTGATCCGCGGCTACCAGCTGATCCTGTCGCCCTGGCTGGGTCCGCGCTGCCGTTACTTCCCGACCTGCTCGAGCTATACCGCCGAGGCCATTGTTCGCTTCGGACTGATGCGTGGCAGCTGGCTCGGGCTGCGCCGCATCGGACGCTGTCACCCCTGGGCAGAGGGCGGATCTGATCCGGTACCCGAGCATTATGTCGCCTGGGGTCGTGCGCGGGAGCCGCGCACCCCTGTGCTATAGTTTTGGCGTATCGAATGGACAAAAAACTCCTGGACATCATCTGCTGCCCGCTCACCAAGCTGCCCCTGCAGCTGCTGGACGGAACGCGTCTCGCGCGGCTCAACTCGGCGATCGAAACCGGCAATGTCCGGGCCCGATCCGAGAGCCCTGTTGGCGAGCAACTCACTGAAGCCCTGGTGACCCGCGACGGACGGCTGGTCTATCCCGTGCGTGAGGGGATTCCGATTCTGCTCGAAGAGGAGTCGATTGACTGGAAACAGCTCGGCGAGTGACGGTAGTGCATGCAGCTGCGTGCTGAGCGGTTGGGCGCACATCTTTCTGCCCCGCCGGGCGGGAGCCTGTCAGCCTGTTACCTGTTTTCCGGTGACGAGCCACTGCTGGTCAATGAAGCGCTCGATGCGCTGCGTACCGCCGCGCTCCGCCAGGGCTGCGATGAACGTGAATCCTTCACTGTCGAGCGTGGCTTCGACTGGCCCGCCCTGGTGGCCTCGCTCAGCGTTCGCTCACTGTTTTCCGCCGGCAAGCTGATCGTGCTGCGGCTGCCGACGGCGGCGCCCGGCGACGAAGGCTCGCGCGCCCTGCGCGAACTGGCTGCGCGACCGGCTGAAGGCAACGTCGTCGCGGTGGTCACGCCGAAGCTGACCAGCAAGATTGCCGATTCGGCCTGGGTCAAGGCCCTCAGGAAAGACGGCGTGTCCGTCGATCTCCATCCGCCCTCAGCGACTGAACTGCCGCACTGGATCGGCCGGCGACTGAAGGCCCTGCGGCTCAGCTGCGATGATGAAGGTGCCGAGCTGCTGGCGGCCCGTGTGGAAGGCAATCTGCTGGCCGCACAGCAGGAGATCGACAAGCTCGGTCTGCTGTATCCGGAGGGCGCGCAATTGAGCGTGGCGCAGATTCAGGCTGCGGTGGCCGACGGCGCACGCTTTGATGTCTTTCAGCTGGGCGATGCCGCGCTGGCCGGCGATACGCCACGCGCTGTTCGCATCCTCAACGGTCTGCGCGAAGAGGGCGTGGCTGCGCCACTGGTCCTTTGGGCGCTGGTCCGCGAAGTACTGGTGCTGGTGGATGCCGGTGCGCGCGCTGGTGGTGACATGCCGCTAGAACAGGCGGTACAGGCAACCGGTGTCTGGAAGTCGCGTGTCAGCGTCTATGCGCGGGCGCTGCGTGGCCGGAAGCCTTCGTCGCTGCGCCGCCTGCTCGGCATG
Organism: Chromatiales bacterium; assembly: GCA_024234935.1. Taxonomy (NCBI): domain Bacteria; kingdom Pseudomonadati; phylum Pseudomonadota; class Gammaproteobacteria; order Chromatiales; species Chromatiales bacterium. The sequence goes on from JACKNI010000005.1 coordinate 181,479, forward strand.
GCCGGCGATGCCGACCAGATCGTCAAGGGCGTACGCCGGGGTGAAACCTGGAACGCCCTGCTTGAACTCACGCTGGCACTGGCGGGTGAGCCGCTGTCGCCGGCCGAACTCGGCTGATGGGACTTTTGCCAGCGCCAGTCGGTCTGCTCGGTGGTTCTTTCGATCCGGTGCATGTCGGACATCTGCGCACCGCCTGGGAACTCCTGACCGGTCTGGGCCTCGCCGAAGTCCGATTCATCCCCAGCCGCCTGCCGCCGCATCGCGGACCAGCTGTTGCTCCGGGGCCGCTGCGTCTGCACATGCTTGAAGCGGCCATAGCCGGGCAACCCGGCTTCGTGGTCGATGACTGCGAACTGCGCCGCGAAGGACCCTCGTACACGGTCGATACGCTGGTCGCCCTGCGTGCCAGCCAGCCGCAAAGATCGCTGGTCCTGATCCTCGGCATGGATGCCTTTCTCGGGCTGCCCACGTGGCATCGCTGGCGCGAGATTCCGGATCTGGCCCACATCGTCGTGGTGCAGCGCCCCGGCTGGACGCAGCAGTTCGATGGTGAACTCGGGCAACTCTATGCGGACCGGCAGCTGCATGAGGCCACTGCACTTGCTGCGGCACCGGCCGGTGGCATCCTGCTGAGACAGGTAACCCAGCTGGAGATCGCGTCCTCGTCGATCCGCAGCCTGGTCGCCGCCGGCGGCGATCCCCGTTTCCTCGTTCCGGACAGGGTCCGGGAACTCATACAGACCAATCGTATTTATCTGCGCCCAAAGGAGGTGCAATCTCGTGCATAGCAAGAAGCTCCTGAGTCTGGCGACCACAGCCCTTGAAGAACTGAAAGCCCGCGATGTCCGGGTGCTGGACGTGCGTCGGCAGACCGCGATTACGGACTACATGATCGTGGCCAGTGGCACCTCCGACCGCCACGTCCGGTCGATTGCCGAGTGGCTGGTCCAGCAGGCCGATGCGGCCGGGGTCCCGGCGCTGGGCGTTGAAGGGACGGGTAGCGGCGAGTGGGTTCTCGTGGACCTGGCCGATGTGGTGGTCCACGTCATGCAGCCCCGCGCCCGTGATTTCTACAAGCTGGAAAGCCTTTGGGACATGGAAAGCGCAGCAACCGCCTGAGCGCCGCCAGCTTACTGCCAGTCCAGCCGGAGCGTGGCGCCGTGTATCATCCTCACCCCTGCCGGAGGCGGGGCTACCGGACCCGCGCAGCATGAAAACAAGAATTCTGGCAATCGGCAGCCGCCCCGATGACTGGGTTCGTGCGGGCGTTGATACCTACCTGGAGCGCTTGCCGGCGCACCTGAAGCCGGAACTCGTCGAGATCCCGTTGTCGCTGCGCTCCTCGGGGGGTGACCCCGCCGTCGCCAGGGCCAAGGAAGGACAGCGCATCCTGCAACGCCTGAAACCGGGTGAGTTCGTGATTACGCTGGATGAGCGAGGCAAGCCCTGGTCCTCGGTAGAGTTGTCGCGGCAGCTGGTCCGCTGGCAGCTTGAGGAAAGTGCTGTCGCGCTGGTCATCGGCGGGCCCGAAGGCCTGGCCGATGAAGTACGCAAGCGCGCCAACCAGAGCTGGTCGCTGTCGGCGCTGACTTTTCCGCACGGCATGGTGCGCGTGATCGTTGTCGAGCAGTTGTACCGGGCGTGGACCATTCTGCAGGGCCACCCCTATCACAAGGTCTGAGCAAGGGTTTGAATGTGGTGACTACCAGGGCTTTTGTCTATCTTGCGTCAGGGTCGCCGCGCCGGCGTGAGTTGCTCGCCCAGCTCGGTATCGCCTGCGAGGTTCTGCGCGTGGCGGTCGACGAAACGCCGCGCCCGGGCGAGGGCGCCGATGATCTGGTGTGCCGGCTGGCAGCGGCGAAGGCCCGCGCGGGACTCGAACTGCCGCGCACGCGCAATGCCCCGGTGGTGGCGGCTGACACGGCGGTGGCGCTCGGCACCGAGCTGTTCGGCAAACCAGTGGACGAAGCGGATGCAGTACGGATGCTCACCCGTCTCGGCGGTCGCACGCATGAGGTCTGGACCGCCGTCGCGATCGCCGATGCCGGGCGCGAGCGCGTCGAACTGAGCCGGAGCGAGGTGAGCTTTCGCGCGATCGACGCCAACGAGGCAGCCGCATACTGGCGCAGTGGCGAACCGGCCGACAAGGCGGGTGGCTACGGTATCCAGGGTCTGGGTGCGCTGTTCATATCCGCGCTGAAGGGCAGCTACTCGGGCGTCATGGGCCTGCCGCTGTTTGAAACGGCGCGGCTGCTCGAAACCTTCAGCGGCCCGCTGCTTGAGAGGACTGCTGACGGTGAGTGACGAGATCCTCATCAACGTGACGGCGCGCGAGGTCCGCGCGGCAGTGGTCGAGAATGGCGCGCTGCAGGAGATCTTCATCGAGCGCACGTCCCGTCGCGGGCTGACCGGCAACATCTACAAGGGCAAGGTGATGCGCGTGTTGCCCGGCATGCAGGCGGCGTTCATCGACATCGGCATGTCGCGCACCGGGTTTCTGCACGCTTCCGATATACAGCCGCCGAATGGTGCCGCCCCGGCGGCCAGCGAAGAACCGAACATCCGCCAGCTGCTGCGCGAGGGCGATACGATTCTGGTACAGGTGGCGAAAGACCAGCTGGGCAGCAAGGGTGCGCGTCTGACGACCTTCATTACCTTGCCCTCGCGTTATCTGGTGCTGCTGCCAAACGAGACCAGCCTGGGCGTGTCCGGACGCATTGAAGAAGAAAGCGAACGTGCGCGCCTGAAGGCGGTGATGACTGAAGTGCTCGCCGATTCCGGTACGACTTGCGGCTGCATCGTGCGCACGGCGGCCGAAGGGCTGGACAGCGAGTCGCTGCGCGCCGATCTCCTGTTCCTGCGCCGGCTGTGGGAGCTGGTTGCAACCCGAGCACAGCAGGCCAGTGTGCCGGCGCTGGTGCATGAGGACCTGCCGCTGGCAATGCGCGTGCTGCGCGACCGTGCCGGACCACAGACCGAGCACGTGCGTATCGATGCGCCGAAGGCCTGCGGGCAGCTGGTCGAGTTTGCCGGCACCTTCATGCCGGAGCTCGTACCGCGCATCGAACTCTATACCGGCCCGCGCCCGGTCTTCGACCTGTTCGGTGTCGAGGACGATATCCGCAAGGCGCTCGAGCGCAAGGTGGAGCTCAAGTCCGGCGGCTACCTGATCATCGACCAGACCGAGGCGCTGACCACCGTGGACGTCAACACGGGCGCCTATGTCGGTCATCGCAATCTGGAAGAGACCATTTTCCGCACCAATCTCGAAGCCTCGGTGACGATTGCGCGCCAGTTGCGGCTGCGCAATCTGGGCGGGATCATCATCATCGACTTCATCGACATGCTCGAGGCGGCCCATCGTCGCCAGGTCATGGATGCGCTCGTGGCCTCGCTGGCCGGTGACCACGGCCGCGCGCAGATCGCCAGCGAATCGCCGCTGGGCCTGGTGGCCATGACCCGCAAGCGCACGCGCGAAAGCCTGGAGCGGCTGATGTGCAAGCCATGTCCCACCTGCGATGGCCGCGGCCAGGTAAAGACCGCGGAAACGGTGTGCTACGAGATTTTTCGCGAGATCCTGCGCCAGCACGGCCAGTTCAATTTCAAGGAATACGTCGTACTGGCGCAGCCGGATGTGATCGAGCTGCTGCTGGATGAAGAGGCGGCCAGCATCGCCGAACTCGAGGAGCGCACCGGCAAGTCGATCCGTCTGCAGACAGAAGGCCTGTATGCGCCAGACCAGTTCGATGTGGTCCTCGTTTAGGCCGGTGCAGCCTTGAAGAAGCGCAGCACCATCAGTCGCTGGTCGGGTTGGCTGGCATCCATCGCCGCTGCCGGGCTCATCGTGCTCGCCGTCCTGGTCGGCATCGCGCGTCTGTTGCTGCCAATGGCGCCTGAATACCAGGACGACATACGACGTTTTGCCAACGAGGCTACGGGCTTCGATGTGCAGTTCGCGCAACTCAGCGCAAGCTGGCCCCTGCATGGTCCGGAGATCCGCTTTCTTGATGTGCACGTCCGTACGCGGGATGGCCGTCAGCCCGTGCTCGACGCTGCGGAACTCAGTGTGGGCATCAACCTGCTGCAACTGGTGACCGAGCGCCGTCTGCTGCCCGGGCGGGTCGCGGTACGTCAGGCCGATGTGCGTATCGAGCGTCTGCCGGACGGCAAGGTACTGGTCAACGCCGTTCCGCTCGAGGATCTGCTTCGGCAGCCTCGCAGCCGGGAACTGCCGCGCCTCGATCTGGAACTGCGCGACATCGGTGTGCTGCTGCACGATGCCGGGCGGCTGGTGCCGGACGCAAGCCTGATGACGAAGAAGCTCGATCTTCGGCTGGCTCCCGACAGCATCGGTTTCGACGGCGAGCTTGAGGGTCGCGACGAGCTGGGCCGGGGTTTCGAGTTTGCCGGAACACTGCCCGCCGCCATGTTGCCGGGTGCTGAACGGGATGAAGGCTCCCCGGCACCGGAGTGGTCCTTCAGTCTGGCAGCGACGGATGTCGAAGTCGGTCGCGCCCTGCGGCTGCTCACCAACCAGTGGGTGCCGCTCAAGTCCGGTCGCGGTCAGCTGGAGATCGAGCTGGCGATGAGCGGGCTGGTGCCGCGCCAGATGAACCTCGATCTGGAACTGGGTGAAACGCAGATCGAGAGTGCGCCCGGTGTCGAGGACACGGGCTATCGTCAGCTGGGACTGAGCGCGCGCTGGAAGCGTTCGGCGAGCGGCTGGCAGGCCAATGTGGACCGGCTGCTCGCACAGCGCGGCAAGAAGGCTTCGAAAGCCGGCAGCATGGAAATCAGTTACGCCTTGCGGTCCTCCGGTGCCGGCGAATACAAGGCGCGCGCCGAGGCCATACGCCTGGCCGATATCTGGCCGCTGTTTCGTTCCGTGGCCTCATCCGGTCTGCGCAACGGTCCGTTGCCGGAAAAACTGCTCGGCGAGGTGCAGGATTTCGAGCTCGGCGCCGAAGTCATCCCCGACAAGCCCGCCACCTGGCAGGCTCGCGCGACGCTGAAAGATATCGGCCTGGTCATGCCGGCGCCGGGCTGGGCGCTCGCCGGAGTCAGCGGCAGGCTGCAGGCCAACGAGCGCGGCGGACAGATCGATGTCGATGCCGGGGAGGGCCTGCTGCGTCTGCCCTGGCTGTTCCGTGTTGACCTGCACACCACACGTACCCAGGGCCTTTTCGCCTGGAAGTTCGCCCCGGCCGGATTGCAGCTGTACACGGATGAACTGCGCATCAGCAATGCCGAGATCGATACCCGTACGCGGCTGTCGGTCACGTTGCCACCGTCCGGTTCGCCCTACGTCGATGTCAAGGCGCGGGTCGTGGCCTCGTCGGCACCTGCGGTCGTCAATCATCTGCCGCTCGTGTTGTTCAGCAAACCACTGGTGAAGTGGCTCGACGAGTCGATCATCACCGGCCGGGTGCCAAAGGGCGAGCTGATCTGGCGGGGGCCCTTGCGCGCCTTTCCCTACGATGAGGGCGACGGGCAGTTCCGCGTCGAGTTCTCCGTTGAAGACGGCGTGCTGGATTACGCGCCCGGCTGGCCGCGACTGGAAAACCTGGCGACCACCGTGGTGATCGATCACAACAGTCTCAGCTCACAGGAAAATCTCGGCACCATTGCCGGTGTGCCCTTCCGTGATGCCCAGGTGCGGGTCGCCAATCTCATGCACAAGCCCGAGCTGCAGGTGGCGACTGCCGATGATATGCAGCTGGGGCAGGTGCTCGCTTTCCTGCGCGCGAGCCCGATTGCACAAACGCTGGGGCCGACGCTCAACAGCGTGAGTGGTCGCGGCAAGGTGACGACCGCCGTGCAACTCACCATGCCGATCGCCCGTCCCAGGGATTTCCATGTGACCGGAAGCTTTGCGGCCAGCGGCGCGAGCCTCGGCCTCAAGGGGGTCGCATACCGGTTCACGGATCTGAATGGCGTGATCCGGCTCGATGACACGCGTCTGTCGGCAGAGAAGCTGAGCGGGCGGTTTCTCAACGAGCCGGTCGCCATCACCCTGCGGCCGGCCGGCCCGGATGAGCCGGAGCTGAGCCACGTCGCGGAGCTGCGCGGTGCCACACCGGCAGACAAGCTGGCGGCTGCGTTTTCGCTGCCCTACGCCGAGCATCTCGATGGTTCGGTCAACTGGACAGCGCGAGCGCTGGTGCCGAAGGCAAAAGACCAGCAGCCGTTTCGCGTCGATATCGAGTCCGACCTGGCCGGACTGGTCAGTACGCTCGGTGCACCACTGCAGAAGACGGCGGACACCAGGGAGCCGCTGCAGATGGCGGTGCTTTTTCCGGAGCGCGGCCAGATCGACATCAGCGGAAGCATCAGGCGAGGCATCAGCTGGGCGCTGCGCTTTACTTCGTTGTCGGGTGCGCCATGGCGGCTTGAGCGGGGAAACCTGCACAGCGGCAGCCCGCTGGCCACGCTGCCCGGCGCACCGGGCGTCGAGGTTACGGGCAGTTTCCGAAGTCTGCGCTTCGAGGACTGGTTTGCGGGGGCGGAGAGCGGGACTGCCGGCGCGGCTGAGCCCGGAAGCAGCCCGATTCGCCAGATCCTCGTCGATGTCGATCGCTTGTCGATCTTCGGTCAGTTGTTCCGGGGTGCTTCCATCAAGGCAGCACATGCGGGCAAGCTCTGGACAGTCGGTGTCCGCAGCCGCGATGCCGAAGGCTTGATTACCGTACCCGATGTGCTGTCCGCTGATAAGCCGCTGAAGCTCGATATGCAGCGCCTCTGGCTGCAGGAGACGGATCCGGCCAGCGGCAAAGGCCGTACAGATCCGCGCAACCTGCCGCCGGTGCGCGCCGATGTTGCCGATTTTGCTCTCGGCGACATGAAGCTCGGCCACCTCAAGGCGGATCTTGCCCAGCGTGGCGATGGTGTGGTGGTCGAGCCACTCGGCATGCAGGCCGATCACTTCAGCATCAGTGGCAATGGCACCTGGGTGGTCGTGGGCGACGATGTCACACAGCAACGCAGCGAACTCCACCTGAAGCTGGAGTCGGGCAACATCAAACCGACGCTGGTCGCGTTCGGCTACGATCCGGTCATCGAGGGGGAGAAGGCAACCGTCGCGCTCGACCTGTTCTGGCCGGGCGGTCCCAGCGAGAATTTCCTGACCATTGCCGGCGGGCGTGTCGTGATCAGCCTCAGGAACGGGCAGATCCTGCCGGTTGATCCGGGTGGCGGCGGCCGCCTGGTCGGTTTGCTGAGTATCGCCACGCTGCCGCGACGACTGAGCCTCGATTTCTCGGACCTCACCGACAAGGGACTGTCCTTCGACCGGGTGAGCGGCGAGTTTCGCTTCGATAACGGCACGGCCTTTACCTGCAACATGGCGCTCGACGGTCCGGTAACCGATATGGGTATCCTCGGCCAGGTCAACTTTCCGAAACGGACCTACGACCAGGTCGCCGTCGTACGCCCGCATGTCACGGATGTCCTGGCGCTGGGCGCCGTCGCCGGCGGACCGGTGATCGGTGGTGCGGTGGTGCTGATCTCGCAGATCTTCCGCCGCTCGCTGAGTTCCTTTGGCGAGTCCTACTACCGGGTATCGGGCAGCTGGGACAAGCCGGATGTGCTGAAGGTGCAGCGTGACGAGGTCGATCTCAGGCCATTCAGTGACTGCGAACGCTATTACGCCGAGATGCTCCGGCAGCTGCCGCCGGAAGGCGAGCTGGGGAGGTAGCGCGGATGGAGGCCGAAGCCGTCGGTATGATCAGCGTGCTGCCATCGACGCTGCCCTCGATGAACCTGCTGCTGGTGTTCGGCATCCTGCTGGCCTTTGGCACGCTGGGCGGACTGCTGGCGGCTCGCATCCGCTGGTTGCCCACCATTACCGGCTTCATGACCCTGGGACTGATCATCGGTCCGACCGGGATCGGCATCCTGTCACAGGAAGCGCTGAACGGTGCCCGCGTGCTGGTGGATATCGCGCTCGGTCTCATCCTGTTTCAGCTGGGGGCGGCCCTGCACCCGTGGCTCGTACTGAAAAACCGCGCCCTCATCGTGACCAGCCTGGTGGAAAGCGGCCTGACTTTCATTGCGATCTTTGCCCTGGCGATCTGGATCGGCTCGCCGCCGGTGGTTGCCGTGCTTGCCGCTGCCATCTCTGTCTCCTCATCACCGGCAGTGCTGATGCATGTTGCGCATGAGCTGCACGCCAAGGGACCGACGGTCGATGCGGCCGAGTCCCTCGTCGCGATGAACAACGTGGTGGCCTTCGTGCTCTTTTCGCTGACCTTGCCCTTTGCGCTGGCTGATTCGGAGGTGTCGCTGCTGACCGCGATGCTGCTGCCGGTCTACCAGATGATCGGTGCCATTGCCGTCAGCATTGCGGCGGCCTGGGTGATCACGCGGATTGCCTTGCTGACCACCAGTGAGGAGACCCACTTCCGGTTTGCGCTGGTGGTCGGCGGCGTGATGCTCTCGCTCGGCCTGGCGCAGGCCTTGCAGGTTTCCAGCCTCTTCGCCGTCCTGACCCTGGGCATCGCCTGCCGCTGGCTGCAGGGCGAGTCGCGACTGACGCGGGTAGGGTTCGGCGGCGGCGGGGATGTGTTCTTCATCATCCTGTTCGTCTTTGCCGGCGCCAACCTGCATCTGCATGACATGGTGACCTATGCGCCGGTAGCGGCCGCCTGCGTGCTGGCCCGCACGCTGGCAAAAACCACGTCGATATATGGCTGCGGCCTGGTCTTCGGCTACAGCCACCGTCAATCCATCGCGGTGGGTTTGCTGCTGGTGCCGATGGCCGGGCTCGCGATCGGTCTCGCGCAGACCACCAGCAGCCTGATGCCTGAACTGGGCGCACAGGTTTCGGCACTGGTGCTGTCGGCAGTGGCCGTGTTCGAGACGCTCGGTCCGCCGGTGGCCGCACTGGCCCTGCGCATGTCGGGCGACGCCGGACGCGCGGCACCGGCACCCACACCAACACCGGAACCTAGTTCTGCTCCACCAGCGGTGGCAGCGGACAGTGCAACACCGCACAGATAGCGCGCAGCAGTTCCGCTTCCGTGCGCACGAGTTGGCCGTCATGCACGACCGTGATGCCCAGCGCTTCGACAAGCCGGGCCTTGTCGGCGGGCGGCAGTCCATCCAGGCAGCGCAGCGCCCGGTCGAGCGCACCGCTCCAGCCGGGGACGGGGCTGAATGGCGGAATCCTTGCCAGTCCCAGGTGCGCCATCCCGGCCGAGTAGGCCTGCTGTGCAATTTCCGGCTCCATGTGCCCGTGTGCTGCGAGGCTGGAGAACAGGATCTGCAATTCGGCGATGGTCACGGCGATGCTCGTCGTCCGTGCGGTGCGGCGGGGTTCGAGCGACTCGCTGATGTAGCTGCGGGCCAGGGTACAGACCGCATACTCGAAGACGCTGGTCATGCCATCCATGCGACACAGCTCGCCCAGGCAGTCGAGGACCCGGCGTCGCGCAGTCGCCGGCAACTGCCGCAGCACCGGTACGATCTCGCCCAGCAGGGCCAGATGCAGGCCGGTACGCAAGCCGGCGATTCTCGCGCTCTGCCCGAGGACCTGCGCTTCGAGTCCGGTACCGAAGCTGGCACGAATCTTCTGCAGCTGGTTGCTCCGCACGGCCGGTGCTGCGTCCAGCACCAGCGCAAAGAGCAGCGCGGTGGCCCGGCCGATATGGTCGCCGCCATCGCCGTCGAATTTGTCAGCCAGTGACTCGCGCAGCGTCGCCGCGTGCGCCACCTCGCGACCGCCGGGATTGCCGACCAGTCCCGGCAGTGCGGCGGGCTCCAGCGGCATGGACCGGTGCGCCGGGATCGTGCTGTCGTAAAAGGAGCGTGGCAGCCGGTCATTGCTGACCACATCGACGACGCCGAGCGGTTGCGGCTTCACCTCCAGTCGCAGATTGTCAAACGCCGCCGGATCGAAGGTCGGGTCGAGTGCCCGTATGCGTTCCAGCAGCGGCGGATGCGTGGCGAACCAGCGCGTCATGCCCGGCGCGAACAGCATGTGGGCGATTTCCTCGGCTTCGGGGTGGCGTATGCGTGACCCACGGACGCTGCCGATCTTCAGCAGCGCGTCGCGCAGCCCCGTGGTATCGCGCGTGAACTGCACCGCCGAGGCATCGGCCAGCAGTTCGCGCTGGCGGGAGACGGCTGCCTGGATCAGGCGACCGAAGAACACACCGACATAGCCGAGCGCCATCACCAGCACGCCGGCAAGGATGAGCAAGCCGCCACTGCCGCGCCGGTTGCCGCTTTGGCGCGGCGCATACCAGGACACGGTGCGTCCGGCGATGGCGATGACCAGCAGCCCGAAGAGCATGCCCATGATGCGGATGTTGAGCCGCATGTCGCCGTTGAGGATGTGACTGAACTCGTGCCCGATCACGCCCTGCAGTTCAGCACGGTTCAAGTTCTGCAGCGCGCCGCGGGTAACGGCGATGGCGGCATTGGCTGGCGTATGGCCCGCCGCAAAAGCATTGATGCCTTCTTCCTGCTCAAGCACATAGACCGCCGGCACCGGCACACCGGAGGCGATCGCCATTTCCTCGACCACATGCACCAGCCGCTGCTGCAGCGGATCACTGGTGTCGGCCTGTACCCGCAGTCCGCCCAGCGATCGCGCCACCGCACCGCCGCCGGCGGCCAGCGACATGGTCTTGTAGAGATTGGCAATGCCGATGATCGCCAGCACCAGGAGCGTCGTGGTCACGGCGGCCTGCGGATGACGAGCCAGCCAGAGCGTGTCAGCCACGACGGGCTGGCCGGCATCGAGCAGGGCAAACAGGCTGAGGACGACGAAGTTGACCGCGAGCACGATCGTCAGCACCGCTGCGATGAATATCGCGACAAGCCAGCGGCTGCGCTGGCGGGCTTCGGCCTGGCGGGCCCAGAAATTCATGTGCCTGGCAACGGTCGCACAGGTGCCATTCAGCTGAAGCTGATTTTCGGCACCTCGCGCGCGACCGAGTTCTCGATCTCGAGCAGTTTCATGGTCCTGAAGTCAAAAGTCGATGACACGAAGTTGTTGGGGAATACCTCACGCGCATTGTTGTAGGCCATTACCGCGTCGTTGTACGCCTGGCGCGCGAACGCGACCTTGTTCTCGGTCGTGGTCAGCTCTTCGGAGAGCTGCATCATGGTCTGGTTCGCCTTGAGGTCAGGGTAGGCTTCGGCCAGTGCGAACAGCCGGCCGAGTGCACTGCTGAGCTGGTTCTCGGCACCGGCGAGCGCCTCGATCGCTGCGCTGTTGGCCGGATCGGCCGCGGCGGTTTTCAGTCCGGACACTGCCGAGTTGCGCGCCTGGATGACGGCTTCCAGGGTATTGCGTTCGTGCGCCAGATAGCCCTTGGCGACCTCGACAAGATTCGGAATCAGGTCGTGACGGCGCGTGAGCTGTACGTCGATCTGCGCGAAGGCATTGCGCGCGCCATTGCGGACCGTTACCAGCCGGTTGTAGATACTGATCAGGTACAGCGCCAGCGCCGTGAACAGGACGATAACGATCAGACCCATGACTCTTCTCCCGGTGAACCCGCCAAGTGCAGAGTGCAGTATAAAGGCTGAATGAGTAACCCCTTGAGGAACTCCACCGCACTTTCCCTGCCGGGTTATGTGCTGATGGTGTGTGCGGCACTGGGCCTGCTCGCCCGGCATGCCCTGCTTGCCACCGGCATCGCGCTGACAGTGCAGTTCGTGGCGGTGGCGCTGATGATCTGGGCGCGCCTGACTTTCGGCCTGCGCAGTTTTCGTGCCGTCGCTGATCCGGGCGTTGGCCAGCTGGTGACGAGCGGCCCGTACCGGTTCCTGCGCCACCCGATCTATGCTGCCGTTCTGTATTTCATGGTCGCCGCCGCGGCCTCGCACAGCGATGCCGCCAACTGGTTGCTGGTGTCGACCGCTGTCGCCGGAATCGTCGTGCGTGTCATCGTTGAAGAGCGCCTGCTGACATCGCGCTATCCGGCCTATGCCGCATATATACTGCGGACCAGGCGCCTCATCCCGTTTGTCTGGTGATGCTGGCTGGCAGATTCAGGCAGGCGATGAACAACCAAGGCACCCCGCAGGACATTCTTCGTGCCGAAGCCAACGGCCGGCCGCAAGGCGGGGTATGGGCCGTTCGTGACTATCACACCACGCTGGAAAAGCGCGCGATTGCCGGCGCCGAAGTCACCCCCGGTTACTTCTACATGGTTGTCGCCGCAACGGTCATGGCCACGGCCGGGCTGCTGCTCGACAGTGCGGCCGCCGTGATCGGCGCCATGTGCGTCGCCCCGTTCATGGCCCCGTCCCGGGCCGTGTGCATCGGCGTGCTCTTTCGCAACTGGCCGGTGTTCCTCGGCGGATTTGCCAAGCAGCTGGTCGGACTCCTCGTGATCGGCGTCAGCGTCGCGGCGATCATCACCGTGATCCTGGACCGGAATGTCAGCGGTATCGCCATCACCCATGAAATCCTCATCAGGGCGATGCCGACCACGCGCGAGCTGGTGCTGAGCACGCTGATTGCGCTGTCGGCCGGCGCGGCGGCTTCACTGGCCCTGGTCGCGCAGCCCCGTATCGTGGAAACGCCGTGGGGACAGATCATCGACGCGATCATCGGCGTCGAGATTGCGATTTCCCTGGTGCCGCCCGCCGCTGTCATCGGCATCGGCCTCGCCCTGGGAACACCCGAGCACAGCCTCAACGCCCTGTACCTCTTGCTGCTGAATGTTCTTGCCCTGGACTTCATCGGCAGTGGTGCGATCCTGGTCCTGCGGGGCGTGCGCCTGCGGTACCTGGAGCTGGAGAAGAAGATTCGTGCGGCGGTCGTCGTGACGCTGGATGTGGTCCCCGGCTTCATCGCCTTCGGGAGCACGGTTCATGTCACTCTGCTCGGCGACCACGATGCGGAGATCGAGGTCATCCTGCGACGCCGGTTTGGCGGCAAGGTACCGGAGACGCTCGCCACGAGCATAGCCGAACGCATCGAGCAGGAGACCGGCTGCCGCAGCGATGTGACGGTGGAGGTGATTCCGCTGCTCACATACCGCGGGATCTCACGCTGAGTTCGTCGGCCAGGGCGTTCGAGCGTGCCGTACTTCCGGCGCCTGGCAGTTCCCTTCAATGCACCAGCGCAAACCAGACCGGCGTGGACTTGAAAGCCGGCGTCTTGCTGCGCGGATCAACGGCTGTACCTGTCAGTACGTTCGCTTCCGGGAAATAGGCCATGACGCTGCCGCGAGCGAGGTCGAAGGCACGCACAGTGAGGTTCTCCATCCGGCCGTGCGCGGAAACCAGCGTCGCGATGTCGCCATCTGCGAGCCCATGGGCAGCGAGGTCGGCGGGATGCAGCATTGCGGTCCATCGGTCCGCGTGATTCCTGTAGCTGTCCGTCCGTTCGTAGATGATGGTGTTGAACTGTCCCTCGCTGCGCACGGTGGTCAGGGTCAGCGTGGCATCGGACGGTGGCGGTACCGGCCGACAGACAAACCGGGCACGGCCATCAGCCGTGTTGAAGTGCGGTGCATGCAAGAGCCGGCCGCGAATATGAAACTCGCGCTTTGCCACATCGATGTCGGCCAAGTCCTCCATGCCCGGCACGATACGGGCGATGGTTTCGCGGAGTGTCCGGTGCTGGCGGAAAGCGCTGAATGCGATCGGCGTATCGGGCAGCAGTCGCTCGGCGAGTCGGGTCAATATGTCTACTTCGGGACGTACTGTGTCGAGACGGGTTATTCCGCCATCACTCAGTCGTACATAGTTGAACATTGATTCCTGCGTGGTCGGTTCCCACTCCTCATCCCGGGCTGTCACCGGCAGCACCAGTACTTCTCCGCTATCGCAGCCGGACACGTGGCCCCGATTGAGCGTGGTCGTCAGGAACAGCTTGAAGCCGATCCGGTCGAGCGCCTGCTCTGCCCAAGTCCGGTCGGGATTGGCCTCGTAGAGGTTGCCACCCATGATGACGGCCGCGTCGATTTCACCGCGGCTGGCCGCCTGCATGCCCGCCATCGTGTCATGGCCTGCGATGCCGGGCAGCGATACGCCAAACGCCTGTTCGATGCGCGTGAAGATCTCGGCAGAAAGCACCGGCTTGACGCCAATGGTGCCGATTCCCTGGACATTGCTGTGGCCGCGCAGTGGCAGCAGGCCGGCACCCGGTCGCCCGATCTGTCCGCGGAGCAGGGTCAGGTTGGCAATGTACTCGACGTTGTCGACCCCATGGAGGTGGTGCGTCATGCCCATGCCCCAGGCGAACACCGCATTGCCGGCCTTTGCGTAGAGTGCTGCGACCCGCTCGATGTCGGCTCTGGCGATGCCACAGCGCGCCTCGATCGCCGGCCAGGATTCGCTGCCGATATCCAGCAGAAAGTCCGCAAACCCCGCGGTGTAGCGGTTGATGAAATCCCGGTCCTCCGCTCCGGCGGCCAGCACAGCCTTGGCGATGCCCTTGAACAGGGCCACGTCTGATCCGATGCGCGGTTGCAGATAGTCCGAAGCGATCCAGTCGCCGCCCTTGAGCATCGATGTCGGACGCTTCGGCAGTGCGAAACGGACCAGTCCCGGCTCACGGGCGGGATTGATCATGATGACATCGCCACCCCTGGCCCGGCATTCCTGCAGCTTGTGAATGAAGCGCGGGTGATTTGAGGACGGGTTGGCGCCGATCACGAAAATGAGATCGCATTTCGACAGGTCGGCCAGTTCGACGGTCGAGGTCCCGGTGCCAATCGTCGTTTTCAGTCCGACACTCGTGGCCTGGTGGCAGTAATAGGAGCAGTTGTTGACATTGTTGGTGCCGAAAGCCCGTGCCAGCAGCTGGAATACGAAGCCTGCCTCATTGGATGAGCGCCCGGAGGAGTAGAAAAACGATCGCTGCGGATCTGTTGCCCGGAGGCGCTCCGCCGCCCGGTCCAGCGCCCATTCCCAGTCGACGATCCGGTACCGGTCCGCGCCCGCAGCCTTGTATATCGGGTTGCCAAGACGGCCGAGATGCTCCAGTTCGTAACCGTCGAGTTCCCGCAGTTCTGCCAGCGAATGGGTCAGCACCGACACAGGAATCGGCGGCTGGATATCGGTGGACTGCGCCTGGATGCTCTTGTTGCAGACGCTGGGATACTCGCCCAGCTCGTTGGTCATGCCGCCCAGTTGCCCGCCCATGCCAAGACCGCAGGCTTTGCAGGCGTTTTTCGAGTTGAGGGCTTTCGCCGTGCTGCGCAAGCCGGTCCGCGTTGCGGTCTTCAGCGCGTACAGTACTTTCTTCGGACCGCCGCCGATGGTCGGGCGGGTCATCGGTCCAGACGTTCGCGAACCGCGGGTTCCAGACTGCCCAGCCCCCATGTCTTGCCCAGTTCCACTGCGGCGTCACCGGACATGCCTTGCAAGGTAGCGGCGCGCAAGGCGATCAGGGCACCGACCCGGTTGCTCGACGTACAGTGGATCAAGGTCGGCGACTTGCCGGCGGACGCAAGCAGCGCGTCGAACGCCCGGACGTTTTCCGTGGTCAGGTCCTGTGCACCGTGTATCGGCAGGTTGTCGTAGCGCGATGCGGCCGAAAGACGCTGCTCAGCTACCCGGCAGCAGCGCCCGGCCCCAGGGTGTGAGCGCGAGTACACCGACGATGGCCAGCGTGTAAAAAATGGCGGCCTGCAGCGGCGAGTCCTTCTTGCGGGCTCGAAAGACCGCGATGTGTACCAGCACCGCGGCGATGATCATCACCAGGGAGTGCTCGGCAACGTAGAAACGTACGCCCGCGTCCTTCATGGCCGCGCCCATGTCCCTGAACGCGCTCGTGGTAATGGGGCTGAGCCAGGCATAGAGAAGCACGCCGACCAGCGCCTGGGTGTCGAAGGCGATGGTGATCAGGCGGCCAAGGTTGACCTGTTGCGGGGTCCAGCGCGCGCGAGAGAAGACGCCGGCCCAGGCCATCACCACTGCGATGATGCCGATGATGATGACGGCCCAGCGCAAGTAGCTGTGCAGGTTGAGCATGAAGTTATACAAGCGCAGTCCTCCTGTTTGAATCCGTTCTCCGACGCACCCCGGTCTGCTGCCGTTCAGCATGCGACTTCGACGTGTCAGCGGCGATCTGGCCTTGGTCTAGCTTCCCTGTTGCCGACTGACGCTGTCAAGGCGTCGATGGCCGGGCTTGCTCCGGTCATCGCACGTCCTGCAGCTCCATCGGTTGCCGGGTGCTATCTGGGCTGCGCGTCCAGGTACTTCTTGAACACCGTCCAGCTGGTTTCGTTGGGACGCGGATCGCCCAGGGGCGGTGGCGTGAGGTACTGCGGATAGCGCTCGCGAAGTATCGAGCGCAACGGTTCAGCGAGTTCATCCACGCTGGCGACGCGGCCGCCGATGGTGGAGGTGTAGATCTCGCCGACGCGACTGCCCATCTTCATCCACGGCAGGAAGGCTGAAATACGCGACCAGGCCAGCGGATTCTGTCTTACGGTGTCGCGTTTGGGGTCGAACAGGTCGTCGGTGTCATAGAAATTGCCGAACAGTTCGACGGCGTGATAGTTGCCGCCGATCCAGTCCTGGTACTGCCCGGCCAGCGGGTTGGCGTAGAACAGCGGGTACACGCTGCGTGCCATGGCGGTCTTGCCTGATATCTTGAGCTGCAGCTCGTAGGGTTTCCCGGACTCGTCCCGCGCGTATATCGGCGTGCGCATGTTCACCGGATCGTTGGCCACGTGCACGACTTCGAGTTCCTCGCCGGTCCAGGGATTCTTCCAGCGGTCGATGATCTTGCCGGTCGCCGGATCAAGATGAATCATCACTTCGCGCGAGAAACTCTGGAAGCCGTAGCCGCGCTTGCTGTCCGAAAAATTCTTGCAGTGGCGGATATTCATGCCCTGGATGTCGAACAGGTGCCGGTCCTTTTCGCCGGGGACGTGCGAGTACATCGCACCTTCCCACCAGTGAATGATGACCTTGCCCTCTTTGGTGGAGCAGGTCATCTTCTGCTGGATGCGTACGGCATCTTCGGGAACCTCAGGATCCAGCGGCCGGGCGATGGCGGTGCTGCAGAGGCTGATCGCCAGCAGGGCGACAGGGATCGGGAAGCGCATGTCAGGACTCCTTGCTTACATTTCGGGGCGGGCGAGCTGGCGCGGCGTCATCGCACAGTTGACCAGCATCCACTTCAGGTTCAGGCCGATGCGGTCGGCATCGGGATCGGTAAAGGCATAGCTGTGTTCCTTCTCGCTGCCGTCGGCGAAGCGCTCACTCACATAGAGCACGAGTGAATTCCGGTTGAAGTTGCCGTTTGCCTCGTTCAGTACATGCCAGTTGACGCGCAGCAGGCGCAGGCCGAGCTGGCGCTGGTCGGCGTCGCGCGTGGTAAACCAGTGCTCGCCGCCCTGGTCGTGCAGGCTGATGTCGTCGTAGCGCTGGAAGGGAATATCGCGCCCGCCGCCCACGCCTGGAACATCGGCATAACAGTGGAACTCGCGGCTGCGCTCGAGCCAGTAGGGATCACCGTTGCCACTGTCCAGCCAGAGTTCCCGTGCCGAGACCTGGATGCCGCCGCCGCCGGCAGCCTTGCCGGTGAAGCTCCCGGCCGAGCGCACGATGCGCAGGCTGCGCGCCGGGTCCACCTGCCAGGCGGCACCGTTGCGCAGTTCGAAGTCCGCATGGATGCCGACGGGATCATCGGCTGTTACGGTCAGCACCAGCCGCGCTTGCTGACCGCGCTCCTGCCAGCTGAATGCGCGGCCGGTTCCCTTGTAGTCCGCAGCAGGTGCGATACTGATTTCGAGTTTGCCGTGTCGTGCCGCCTCAGGCAGTTTCCGGCGCAGGTCGAAGTAGGCCTGGTTGGCGTTGCTGTAGTGGCCGGGAAGCATTTCGGCGAGTATCCGCAACTGCCGCTCCGCCGGCGTGGAGTCCATGCCCTGGGCGAACAGGGGTCCGGCGACCAGTATCAGTACGGCGATGGCAGTTGTCTGTGCGTTCAAGCTGCGGGACCCCGGTTGCGGCCCGGATTGCCGAGCATGGCTGATTCTAGCCAGTTTGTTTGCCACAGTGAGAGCTGTGAGCAGACTTTGACCAGCATCTTTGCGTATGATGCGGCCCGTGCCGGTAACCGCGGATGTTATGGAATGACACGACACCTGTCTGCAGCGCGAGCGATCACCACGATTGTCATGTCCCTGCTGCTCGGTGCAGCGATCGCCGCGCCGCCGTCGGCCCGCTCCGGCACCAGACCCGATGTGCGTTCGAGTACCGCACTGGTGGTCGATGCCAGGGACTCCTCGGTCCTGTTCGCCCAGCGTGACGACGCGGTCCGGCCCATCGCCTCGATCACCAAGTTGATGACTGCGCTCGTGGTGCTCGACGGCGGGCAATCGCTCGATGAAGTCATCACGATCAGCGCGGAGGACCGCAAGACCGAGCTCAGTTCCGCGTCACGCCTGGCCGCGGGCACGCGCCTGACCCGCGGCGAGTTGCTGCACCTTGCACTCATGTCATCCGAGAACCGGGCCGCCCAGGCGCTCGGGCGCAACTATCCGGGCGGCTTGCCCGTCTTCATAAAGGCGATGAATGCCAAGGCCGGCGCGCTTGGCATGACGAGTTCGAGATTCGCCGACCCGACCGGTTTGTCGAGCCGCAATGTGGCGAGTGCCCGGGACCTGGTCAAACTGGTCAAGGCCGCCTCCGACAATCCCTTGATCCGCCGCTATTCGACCGACGAACGCTATACGGTAAAGGCCGGCCGGCAGGCTCTTGAATACCGGAACACCAACGCGCTGGTCACGAAGCCTGACTGGAATATCGCCGTGCAGAAGACCGGCTACACGCAGGCCGCCGGTCAGTGCCTGGTCATGCACACGCGGATTGACGGCCGCTCGGTCGTCATCGTGCTGCTCAATTCCTTCGGCAAGTACACCCGCGTTGCCGATGCCCGCCGCATCCGCAAGTGGATGGAATCAGCGGCCCGCACCACGACCTGAGTCTGCGGCTCCCCGCAGCACCGATACCACCATCCCGAATACGAACAGCCCCAGCGCCGCCGCATTGAGCGCGCCGCCCATGCTGCGCATCTGCGCTTCAGCTGTGAGCGTTCCCGCCACGCGCAGCACCAGCGACAGGTGCAGCACGACCAGCGGCAGATAGAAGAGCGGGTGATAGGGCAGACGGACGCTGAGGATCGCCGGGAAGATGATCGGCGCATGGCCGAAGACCATCGCGAAGACGAAGCCGAGCAGGATCGCGTGCAGCCCTGCGCCGTAAGCGGCGCTGTTCGCCACGATGCCGCCGGCCGACAGCAGGATCAGCGCGCCGATGCAGAGCCAGACGTAACCGGAGAGCAGGCACACGGCGATGAAGCGTGTCAGCCCTTTCTGGCGCACCGTGTGGCGGGCGATGTCCTGTTTGAGCAGCCAGGCGGCGAGCGCGAGCAGCGTGGCCGGGAACAGCAGCCCGGCGCCCGGCAATGTGCTGAATGCGGCTGGCGTTCCGGTCAGCAGCAGCACGACGATCCCGGCAAAGACCTTTCTGGCGACCGGCGAGGGCGGCAGGAATCGCGACAGCTCCAGGCGTTCACCGGCGATGGTGAGGATCAGGAATGCCATCCACAGCGGCGCAACGGCGGGGATGGAAAATCCGGCCAGCCACAGCGCATTGCCGGCGGCCCAGCCTGCCGCACCGAGTACCAGCGTCAGGGTATGCAGCGCGCGCTGGCGCAGGTACACCGCCAGCGATCCGGCCAGCATGAACAGACTGCCGGCAAAGAGCAGTGCAGGTCCTGTCGTATCGCCGAGTCCGGCCAGCAGTGCGAGTCCACCCAGTCCGGCACACAGTGGTGCGCTGTAGGCCCAGCGTGCGCCGAGTGCCACGGCACGCTCGAGGCTGATGACCGTACCGAAGAAGGCACCGATCATCAGTGGTCCGTGATCGAGTACCGATGCGGTGCCGGGCAGTGGAGCCATCCAGCCGATGCGCAGCAGGCCGGCGGCCGCACCCCCGAACAGCGAGACCATGCCGAGAATCAACAGCGGCACCCGCCACAGGCGCGGCAGATCTGCGCTCATCGCCAGCCGAAATGCTCCCGCGCGTATTCGCTCATCATCGCCGGTTCCCAGGGCGGCTCCCAGACCAGATTCACGGTGACCTCGGTGCCGGCCGGCACCCCGGCCATGACCACATCGCGCACCTGGTCGGCGATCATCGAGCTCATCGGACAGGCTGGCGTGGTCATCGTGAGGTCGATCTCGATGCCTTCCGCTGCCACGCGGATGTCATAGATGAGGCCGAGGTCGACGATATTCATGCCGACCTCCGGGTCGATCACCCGGGTCAGCGCGTTGCGCAGGATGTCAGGGTCTGGCGGGGGTGTGCTTTGGTGTTGCATGCGATTTTCGGCGTCCGTGAAGCGTGACGATAACATGATCGCATTCGCCGCCGCTTGCCGTGCCGGCGTCCGGATATGGGTACAATCAGGCCTGAACATCAACCGGGAGTGACCGCAGTGGCAGACAAGGACATCGACAAGAAGAAAGTACTTGCAACCCTCGACCGGATCCTCGAGGCCGAACTGGCCGGCGTGGTCCGCTACACGCACTACTCGTTCATGATCTTCGGCTACAGCCGTATTCCGGTCATCTCGTGGTTTGAATCGCAGGCCAACGAGTCCCTGGCGCACGCGCGGCAGGTTGGCGAAATGATCACGCATCTGGGCGGCAAGCCTTCACTGGCCATCGGCAAGCTGCTGGACCGCCACGACTACGACATGAGCGAAATCCTGCGCAAGTGTCTCGAACACGAGCGCAGCGCACAGGCCCTGTACCGGAAGCTGCTCAGCCAGACCGAGGGCCGCTCGATCATGCTCGAAGAATATGCGCGCACGCAGATCGCCACCGAAGAACTGCATTCCGGCGAGATCGAAAAGATGCTGCGCCGGCCTGGCTGAGGAAAGCACGCCATCTCCGGACCCAAAGTCCGGAGGTGGCTCTTCAGGTCACCGGTCCAGCGGACTCCGCACCCCCTTCGCGCCTTTCCCCAGTACGTGGGTGTAGATCATCGTGGTCTTCACATCCGAATGACCGAGAAGCTCCTGCACCGTGCGGATGTCGTAGCCGTCTTCAAGCAGGTGGGTGGCGAAGCAATGGCGGAAAGTATGGCAGCTGGCTGGCTGCGACAGCCCTGCCTTCCTCACTGCTGATTGCACGGCACGCTGTACCGACTTGTCGTGGATGTGATGGCGCACCGGTTTGCCGTTCAGGAGGTCCGGGCACAAGGTCGCCGACGGAAACAGGTATTGCCAGCCCCACTGACAGGATGCCTCCGGGTACTTCCGGGCCAGCGCAGCCGGCAGCGACACGCCGGGCCTGCCTGCTCGCCGCTCGTTCTCGAACCAGGCGTGCAAGCGGGCGAGATGCCCACGCAGTACCGGCACCAGCTGGGCTGCGACCACCGTGATCCGGTCCTTGCCGCCTTTCCCGTCCCGGACCAGCACCTCGCCACGTTCCAGCGCCAGGTCTTTCACCCGGAGCCGCAGGGCCTCCGACAACCGCAGGCCACCGCCGTAAAGCAGGCCGGCGATCAGCCAATGGTTGCCCTGCAACTCCGCCATCACCCGCGCCACCTCGGCCCGCGTCAGGACTACCGGCAGATGCCGGGCGCGCGGTGCCCGCGTGACATTGGTCAGCCAGGGCAGTTCAATTCCCAGCACCCGCCGGTACAGGAACAAGATGGCCTGCAAGGCCTGGTTCTGGGTGGACGCCGAGACCTTGCGGACGACCGCGAGGTGTGTCAGAAAGGCCTCGACTTCCGGCGCCCCCATCTCCCGCGGATGGCGCCGATTGTGGAACAGGATAAAGCGATGCATCCAGTGCAGATACGTCTTCTCTGTCCGGTAGCTCATGTGCCGCGTACGGATCTGCTCCCGCGCCGTCGTCAGCAATCCCGCTTCGCGACCCATGCCGCCAAACTCTCCTGCGCCCGCCAGGCGCTTGAACGACACCGATCCGTCGCCGGACGAGTATCGTCAGGGAGTTATATTTTGTGCCACCAGACAAACCGACGATTTCGGGGTGATACGTCGCCCAATTTAATCCCCCCAATTAATAGTTAGATGTCGCTACGAGCAGGATTAATGACTCGGCTCCTTCTCCTCGGCGGGCTACTTCTCTTATTCAGCGGAAGTCGTGCTGGCAATCCAGCTGGCGCGGCACTGCCCGAAAATGAGGAAATTGCGGAAATTACTGGTCCCACCGCCATCGGCATCTTTCCGCCGACTACACAAGAAGAGCGGGATAACGACGACGGCGGCCTCAGCGAAGGCTACGCCCATCTTGCGTTTGCATTACAAGATGTCCAAGAGTGTCTCAAGCCG
>JACKNI010000006.1 GCA_024234935.1 Chromatiales bacterium
CCCTTTTCTTTTTGCCAGTGAGGGGGAGCCCGGTGAGAACCCTTCGGTTCGACAAAACTGCAGAGCAGTTTTGGACGGCGCAGCCGCCCCGCAGGGGTGAGCCGCCGTACCCGGCGGCGAATCAATCCCGACCGGGGCCAGCGCTGCCCGAAGGGCGAGGGGCCTTACCCGGCCCCGAGTGAATCCCGACCGGGGCCACCTACGCCCCTTCCTCCCGCCCCCTGGCCTCTTTGACCGCAGCAGCGACCTGCTCAATGGGCAGGAACATGGCGACCGGCTCGGGCCGATCGCCGAGAGCGCCACTGATCGGGTCGATCGGAAAAAATCCCAGCGACGCATAGAAAGCGATCGCATCCGGTTTGGCATCCACGACTATTCCAACGCAAGCAACGCGGTCTCGCATGTCCAGAGCAAGTTCGAGCATGGCGCGCAACAACAGTCGGCCGATGCCATGTCCCTGGTAGTGCTGGTCTACTGCCAGGCGGGCCAATCGCAGGATGGGCAGTGGATAAGCGGGGAGGCGACGACGCAGGTTCCTGCCCAGCTTTTCGGAAACCAGCTCTCCGCTGGAGACGGTGACAAAACCTGCAAGCTGGTCGCCATGGACGGCGACATAGCTTGTTCCGATATGGTGTCGAAACTGGTTCTGGCCCGCGTACTGCTGGAAGAAGCGATCGAGATTGATATTCCCGCTGCGAAATCCGCTCCGGTCGTCCCGGGGTTCCAGCCGCCGGACGCGAACTTCGAGCGGCCTATTACCCACGGAACAATGCTTTCAGCGCTTCCGTCGGCTGGGCTTCCCGGGTGATGCGTTCGGCAATCTCTGCCATTGCCTTTTCGGTCAGGACCAATCGGGAGGGAATGATCAAATCCTCCGGAATCTCCCGCAAAGCCTGCAGGTGGTGCTGTAGCGCCTCCTCGATCAGGTAGGCCTTCTTCACGCCGCGGCGTTTGACATAAGCCTCAACCTCGGCCTTGGTTTCTGCGGAGATGTAGGCGGAAACCTGTGTGGGTGCGGACATGCCAGCTCTCCATCTACAAAAGTGTAGATTTATATGGAGAGTAGCACGGCCCGCCAGGAAATCGACCAACTGCTTGCATCGGCGGGATGGCATGTTTGCGATCTCGGTGCTCATGACATCTCCAAGCCGTGTGCTATCCGGGAGCTTCCCCTCAAGCAGGCTTACGGTCACGCCGACTATCTGCTGTATCTGCATGGAAAGGCCGCCTGGCAGGTCACCAAAGCTTTAACGACGCTATAGTCGGTCCATGAGCACCCCCAAGCGCGCCACCGTTTACTTTGAGCCTGAGGTTCACAAGGCGCTGCGTCTGCGTGCGGCGTCGAACGACCAATCCATTTCGGGGTAGAACCCTTTCGTCGTATGACAACTTGAGTTTGATCCTCGAAAGAGCCATGCCATTCGCATCATTTCGGTACGACGGTCTCGTGCTGATGAGGTAGCCCTGTATGAAAGCCAGGAAATTTGATCGTGACTTTGACGCTGGCAAAAGCGTCACAGCGGCGTTGAACCTCGCCGAAGCCCGGCGTCCCGGCCAGGCGCAGAAGCGAGTCAATGTCGATTTTCCGACGTGGATGGTCGAGCGACTGGATCAGGAGGCTGGCCGCCTGGGTGTTACCCGACAATCAATCATCAAGGTATGGCTTGCGGAACGTCTGGAGCATTCGGCTTCCAAGTAGCCGTACCCGGCCCCGAGTGAATCCCGACCGGGGCCAGTGCTGCCCATCAGTGTGGCTCACCTCCAGCACAACAGCAGGTACCATCACCTCCTGCCGCCGGCCAGGACTGATGGAGCACCCCGCTCAGTCTCGAATGGATCCCGCAGGCGAAACAACAAGGGCTTGATATGGACAAACGTGATCAGAGCGTGCCCGCGGACGCCCTCCAGGCGCTCAGGGACCAACTCAGGCAGTTCGCGCTTGAGCGCGACTGGGACCAGTTTCACTCGCCGAAGAATCTTGTTTCGGCGCTTGCCGTCGAGGCTGCGGAGTTGCTTGAGCCGTTCCAGTGGCTGACCGGGGAGCAAAGCAGCCGGCTGACATCCGAACAGCTGGCAGCCGTCCGCGAAGAGATGGCTGATGTTCTGCTTTACCTCATCCGCCTCGCTGACAAGCTGGATGTAGACCTGGTAACCGCTGCCTCGGAAAAACTCGTGCGAAATGCCGAAAAATATCCAGTCGCCAGGGCCAGAGGTTCCAGCAGGAAATACACCGACCTTTAGCCCGGTGAATAAGACGCTGCGATGATCGTCTACCAGTGCTCGTACGCCGCGCTAAACTAAGCGCATGAGCGAAGATCCGGCCACTCATCAACAGCAATGCCCGTTCTGTACCCCGGACACTTCACGCGTCTTCCTTTCAACCGAGCTCGTACTCGGTCTCTGGGACGGTTTTCCCGTCTCGCCCAGCCACGCGCTTTTGATTCCCCGGCGGCACGTGGCCGACTGGTTCCAGGCCACCACAGATGAGCAGGCGGCTCTGACCACCGCCATTAGCCGGGTGCGAATGTTGATCGAGGAGCGGGCTGTGCTGGAGGGCCGGCCGAAGCCCGACGGCTACAACGTCGGCTTCAATGCTGGCGCCGCTGCGGGTCAGACGGTTTTTCATCTTCACGTTCACGTGATACCACGCTATGCAGGTGATGTTGCTGACCCTCGGGGCGGGATTCGTGGCGTCATACCAGCCAAGGCAACCTACTAAGTGTCTGCAGAAACAGATATTCGCTTTCTCCGTCAGCTTCAGCGCCTGCTGGACGAAGGCCTGTTCACCTCTACTTACAAGTACGCGCTGCTGCAGGCGTTGGCGGATTTGTCAGTAGAGCAGCAGCCTGCCACCGACGGCAGTCTGCGGTTGGCGGTGCCGGATATTGCGGAGAAGTTCATTGAATATTACTGGCGGCAGGCGGTGCCGTTTGGAACCGATGGGCAGGATGGGGCGGGGCTGAATCCACTCCTGCAGAATACCGGCAGGCAGGCATCGATCATTCGTTACCTCATCGATGCGCGGAGCAATGCACCTGGCGGAACTGTCGCATCGCTGCGCCTTGATGTCCGCGCATGGGCGGGACTTCGGGACAGGGTTGCACGCGTGATCCGGGAAATGCCGCTCTGGAAGCTCCAGACAGTGGTCGAGCAGCCATCTGAATTTCTTTATCGCCAGGCTGAATTCCGCGATGACCGGATCCGCCTCTTGCCCGGTGTGGCCTCGGCCTTCCGCAACTTTCACGGCTTGATTACCCACCTGGTGCGAGGTGCATGGGTAGCTCGAGTTCAGCGCATTCCCGGTAATCGAGATCTTCTGGGTGAAACGGCAAGTCTCGAGAGTTTTCTTTTCGGCTCTGACCGCGCGACGCTCGCTCCGTGGCGGGACATTCTGAGGGAGCATCAGGGCGGGCGCTGCTTCTATTGCGATTCCCGTGTTCGTGGAGCCGGGGAGCTTGATCACTTCGTTGCCTGGTCGCGCTACCCGGTAGACCTCGGCCACAACTTCGTATTCAGCGATTCAAAGTGCAATCTCGCCAAGCGGGATTACCTGGCCCATCAGGATCATCTGCAGCGATGGCGCGACGAAAATCTGCACCGAGGCGACATGCTGGCCGCGGCCTTCGATGCCGCTCGGCTACCCCACGACATGGAGCGCTCACGTCGGATAACCGAATGGGCATACCGGCAGGGTGAGCTGGCCGGGGCACATGTGTGGATCAAGGGTAATGAGGTTTCAGCTATTCAGTCGACATGGCGGTCTGCGCTCGGGGTAGAAGCAGTGAGGCTCGCGGCGGAGGAAAACGCAGACTACGATCCGCTGTAGTTCTTGCTATCAATAACAAGATCACTGAAGTTGCAGAAGGCTGGGAGTCATACGCGGAGGAAGTGTTTCAGTATGTCCGTGCCAGAATGCCTGGCAATTCGTTCAAGCGGACAGGCCTGTAGGACGGTCTTCAGATGCGCTACAGCCCACCCAGCACCCGCTCCCGTTGCTGCGCGTACTCCTCGTCGCTGATCAGTTGCTTGTCGTGCAGGTCCTTCAGTTCCTGCAGCCGTTCTTCGAGTGACGCCTTCTTGTCGAGCGCATCCAGCTTCGCCAGCATCTCCGCCTGGGAGCTGAACTTCTGACCGGCCAGAGGTCCGCTGTGGCAGTGATACCCGCCCGATTTCCGGTCGTTGTGGCAGCCGTAGCCATCAACGCCGCCACCGTGAGCGTGCAGCACACCAGCTGCCAGCAGAAGGACGGGCAGGGCGCATAGCCTGGTGATCTTTGTCGGGCGGTTCACAAGGCAAAGATAACCCGGTTGGTCATTGTGGTGGTTCGCTTTTTATAGCCCCTATGCCAAGTCCGGGTGAAGAGACCTGAGTTGATGGGCATCGACCAGCGGCCAGCGGCGGGACCTGCCTGGAGATTCGCGCTGCTCTGTATTCGGGATCGGGCGAGCAGAGTTGAATATCTTCGCTTGCATAGTCAGACACCTTCCGCTCGCCGCCGCTTTTGTGCTCATTTGCCCTGCTCCTTGATGATGTCGCCATATGCCGCCAGCACTTTCTTGAACAGCTTCCGCACCTCCTCGGGTTCCAGCCCGGCCCGTCCGGGCTCGATGACCAGCTCCACGCCATCGGTCACGATCAGGTGACTCATCACCTCCACCGAGCCCGCCTTGCGGGGCAGGGGCGGTGGCACCGCCGGATCCGCGCCCTCCAGCAACTCGCGGATCCGTTCCAGCGAGAGCCCCGCGTCCGTCCACTTGCGGATGGTCAACAGCTGCTGCAGGTGCTGATCCGTGTAGTAGGCCGCCCGGGTCTCGCCGATCGGGCGGTCAACCAGGCCGATCTGGATGTAGTAGCGCACCGTCCTGCGCGGCAGCTCGGCAAGGGTGCAGAGCTGGTCCAGGGAGAGGTTTTTGCCGGGATTGCTGCTGTTCATGGATTCATTCTGCCAGCAGTAGTGGCAGAAAACAATGTATTAATACACCCAAGGGTGAATTGACCGTCCGATTTCGATACAGGGTTTCGAATCAGTGACGACTTGTCGCTTAAGGCTATCGAGCAAGGGTTCTCGCCCCGGTATACTGTCGAGGCATTCGGGCGTGGAGAAATGCCATGAATATACAAAGACTTAGTTCCAGTGAGCGAATCATCCTGGCTCAGGAACTGTGGGAAAGCGTCCATGACGCAGCCAACGAGGTTTCCGTGACGAAGGAGCAGGCTGCGATCCTGGAGCAGCGCTTGGCTGCTTTAGCCGCGGATGGCAATCCCGGCGACTCGTGGGAAGAGGTTAAGCGTCGCATTACCAAGGCCTAACGTGGATTACGAACAATTCGTTCGCCCGGAGGCGGAGTTTGATCTCGCTGAAGCCTACGGTTATTACCAGGAATGTCGTTGGGGCCTTGGTGAAGACTTCATCCTTTGCGTTGAAGAAGCGCTGGAACGCGTCAACAAAAATCCACTTCACTATCAGGAAGTGCACCTGCAAGTGCGTCGCGCACTTGTGCATCGGTTTCCATATGGCATTTTCTACGTTGTGATGGAGAACCGAATCATTGTTATTGCCGTGCTGCATGAGGCCCGCAATCCCGAGCGCTGGCAGTCGCGGATCTAACGATTCTGCTGGGCACGACGTGTTTGTGGCGAACTACCATCCATGCTGCTAGCAAGACCACCATCACTAGATCATGCTGGCACGCTCACCGAGCAGATAGCGCGCAACATCAACGTAGTCGAAGGCCAGGGACACGGCCAGCGACGCCACAAACAGCCAGATGACCAACCGGAAGAATAATGTGATTTCGCTGTTCCTCGCGCGACCGACGAGATAGACAAGCAGCGGCGTCCACAAGATCACATGCACGATGCCCAACAGTCGGACGTAGCCGATCTGGTCATACAGCCAGCCCATGGAAACGACAACAACGATATTGGTCAGCAATACGATCAATGCATCGCGCCGCGTGGCCTTTGAAAATGCCAGCGCCAGCGGCGTGACGACCATCGCCATGCCCAGCCAGTAGAACCAGATCAGTATCCAGCCGGTGGCGGAAAACATCGCATCGTGAAAGCTTATCGTGTTGTTCATGGCTATTGCCTGGCTCCCTGAAGTCAACGTGTCCCTGGGTGCTGATGCCGGTCGCTTCGGTATATTCGTCCGTTTGGATCGATGAAGATAGTGGCATCATGCAATCCCCATGGCACAGCAGCACATCAAGCCCGTCCTCTGCAGGACCGCCAATACCGTGTCCATGCATTTCTCCGCGCACCAGACCCAGAGCTGCATGGACATTCGGCGGCCCGACGCGCTCCATCTGGAGTACACCCACACGATGATGGGCTTCCTGTTTTTTCTGCCGGAGCCGGAGAGTGTGGCCATGGTGGGGCTGGGCGGGGGCTCGCTGGCCAAGTT
Organism: Chromatiales bacterium; assembly: GCA_024234935.1. NCBI lineage: Bacteria > Pseudomonadati > Pseudomonadota > Gammaproteobacteria > Chromatiales > Chromatiales bacterium. Next base: position 6,407 of record JACKNI010000006.1, read on the forward strand.
CTGCTACCGCCACCTGCCGAAAGCCCGCATCAGCGTCATCGAGATCAATCCGCACGTGCTGGCTTTGCGCGATCAATTCCAGGTTCCGGCCGACAGCCCGCGGTTCCGCGTGGTGCTGGGGGATGCTGCGGAGTTTGTCAGGACTTCGCCGCGGAACTTCGATGTTCTCCTGGTTGATGGCTATGATCACGAGGGCCTGCCGACGGCCTTGAGTTCACAGCGCTTCTACGACGACTGTTCCGAGATGCTCGGGCCGGACGGGATGCTGGTGACCAACCTGCATTGCGGCCAGGATCGCTGGCAGCAGCAGCTCGTGCGGATCCGTCGCAGCTTCGATGGCGGCGTCGTTGTCGTCGACGTTGATGACGGCAGCAACAGCATCGTGTTCGCCAGCAAGACCCACCTGGCCACACGGTCGCAGAGCAAACCCGTTCGCCAGCCGCCGAGTCTGGACGACGACGCATGGACGCAATTGCGCGCGACATTTGCGCGAGTTTCGGCCGCTGCTCACGACGCACTTTGATATTCAGCTTGTAAAGGCCCATCCAGTCCGGAAAAAAAATGAGAGTCTTGGCGATAATCGGGACACCTACCAAAGAAGAAGGCTTCACGACCCGCACCGTCGAGGTGCTGGAGCAGAGCCTCAGAAGCAAAGCCGAAATCCGGTACGAGTACCTGTATCTTGAAGACCGGAATCTGTCGCGTTGTCAGGGGCACCTGACTTGTGTGAAGTTCGGCGAACAACAGTGCCCTTTTCATGATGAGATTGCGCCGATCAAGGCGGCAATCGAGGCGGCAGACGTGGTCATCCTTGCCTCGCCGGTACACTGCTTCAACGTCTCTACCTTGATGAAGAATCTGATCGATCTGTTTGTCTATCAGATGCACAGGCCGCAGTTCTTCGGCAAGAAAGCGGTGGTTGTTACCGCGGCCGCCGGGGCCGGACAGAATGCGGTTCTGAAGTATCTGCACAAGACGGCGCGGATCTGGGGGTTTGACGTGGTCGCGCAATTCGGCACGCACGCGGGCCTGTTCACGCATGAAAGCTACCAGCCGAAACTTGCCGCTGCGGCGGCCAGGGTCGCCGACAAGATCATCGCCGAGGTGAAGCGGGGCAGGACAGGAGCGCCGGGATTGGCTGACCTGATCAATTTCCGCGTCTGGCGATCCGTTGTTGCCCGAACAAGGGAAGCCTCGCCTTACGACTGGAACCATTGGCAGAAATCGGGCTGGCTGGAGCAGGACTACTATTTCCCGGTGAAGGTCAACGCGCTGTCGAACGGCATTGCCGCGCTGCTCGAGCGCGTGATTGGCTGGGCAATCAGGAATGGCAGCGTCAAGCCAATCACATGAAGCCCGGATCATCACGCAAGTGCCGTGCAGACCGAATAGGGGACCGAACGACGGCGAGACTCAAGACGACTGGCGTCTCCGTGTCTTGCCTGCGCTGATTCTTGCGATGCTGTCAGCCAGGTGCTGACGCGCTATCGCTTGTGTCGACTGACCCTCGGCAATGCTGGTGAGCGTATTCGCGGGCAGATGTTCGAAGTCCCGATACGACTCGTAGTACGCCTGGAAAGGCTGGCGCGCGAGCAGGTTTGTCATGCCTGCCAGGCTTCTTTCGGACCTGAGGGCGGGAACATCGATCTTGCCGGCCGCCTGCGATTCGCCGAAACCAGCGGCATCGATGACTTCGCCGCGTGGACCCACAACCTTGCTCATGCCATCGGCAGACGATTCAGGCAGGGCTATCGAGCGGATTCCACCTGTATTGGCGGATACCACGTAAGCCAGATTTTCCATGGCGCGGGCACGCTTCGCCAGGTCTTTCATGGTCAACTCGACGCTGCCGACTTCCGATGAAGAATGACAGAAAATCTCGGCACCGCGCATTGCGAGGCATCGCGCCAGTTCAGGATAAAGAATTTCTTCCGATGCAATGCACGCCAGCCGGCCGATATCCGAATCGACGACCGGAAAGACGCCATCCAGACCATAGCGATCGAGATACTTGTCCCAGACATCGTAAGGGGTCGGTGTGTACAGGGAGATCAGTCGTCTGTAGCGCAGTATCAGGTCACCCGACGGCGCGATGATGAAACTTGCCTGAAAATAGAGTTCGGGGAAATGCGGATCCGTTTCATAGGCATTGCCACTGAGATACACACCGCTGGACTGGGCAATGCGACCGAGGGCTTCATATTCGGGGCCATCAGGATCCAGGACAGCCTTGCTCTTCCATTCTGCAAAACTTTCACCCAACGGGAACCCGGTCAGAAAGTATTCCGGCAGAACCACGAGCTTGACCTGCCGGCCATTAAAGACCTTGAGAAATGCACTGGTATCCCGAACGGCCGCGCCGAAACGCTCAAGCGACCGGGCAATCCGTTGCCGCGCACTCTGCGGGTCGTCCGGGTTCACGGGATCACAGACCAGCTGGAGCGCCAACGCGGTGTAGCGGGGAATCTCGGACATTTACTGCATCCTGTCTTTGAAGTACTGCGTACAAGTCAGTGCTGGCCTGGAAACCAGAGCAGCAGCTCGTCTCAGCCCGGCTTGAGGACGCTCACGGCGATGATCGTGGCGACAAACATCCATAGCACCACCAGGACCGCAGTTGAACTTGCGTAGCGGTTGCGCAAGCGCTGCTCGAGTTCGTCGGTTGAGCCTTTGGCCTTGATGGTCTCCCACACCAGAAAATAGCGGACCAGTTCAAAGCGTATGCCGAGACCGCTGAGGAAGACCCCGGCGAACAATGCCAGCTTGATGGCCAACCAGCCCGCCAGGTAAAAGTAGCCGAGCAGGGTGCCGATGGCGATCAGGATGGCAGCAACAATGGCGACATACCGGATGCTCCGGTCAATCTGCCCAAGCACACGACCGGTCGGGCTTTTTCTGAGCAGGTGGGTGAACTCGACCAGCGTCAGCCACGCAATTCCCAGCAGCGCGGCTGTTCCGGCCAGCCACATACCACCAGGGAAATAACCGAGCAATGCACCGAGCGTCGTGCCGAGCCAGACCTGCAGGATCAACGCATAGCGGACATGCTGGTCGACATCCATGACGTGATCCATAAGCCGCTCGCGTTCCTCGAAAGGCAGGGACGCGGTCCGTGACACGTAGCGAAAGGTGCTGTTGATGACGAGATCCGAACCCAACCAGTAGCCAACAACAATGATGTGAGCCACCAGTACAGCTTGAATCAGCACGACTTCTGCCTCGTACCGTCGATCGACGAATCACCTCCGGAGGAATCAGCGGCGCTTCCGATCGGCAGACCGAGTACGCCGGGGTTCATCAGTCCGCGTGGATCGAGCTGGGATTTGAGGGCGATGAGAAGGGCTTGAGGTTCCGGCGCCATTTTTTCCACATAAGCGTAGGTGCGACCCAGTTGATTGGATGGCGCGCCGAAATCATCGAAAAGTGCCAGTGTTTCGAGCCGCAGCCGGGCAACCAGTTCCCGTGCAGCCAGGTTCGGTTGTGATTCGCTGAGCCTGCGAAGGTGTGCGGGATCAGGTACCGCGCGATGCATCGGCAGCCAACTGTCGTGCCAGTGCAGCACGGGCTCGAAACTGAAGGCGTGAGTCTGAAGCGCGGTCAGCAGGATGGACAGCTCGACACCAGTACGCTGCAGCGCGGTCCGGTGCCGGTCGACCAGTTGATTGAAGGCGTCGATCAGGCGCCGCGCATCGCCATGCGGAACTTTGGCATTCACGGCAGCCCATCGCTCACCGGCGGGTCCGAGGACGCCATTGAGGTTGTCAAACGGTGTCGCACGTACGGCCATGGGGATCGAGGCAGGGATGGGCACGCCACCCTGCTGGTCGAGAAGACGCCGGCACAGATTCAGGTCGGCGCTGGCAGCGGCCGCCGTGCGACCCGCGCAAACCAGATGCAAGGACCACGCGCCTTCCGGTACCAGGCGCTTGCCTGCCGCGATCACCCGTGCACCGGCTTTCAGCCCGCTCAGCAGGTTTGCCTGATTGCCGACGATGTGGCCCAACCTGGTCAGGTCGCCCTTGAGTGTGCCGCCGGCCATGTTTCTGGTTGTGGTGTGGGGGTCGAAGACGTAGGCCTCTTCAGCAGCACCCGATCGCGCGATGACCGACAGGGCGGCAGCCGCTGAATGCACATCCGGAAAGGCATGGGACAGGTACTCGCTGTGCCGGGGCATTTCGATCAGCCTGAAAGTAGCCTCGGTCTTGATGCCCAGCGCACCGCCGTCATGCAGAAACAGACCGGTCAGGTCCGGACCGTGCGAGCGGTAGAAGGGCTTGCCATGGCGAAAGCCAGCCTGCCCCGTACGCAGCACCCGGCCGTCGGCTGTCACGACTTCGAGCCCCAGTACATTCTCCGCGGCACTGCCATAGCGTGCGGTGCCCAGAAACACCGCACCGTTCGACAGGCCACCGCCAACGGTGGCCCGACGCCCGGAAAAGGTGCCGAAGAAGGGGAGCCGCAGGCCGTGCGCTGACAGTGCCTTGTAAATGGTTTCCCACGTGGTCCCGCCGCCGACGGTGACGGTCATGTTGCCCGGATCGAAATCGACCAGGCCCTCGACGTCAGCAAGATCGACGACTACCGAAGATTCCGTGCCCGGGCATACGCCGCCGGTATACGACATGCCGCCACCCCGAGGAATCAGCGCATAGCCGGCAGCCGTAATCTGCTTTGCGGCACTGGCGAGCATCGCCGCGCTGGACGGGCGGATAACTGCCGTCGCGAGCTTTCCCTGGGCGTACAGGTCGCCGGAAAAGAGCTCACGCTCATCGGTGCTGGTGAGGACGCGTTCCGCCCCCATGCTCTCGCGAAGCGTGGCGATCAGTTCATTTGGCGAGCCAATGTGCGGGCGGCTGTTCATCGATATTCCCGACGGCGATCAGGTGGGGTTTTTCCAGGTGTTGATCAGGTCCTTGAAGGCATGAATGCGGATCTGTGGCCAAAGTCCGGCCTGCTTGTAGGGGTCGGCATCGATGATGTCGATGACCTCCTGCTTCGACTGTGCTTCGATGAGCAGCACACCACCGGCCGGCGCGCTGCCGTCATCACGCATGATCGGCCCGCCCAGTCTGATGGCCTCGGCGTGCGTGCCCATATGCGCCATGTGGGCGTTCAGCAAGGGCTTGCGAATGGGCATATTGTCCGCGATGTCTTCCAGGTAAACCAGGTAAAGCATGGCCTGTACTCCCGAGGGCGTGCGCTGTCAAAACGGCTGCGCAATGTCGGGTCATACCAGGGTGACGATCAGCAGCGCTGCGTACACGAGCTGCCTGGCGGCGATCGAGCGGGTGTGAACCGGCATTGAATGGCGCAGTCATTGTATCCCGATCACCAGCAAGTGGTATTGCCAGGCGTTATCTCGCGCGACCCGGGATTGCCGGACGCTGCCACCACAGTCGCCACTCACCTCGCCCCGTGCTAACCTTGACTTGGCAATCACGCGCCTGAAGAACAAGGGAGAGACACCATGCGCAAACCCGAAGTACCCGGCAGCGAAACAATCCAGAACCGGCGGCGGTTTCTCCAGGCGACGGCGCTGGCCAGTACGGCCGGGTTGCTTCCGGCAGCGCTCCTGCCGTCGAGCGGGCGAGCGGCGATGGGGCGCGGCGAACCGATTGCGATGTCGAACGACGGAACCTACAAGGTGGTGCCGCTCAAGAAACCCTCGATTCGACTGGGTATCGTTCAATCGCGCGTGCGCAGCGTTCGATACGATCAGCGCAAGAAGGATCTCGCGGCAAATCTGGCGCACATGATCGAGATGATCGATAACGCGTTTCATTTCAGTGCCGGTGCCGACATCCTGTTCTTTCATGAATTTCCGCTCACCGGTTTCAATACCTGGACGCGTGCGGAACTGCTCGATCTGTCGATCGAGATTCCGGGTGCAGAGACGCAGGCCATTGGCCGGAAGGCGAAGGAGTATGGCTGCTATATCGTGTTCGGCTCTTATGTGCGCGATCGTGACTGGCCCAATCACGTGCTCAGCGTCACCACGATCATCGGGCCGGATGGCAATATCGTCGACAAGCACTGGAAGGCGCGCAACATCAAGGGCGTGTTCCCAGGCATGGAGTTGTTTACCACGACGATCTATGACGTGATGGATCAGTACGTGGAGATGTACGGCGCGGATGCGCTCCTGCCGGTTGCCCGCACGCCGTACGGCAATATTGCAACCTCCTCGGTGCAAAAGGAGCCTGAACTGTTCCGCGCCTTTGCGATGAAGGGCGCGGAGATCATCCTGCGCACGGCCACGGGCGGATTCTCGCCCTGGGATATCCAGGCGACGGCCGGTTACAACCAGGTGTATGTGGCCGTATGCAACAACGCGGTGTCGCCCGAGAATCCCGGTTTTTATGAAGATGCCGGGTCCGGTGGATCGGCCATCTACGATCCGCGCGGCGATATCCTTGCCGAGGCCAATACAAAATTCGAAACGCTGGTGAGTGCGCAGATTCCGATTGAGGCATTTCGCGCCAGACACCGCCAGCCGATCGTGCACATGGAGCTTTACCGCGACGTATTCAACACCTATCGGAATGCCTACGGACCGAACCTGTTTTCCGCATATCAGCCCACCGATCTTCAGGATGCGGGGCGCTATCTGAACGACAAGTCGCGGTGGAAATAGGCAGCGGTGAGTTCCGCAATGACGAATCGATATCTGGTTTTCGGTGCCAGCCACGGGACAGGGCTGGAGGTCGCGCGGCAGTTGACTGCTCGTGGCGACCGGGTGACGGCGGTGGTCCGGCAGACTTCCGACCGCAGCGGGCTTGAACCGCTGGGCGTCGATTTCGTGATTGCCGACGTGCTCGATGCGGCTGCCGTCGATGCGGCTTTCAGGAGCGGCGACCATCGCGCGGTGGTGTGTACGGTCGGCGGTTCGCGAAAAGAGCCGCAGCGGCCGGATGTGATCGGCACGCAAAACATTGTGGACAGCGCAAAGCGGCATGGCGTGCGCCGGATGGTGCTGGTCACGGCAGTCGGTGCCGGCGACAGTCGCAAGGTCCTGTCCGAGAATGCCTGGAAATTCCTCGGGCCGGTCATTGAACTGAAAACCGCCGCCGAGGCATGCCTGACCGCCAGCGGTCTGGATGCGACGATACTGAGGCCCGGGGGCATGAATTCGGATGCGGCGACCGGCACGGCGATCAAGACCGAAGATCACGGCGTCATGGGTACGATCCAGCGCGCGGATCTCGCCGCGATCGTCATCGAGTGCCTGGATGACGACACCACGATCGGCAGGATCTATCACACGATTGATCCGGGGATTGGCGAGCAACCACCGCTGCAGAGGGGCGAGAGGCCGCGGGCAGGCGAGGAAAAACCGTAACGCCATCGATCAGCCCACCCCTATAATCGCCGCCCATGGCTGAATTCGAACAGGATCCCAAGAACCGTCCAAAAGGCAGGACGCCGCGCTCCCTCGTCGCGCTGCTGCCGTTTCTGAAGCCCTACAAGGGCATGCTGTGGTTGTCCCTGGTGGTGCTGCTCGTGGCATCCGGGCTGATGCTGTCGCTGCCGGTGGCGGCACGCTATGTCATCGACCAGGGCCTCGCGTCGAAGCAGTCCGGGATGGTGAACCTGTATTTCGTGGGTTTCGCGGTGCTCATCGTGCTGTTCTGCGCGATGGCGGCGTTGCGCCTGTACCTGGTGAGCTGGGTGGGCGAGCGCGTGGTCGCCGACGTGCGCGATGCGGTGTACCGGCACGTGATCCGCATGGACGCGATTTTCTTCGAGGAGACGCGTACCGGCGAGGTGCTGTCGCGGCTGACCGCCGACACGACGCTGGTGCAGTCGATCACCGGCACCAGCCTGTCGATGGTGCTGCGCTCGATGATCCAGCTGCCGGGTGCACTGGTGATGCTCGCCATCACCAATCTCAAGCTGATGGGCCTGATCGTGATCCTGATTCCGGCCGTGCTGCTGCCGGTGATCACGATCGGACGCAAGGTGCGCCGGCTGTCGCGCGCTTCGCAGGACCGCATCGCCGACACCAGTGCGATGGCCAGCGAATCGCTGGATGCGGTGCAGATCGTGCAGGCTTTCACGGCCGAAACCGCGGTTGCCGACCGCTTTCGCGCCATCGTCGAGCAGAGCTATGACACGGCGATCGAGCGCACGCGCGTGCGCTCGATCATGAGCTTCATCACCTTCTGCTGCGTGTTCGGTGGCATCACTTTCGTGGTGTGGATGGGTGCGCGCAGTGTGCTCGCCGGCGAAATCACCTACGGTCAGCTGGGCCAGTTCGTGCTCTATGCGCTGTTTGCCGCGACGTCTGCCGGCACGCTGACCGAGATGTGGGGCGAGGTCCAGCGTGCATCCGGTGCCACCGAGCGCCTGATCGAGCTGCTCAATGCACAGCCCCATGTCAGGGCGCCGGCAAGTCCGCAGCTCCTGCCGCGCCCCGGCCGGGGCGAGATCCGCTTCGAGAATGTCTGTTTCAACTATCCGTCGCGGCCGGAGCGGCGTGCGCTGTCGGGCATCAATCTCGACATCCGGCCGGGCGAACGCATTGCCTTCGTCGGGCCGTCCGGCGCCGGCAAGAGCACCACCTTCCAGTTGCTGCTGCGATTCTACGACCCGCAGCAGGGCCGCATCCTGATCGACGACGTGGATATCGCGCAGGCTGATCCGCGCGATGTGCGCGAGCGCATCGCCGTCGTGCCGCAGGAGACGGTGATCTTCGGTGATACCGCGCTTGGCAATATCCGCTTCGGCCGGCCCGGTGCGACCGACGATGAGATCCGGGAGGCGGCAAGGCTCGCCGTGGCCGACGAGTTCATCCGCGATCTGCCGCAGGGCTACGACACCTATGTGGGCGAGCGCGGCACGCGCCTGTCCGGCGGCCAGCGGCAACGCATGGCCATCGCGCGCGCCATCCTCAAGAATCCGTCCATCCTGCTGCTCGACGAGGCGACCAGCTCGCTCGATGCCGAAAACGAGCGGCTGCTGCAGAAGGCACTCGACCGCCTCATGCAGGGCCGCACCACCATCATCATCGCGCACCGCCTCGCCACCGTGCTCAAGGCCGATCGCATCGTCGTCATCAACCAGGGCCACATCGTCGATATCGGCACCCACGACGAACTCGTGCAGCGCGATCCGCTCTACGCGCGGCTCGCCGAGTTGCAGTTCGTGGATGCGTCGGTGGAAGTGGAGGCCTAGGCTCCCCGCAACGCCGGCACCACCCGTTCCCCGATCATCCTGATCGACGCTTCCGGGTCGTTGTACAGACACAGCACCACACCGGTCGCCCCGGCGCGGCGCATTTCGCGCAGGCGTTCGATTTCGCCGTCGATGTCTTTCACACCGCAGGCGCTGACGCCGCGGTCGACGATCTTTTCCACCAGTGCTTCGGGCACGCCCTCGATGTCGGGTGAGCGGCGGTTGTAGGCCTTGATGAAGGCGGGGTAGTGCTTCGCGACCAGCGCCGCTTCTTCAGGACTCGCGACGTCGTGGATGTAGGGTTCCCAGATCGTGCCGCGCGCCATGAGATAGGTGCGCGCCTCGCGCCGGGCCTCTTCGCGGCTGTGCTTGACATGCCAGGCCCAGAAATTTAGCAAGGGGAAGCGGGCTGGATCGCGGCCGGCGGCCCCGAGTACCGGGTCGATGATCTCGCGTGCCCAGCGCAGCCGCGAGACGGTGAAGTCGCTGGTCATGATGCCATCGGCGTAACGTGCGCCCATCTTCAGCATCTGCGGGCCATTCGACGCAGCATAGATGGCCGGCGGCGATGACTTTGCCCAGTCTGCCCTGAGCCACTGCATGTGGAACAACTCGCCCTCGTAGGAGATGGGCTTTCCCGAGGCCACGAGGTGCAGGATTTCCAGGCACTCGCGCACGGCGCGCACCATGCGCGCCGGCTTGATCTTCATGGTTTGCAGCGTGCCGCCGCCGCCGCCGACGGCAATCTGCGCGCGGCCCTTCGAGATCTCGTTGAGGGTGAGCAGCAGGTTGGCCATCTTCACCGGGTGGACTTCGAAGGGGCTCAGCGCGGTGGGGCCCATGTGCAACTGCGTGGTTTGCGCAGCGAGCGGCGCGAAGTTGACGAAGGGATCGCGGCCATCGAGATGATTGGTGGCCCACACGCCGTGGATGCCGACGCTCTCGGCCAGGGCACCGAGGCGTGCGACCTCATCGGCGGCAAAGTGCGGTTGCAGGATGAGGTCTATTTGCATGGGCTATCCCGGGCGCCAGGTCGCCAGACGCAGCCCGGCCTCGTCGAGCCATGGGCCTTCGGCGTCGCCGTCGTCACCGGCATCGAGCGTGGCGATCAGCTGTCTGGCCAGTCGCGCACGGTCTTCCGGCGGCAGCTTCCGTGCCTCTGCCTCGAGCTGGAAGATGTCCCTGTCCATGCTGTCCGACTCTATGCTGCCGGTGAAACCCCGGTCAACACGCCATTCCGGAACTTGTGCCTGGAATCTGCGCTATGACATTTCCGCCGTTTCACGGCCCCGCTGGCGGCGCAGTGCTTCATCGCGCGCGTCCTCGATGGCCAGCAGGGTGGCGTCGACGTCGGCGGCGAGCTCGCTGCTGATGAACTCGCCGCTGAGTACGGTGTCCGGCAGCAGCAGGCCCTGCTCGAAGAGCGCCCACATTTCCTCGGCGTAGCGCGTGGTCAGCAGTTCCGGTGCAAAGCGGCCGAGCGTGGCCGTGACGTTGTTGACGTCTCTCGCCAGCATGGCCTGCGCATTGTTGTTGCCCGATGCACTCACCACCTGCGGCAGATCGATGATCACCGGTCCATCGGCCGCGACCAGTATGTTGTATTCGGAAAGATCGCCGTGGATCAGGCCGGCGCACAACATGCGCACGATCTGGCTGATCAGAAAACGGTGATAGTCGCGTGCCTGGTCTGCCGACAGCTCGACCTCGCCCAGGTTCGGGGCGGAGCCACCGTCGATGCCGGTCACCAGCTCCATCACCAGCACACCATTGAAGAAGCCGTACGGGGAGGGTACCCGTACGCCCGCACCTGCCAGCTGGTAGAGCGCATCGACCTCGGTATTTTTCCAGGCGGCTTCCTGTTCCTTGCGACCGTAGTTCGTGCTGCGGCGCATGGCACGCGCCTGCCGGCTGCCGCGCACCTTGCGGCCTTCCTGGTATTGCGCCCGCTGCTGGAAGCTGCGCTGGCCCATGTCCTTGTAGACCTTCGCGCAGCGGAGCAGACCCGGCCCGCACTCGACGACGAACACGTCGGCCTCCTTGCCGCTTTTCAGGGCACGGATCACGTCGCTGATCACGCCGTCTTCAATCAGCGGCTCGAGGCCTTTGGGGGTTTTCATGCAGTGCAAGACTACAGCAGTGAGCGGCCACAGTGATTGCCGCTTTAGCCTAGTGAAAGGGCGGGTCTGCTAAGCGACTGCTGGTACGGGTTTGTTAGCTTAGACCGGGTATGGACTGGGCGGCGGTCACGCCGGATTCAATCAGGGGGCTCTTGAATGTCACACCTTCAATGCAATTCGTTTGCGCGCATTTTTGTTGCCGGCAGCCTGGCAGCCGTTATTGCCGCACCGCTGCATGCAGCGGTACTCGATGAAATCGTGGTGACCGCACAGAAGCGCGAGCAGGACATCCAGGACGTCGGCATCTCGATCAGCGCCTTCACCGGCGACCAGATGCAGGCGCTCGGTATCCAGGAAAGCAGTTCCATTGCGGCATTTGTGCCCGGCGTGCATACCAGCGGCGCGCTGGCCGGGCAGAACACCCAGTTCACCATCCGCGGCGTGACGCAGACCGACTTCAACGACATCGTCGAGGCGCCGAACGCGGTGTACCTCGACGAAGGCTACATCGCCATCGCCCAGGCGCAGACCTTTGCCCTGTTCGACATCGACCGGGTGGAAGTCCTGAAGGGCCCGCAGGGCACCCTGTTCGGACGCAATGCCACGGGCGGCCTGGTGCAGTACGTCAGCCGCAAGCCGACCTTCGACAAGGCTGAAGGCTATGCCGACGTCACTTATGGCATGTTCGATGCCAAGTCCGATCCGAATACGGTGCGCTTCGAGGGCGCTGTCGGCGGCCCGCTGAGCGACCGGGTGGCTGGCCGGGTGGCGATGCTCTACAACAACCAGGATCCCTGGCTGAAGAACCTCTACGATCCGAATGGGCCATATGCCTTCGGTGCGGCAACCATCGGCACCGGTTCCGCCAACGATCCCGGCCCGGGTGCCGGTGCCGATCTGGCTGACGACGACACGCTCGCCCTCCGCGGCATCCTGCAGTTTGATGCCCGTGACGATCTGCGCTTCACGCTGTCCGGCAACTGGGCACAGACCGACGTGTCGACAGCGCCCTACCAGGCCAAGCCGGTCAGCGCTGTTTACAACGGCACGAATCCCGACCCGAACGTGCAGTTGTCGCAGGGCGAGCTGATCAACGTGATCGATACGGCGCTGACTGACAGCCGCCGCAGCATCTGTGCCGACGGTTCGGACTGCGGCTCCGACCAGGACAACAACGGTTTTCCGGATGACTTCGACGGCAACAACATCACCGATACCGCACGCGTCACCAACACCTTTGCGCTGAGCCCGGGTACCGACTTCTTCGGCTACCGTGATGCAGACGGCGACGGCCTGACCTTCAACAGCGATTTCGCCTTCAAGGACCAGGGCAACATCGATACCTGGGGTGTGGCCTTGCGGGCCGAGTACGACATCAACGACAGCGTTTCGCTGACCTGGATCAGCGACTACAAGGACTACGAGAAGCTGCTGTTTCTCGACGTCGATGCCGGTCCCGCCAACCAGTCTGTGAACTACGCTGCGGTGGATGCCACCAGCTTCACGCAGGAGCTGCGCCTCAACGGCACCGCCGACCGGACCCGCTGGGTGGCCGGTTTCTACTATCTCAACATCGACAACGTGTCTGACAACGGACTGAAATTCCCGATCAACAGCGTCGTGCCCGGCAGCCCCTATGATCTGGGCTCGGATGCCGATCTGCAGACCGATTCCTATTCGCTGTTTGGCCAGGTCGAATACGACCTGAGGGACGACCTCACCCTGATCACCGGTTTGCGCCTGATCCGCGAAGACAAGGATTACGAGTTTTCGCAGAACATCTACGGCACCACCAATTCGAGCCAGATCCACCAGGGACCGCCGACGATCATCGGACCAACCTACCGGCTGGTGTACCCACGGCCTTCACCGACAGCACCAGCGACAACCTCTGGGCCGGCAAGGTGCAGCTCGACTGGCGGGTCACCGACGACTGGCTGCTGTATGCCGGTATAAACCGCGGCGTGAAAGCCGGCAGCTTCAATGCCCAGCTCGCTGGCGGTCTGGACGTGCCGACCAGCGCGATTCCCTACAAGGAAGAAATACTCTGGGCCTATGAGGCCGGCTTCAAGTCCACCTGGCTCGGCGGCACCACGCGCTTCAACGGCTCGGTCTTCTATTACGACTACCAGGATTACCAGTCCTTCCTGTTCACCGGTGTCGGTGGCGTGGTGATCAATGCCGATGCCACCAACGTCGGCATGGAGCTTGAGCTGCAGACCTCACCGATCGAGGGCCTCGACATCATGCTGAGTGGTTCGTGGTTCAACGCCGAGGTCAAAGACGTGCCGCTGCGCGTCGGTGGTCCGATCACCGCCGATGTCGAGCCCACCTACGCGCCGGAGCTGCAGTTCGCCGGTCTGGTGCGCTACGAATGGCCGGTGTTCGGCGGCTTCGCCTCCGTGCAGGGCGATTTCAGCTACTCGGATGAGTTCTATTACAACCTGCGCAACTTCGATGCCGACAAGTTCGACAGCTACACGCTGGTCAATGCGCTGGTCGGCTGGCGTACCGATGACGGCCGGTGGTCCGGCAACCTCGGTGTCCGCAACCTGACCGACGAACGGGCCGGCAACCAGGGCTTTGACCTGGCCACGCTCTGCGGTTGCAACGAGGTTTCGTATCAGCCGCCGCGCTGGTACGGACTCAACCTGAAGTACAAGTTCTAGGCGAGTCAGTTACAGCGTTCCCCCGCGCTGGCGGGCCGGGCAGACATCTGCCCGGCCCGTTCTGATGTTTCCCGCACCGCCGGCGCGAGTGCCGGCTCCTTTTCGGCAAGCGCCAGTGCACGACGCGCATGTTCCTGCGCTTCGGCAGCACAACCCCGGTCGATCAGCAGGTTGGCGAGATTGTTGTGTGCAGCGAGATGGTCCGGCTGCAATTCAAGCAGGTGGCGATAGCTCGCCTGTGCGGCGTCAAGCCGCCCGGCCGCGTAGTCGCGGTTGGCGCTTGCGAACAGCACCAGCGGATCGTCCGGCCAGCGAAGCAGGGCGGCGGCGTAACTGGCATCGACATCGGCAGCAGGCAAGTGGCTCTCGCTCGCGGCCACGGCGCGTATATAGCCGGCGGCAGTCGCCGTGGCCGGAATCCGGCCGGCCGGGGTGATCGTCACTGCCCAGTTCTCGCCCGCCTGCCAGGTGCGGAGGAAGTACCACTCGTGTTCGAGATGGCGGCGTTCTTTTCCCGAGCGCAGCACGAGCACTTCGCGTGCCGGGTCGTAGCCGATTGCCACCGCGTAGTGCCAGCGCCGGATGCCGAGCGCGCCGAAGTCCTGCAACACGAGTACCGGGTTGCCGGCTTCGAGCTCGGTGCGCAAGGCGCTGAAGTCTGGCGCCAGCAGCAAGGGGATGCGGCCGTGGCGACGCGCAGCGGCCAGCATTTCCATCTGCAGGCTGCCCCGCCTTGCCGGGATATAGACCTCGGGCACGAGCTGTTCGGGTGTGGTGTCCACGCCGGTGGAGACCAGCATGGTGGCGAGCGCAGCCGGGCCGCACTGGTGGGTGTCCTGGGGGAAGAAGGCGACGCCGGTCAGTTCGTGTTGCGGATTCTCCGGCAGCCGTGCCGGACCGGTAACGCAGGCGGTGAGTGCGAGTGCACTCACCGCCGCGACCAGGGCAGGCTTAGACCTTCTTGAAGATGTCGGTGACACCCACGATCTCGAGGATCAGCAGTACCACGAAGACGATGCCGATGACGGCGAGAAAGGCATCACCGCCGGCCGGCAGCTGGTCCAGCTTTTCGGTCATCAGGTTCAGCTCCGCATCATTCAGCGAGGCGATACGCTGGATGGCGTCGGCCGGATTCACACCCATCGCGACCAGTTGCGCCTGGACGTCAGCGCGCGACAGGGTGGACTCGATGCGGGCAAGCTGCCCGGCCCGGTCGGCAGCTGAAAGGTATTCCGGTGTGCCGATCACGCCGGCCGAGGCCGTGGTGTGCATACCGAGGCTGAGAAAACTCGCAGCCGTAATGGCGGCAATCATTTGCTTGAAGCGCATGGAAAGAACTCCCTTTGGAGGCAGACACAAAAAAACCCGCGGCCAGTATAGCCTGTCCGACCGGCACGATCAGCCACGGAGGCGGGCCGAGTGCTGCTATGATTCCGGGCGGTCGAAATACCAATAAAGTACCCCGCATGCCGCTGACGCCCGTATCGCCGCCGCTGTTCCATGTCATCGACCCGCGCGTCTTCGATCGCGCCCAGCTTGACGACCTCTGCGACCTGACCAACCGGGTGCGCCTGCTGGCCAAGCACCCGGATGGCGCCCGCTTCCTGCTCGGCCTGCTGCCGGACCGGCGCGCGATGCTGTACTTCGTGCAGCCCTCCACGCGGACCTTCCTGTCCTTCAGCAATGCCTGTCATGTGCTCGGTATCCGTACCAGCGAGATCCGCGACCCTTCCACCTCCTCGGAGGTGAAGGGCGAGAGCTTCGAGGACAGCATCCGCACCTTCAGTTCCTATGTGGATGTCATCGTGATGCGCACCCCGGACTCCGGCAAGGCTGCGCGTGCCGCGACGCTGATGAACCGGATTCCGCGCCCGGTGCCGATCATCAATGCCGGCAGCGGCCAGGACCAGCATCCGACCCAGGCGCTGCTCGACATCTACACCCTCGAGCGCAGTTTCGAGGAAAGGGGCGGCATCGATGGCAAGATCATTGGCCTGATGGGCGACCTCAAGCGCGGCCGCACGGTTCGTTCGCTGTGCTACCTGATGAAGAACTACCGCGATGTGCGCCTGGTGATGATTGCACCGCAGCAGTTCGCCATCGAGCCGGATATCAAGGAACACCTGCGCGAGCAGGGCGTTGCCTTCGTCGAGGATCTGTCGCTTGCACAGGCGCTGCCGGAGCTCGATGCAATTTACGTCACGCGCATGCAGTCCGAGTGGGATACTGACGGTGAAACCGGGCTGGTGGACTACCGTGAATACAGCGTCACGCCCGAGAACGTCGGCGCGATGAAGGCGAATGCGGTCATCATGCATCCGCTGCCGCGCGGCCCGGAGATTCATCCCGCGGTGGACGATGATCCGCGTGCTGTCTACTGGCGCCAGGAGCGCAACGGCATGTGGATGCGCGCGGCGATTCTGGTCAAGCTGTTCCAGGCTGATGGCCTGGTCAGGAGTTTTGACCTTTCTGCCCTGAAATAGAACAACCAACTCAAGCCGGAGAAAAAAATCATGATCAAGCTGTACGGTGCCATTGCTTCCCCCTACGTTGCCCGCGTGGTGATGTACGCAAAGCTCAAGGGTGTGGATCTGCCGCTCACCGAGCCGCCCGGCGGCATGGCCGGCATCAAGAGTCCCGAATATCTCAAGCTCAATCCGATGGGCAAGATGCCGACGCTGGAAGTGGACGGGCAGGGCATCGGCGAGTCCTCGATCATCTGCGAATACCTCGACGACGTTTACCCGCAGAAGTCCGGCCTGCCGGCCGATCCGATTGGCCGCGCGCGGTCGCGCCTGGTGGCACGGATTGTCGACCTGTATCTCGTGCAGCACGTCGGCCCGCTGTTCCGGCAGATGAATCCCGAAAAGCGCGACCAGGCGGCAGTCGACGCTGCCGGCAAGGAAATCGCCAAGGCCTACGGCTACATCGAGCATGCGATGGACAGCGGCCCCTTCTGCGTCGGCAAGACGCCCACGCTTGGCGACTGTGCGCTCGGCACCATCACCAGCATGATGCACCAGGTACTCGCCGCCGGTAATTTCGGCATCGCCGACCCGGTCGGCAGCGGCCGCCTCGCGACCTGGTGGAAAGCCGTACAGGGCCACGCCGTGTGTGCCGCCGTCATCAACGATCACCACACCGCATTCGGTGGCTTCATCAAGATGATGGCCGGCAAGAAATAAATAGGAGCGGTGGCAGGAGCGGCTTCAGCCGCGATCCCGATATCGCGGCTGAAGCCGCTCCTACCCACAAAACCATGCGCCCGTAGCTCAGCTGGATAGAGCATCAGGCTTCGAACCTGAGGGTCGGGAGTTCGAATCTCTCCGGGCGCGCCAGTAGATAAAAATGACCCGCCTTGTGCGGGTCTTTTTTATCTACCAGTGTCCGGAGACCCGGTGAGAACTCCACAGTTCGACAAAACTGCAGAGCAGTTTTGGACAGCCGCAGGCTGCCCCGCAGGGGTGAGCGGCCGTACCCGGCCGCGAATCCATCTCTCCGGGCGCGCCACCGCGAAGTGAGTCATTACAAGCGCCGCCGCTGCGCGCCAACGCGCCCGGTTTTTCCCTCGGCGACTTCCTTCAGGATCAGCTTGTGGATGATCTCCCCGGAGGAGTACTGTTTCCTTGTCATGACGCCGGGTGCCTTCCAATGCCCTGTTCAGGTACACGACAGCCGGACCGGAAATATCGGCTCGGCTCAGCGGCAGCTGCAGGCCAGGGTCTGCGGTGCCCGGGAAATCGGGTGCCATGACTGCCGGTAGTCCGGACGCAATCGCCCCGGACGCGGCGTCAGACGCCAACGAGTTGATCGCCTCGTCAGAGGTGCGGCTCAGCCGCGAGATGCGGCTCTTCGACGTGGTCATGATTGGCGTCGGCGCGATGATTGGTGCCGGTATCTTCGTGCTGACCGGCATTGCCGCCGGCGTGGCCGGTCCCGGCCTGCTGCTGGCCTTCCTGCTGAACGCGGTCGTGACCCTGTTTGCCGCCGCCGCCTATGCCGAGCTGGGCTCGACCTTCCACGACGCGGGAGGCAGTTATCTGTGGGTCAAGCTCGGGCTCAAGGATCCGCAAGGCTTCATGAGCGGCTGGATGGACTGGTTCGCGCACTCGGTGGCCTGTTCGCTCTATGCGCTCGGCTTTGGCGCCTATTTCAAGCTGGTTCTGCCGCTGATCGGCGTGCCGGACTTCCAGACGCCGCTGATGGACATCGAGAAATGGCTGGCCGTCGCGGTGATCGCCGTCTTTGCCTGGATCAATTACCGCGGCGCCTCCGAGACCGGTGGTGCCGGCAATTTCGTCACGATTGGCAAGCTGCTGATCCTGGCCGTATTCATCGGCTTCGGCTTCTGGGTCACCCTGCACCGGCCTGACTGGCAGCCCGTATTCACGGATGACTTCCTGCCGAACGGTTACGGCAGCGTATTCGTCGCCATGGGCCTGACCTTCATCGCGTTCGAGGGCTACGAAATCATCGCCCAGTGCAGCGAGGAGGTCCGCCAGCCGGCACGCAACGTGCCCCGCGCGATCTTCATCTCCCTGCTGATCGTGGTGCCGATCTATCTCGCCGTGGCCTTTGCCGCTCTGGGCTCGGTGCAGGTGCCGGGCGTGCCGAGCTGGCAATTCCTGGGCGAGCACAAGGAGACGGCACTGGTGGACGTCGCCCGCAGCTTCTTCCCGGGCGGCGGGGTCATGCTGCTGGTCGGCGGCCTGTTGTCCACCATCAGCGCGCTGAACGCCACCATCTATTCCTCGTCGCGGGTGTCCCTGGCCATGGGCCGCGACCGCAACCTGCCCCGCTGGTTCGGCAAGGTCCACCCGGTGCGAAAGACGCCCCATGGGGCGATTGCCGGTTCGGCCGTGCTGATCGCCTTCATGGCCGTGGCGCTGCCGATCGAGACCGTGGCCAGCGCGGCCAACATCATGTTCCTGTTGCTGTTCATTCAGGTACAGGCCGTGCTGATCGCGTTGCGCAAGATGCAGCCAAATCTGCCCCGGGGCTTCCGGGTGCCGCTGGTGCCCTTCGTGCCGGTCATTGGTATCGTCCTGCAGCTGTTCCTGGCCGTGTACCTGTTTGTCTACAGTCCGATGGCGTGGCTCAGCGCGGCGGTCTGGATCGTCATCGGCCTGGTCGTCTACTACACCTATGCCCACAAGCGGGACCAGGCCTATGAAAACGTCCTCGAGATGCGGGAGGCCGCCGAACGAAAGGACTATCGCATCATCGCTTTCCTCGACAAGCCCAAGCGCGCGGGACCCATACTCAACGCCGCCGGTCTGCTCGCCCGGTGCTATGACGGCGAACTGATACCCCTCATGGTCATCGAAGTCCCCGACCGGGAGATGTTGGCGCAGGGCTGGGATCGCGCCGACCAGGCGCGGATGGAACTCGAGACCGCGATGCGCAGCCAGCGGGCGCGGGGGCTGATGGTCAAGCCGCTGGTAAAGATCTCCCATCGCGCGTCCTTCGGCATCATCGAGACAGTCCTCGAGGAGCACTGCAACGTCGTGGTCATTGCCCGGCCGCGCCGGGCGAACCTGACCCGCCGCTTCGCGGCCGCCATCGTGGATCGCGTGGTGCGCGAGGCACCGGCCCAGACCCTCGTGGTCAGCGCCGAGCGCTGGCCCGAGCAGATAGGGCTGATCGTCTTTGCCTGGGAGAAGGGTCCCCATGCCCGGCTGTCGGCCGAACTCGTGGGCGCGATTGCGCGCCAGACCGGCGCCCGGGTGCGGGCCGTGCACGTCCTGCCCTACGATGCCTCCCGGTCCGACATCGAGCGGGCTGCCGCGGATCTGGAGAAGGCGATGGGGGCCGCCGATGCGCGGCTCGAACTCAGAGTGGTCCAGGCCGGGGATATCGTCACTGGCCTGCTCGAGCAGGCGGCGGGTGCTGACCTGGTCTTTATCGGTGGTACCGAAGCCGGTTTTATCGAGCAATTGCTGGGCTACGCTATTCCCCTGGAACTGGCGGACCGTACGACAGTGCCGGTAATCACCGTCTACGAGATGCCCGCGGAACCCAAACGGTGGCTCAGCTGATGGCAGGTGCAGCGATGGAACAGAAGCCCTTCGAATCGGTGCCGGAACTGGTGACCGGGGTGGCAGCCTATCTGCCGAACCTGCTGGCGGGATTACTGGTGTTGCTGGTCGGCCTGGTGGTCGCCTGGGTGGCCGGGAAGGTCTTCGTGCGCATGCTCAACTTCATGCGCCTCGACCGGATCCTCGCGCGTCTCGCCTGGTCCAACGTGCTCGATACGGGCGACGCCCGCCATTCCCTGTTCGAGTTTCTGGGTACCATCCTCAGTGTTTTCATTTTTCTGATCTTCCTGGACAACGCGTTGCTGATCTGGGGTCTAACGGTGCTCTCCCAGCTGTTTTCCAGGGTCGTGGTACTGGTGCCCCAGCTGGTCTCCGCGGCGATCATCGTGCTGGCGGGCTGGGGCATTGCCACCGGCGTGTCGCGCAGCGTCCAGCGCGCGCTCTATCAGGAGAAGATTGCCCGCGCGCGACTGGTGGCCAGCATCCTGCGCTGGGCCACACTGGTCACCGTGGCCGCCATAACCCTGGTGGAGCTCAACATCGCGGTGACCATCGTCACCGGCGCGTTCCTCATCGCCTTCGGTGCGCTGGCGCTGTGCTTCGTGCTGGCCGTGGGCCTCGGCAGCAAGCGCGGCGTGGAACTGATGTGGGAAGCGCGCTTCCACCGCGCCAGGGAGAGCGACGACACAGCGGAAGACGAAGGTGCGGGCGAATCGTGAGGGCAGTTGCGATTCGCGACCGACAATCTTGTGGCCTCTAGTGGGGCCGCGGGGCTGATCCGGGTTTCTTTGCGGTTTTCTCCGCCAGCACGACGATCTCGGTCAGCGCATCGGATCCACGGTTCCAGTCGTACCACGACATCTTCCGTTCCAGCAGCTCTTCTTCGCTGATCGCGTCGGCCATGCCGAGATACCACCATTGCAATGAAGCCGGCCGTTCCACCCAGGCCGCCACTTCCTGATCGCCACGCAGCAGGATCACCGTCGGCGTGGATGCCCGGCCATCCGGCGTACGGTGCGCATCCATGATCGCCTTGCCGGTCTTGAAATCGACCAATCGCATGTCCACACCGGCGCCTGAAGCGAGCCTGGCAAGATATGGAACGCTGTGCAGTGAGTCAGGGCACCAGTCTGCGGTGATCACGAGAAGCCGCAGACCGTCACCGGCCCGCCTGAAGCGCTCGACCAGGCCGGGTGCAACCGCGCGCTCCGAATTCTTCAGCCAGGTCTCGCGCTGTACGCGGGTGCTGGCGAGGAACTGGTCCCAGGTTACTCCCCGGGAGTACATGGCGACCGAATCACTGGCCGCTGCCGACTGAACCGGGTCATCTGCCGCAACCGTCGGCAATACCGGCACGGTCAGCAACATGCTTGCTGCAAGCAGTACGCTGATCCGGGCTTTCAGGTAACGCATTATTCTCATTGGAACCCCCTGCCGCGCGCGATTTCGATTGCGGGAAACGATATCAGAGTATCGGCGCTGACGGTCAGTCGCCGCGTATCGAATCCCGCCGGTGCGCCTCGCGCGACCGGCCGACGATCTTGTCGAGGGCGTGCACCAGCTTCTGGGTTGCGCCATGCAGGGCTTCAGGAACCTTTCCGGCATCGTGGCTCACCGCTGTGGGCGGCCGGCCGGCAAGTCGTGCCTCGATCAGGCAGCGCTTGTCCGCCTCGCTTGCACGCGCCGCGTTGACATCGCTGAGATGCACCTCGATGCGCGTGATGTGTTCACTGAAGCGTGCCAGCTTGCCCTCGAGTTCCTGCCGGACCCACCCGGCGAGCGAATCGTCGCCTTGCACGTTGCTGTCGGTGTTTACCTGAATCTGCATTTCCAATTTCCTGCTGCGTCTGCAAGACTCCTTTCTACACCAAGCCCTGATCCGGCGCACGAGCCATGAATCGCAAACTGAAACTTGCCCTGTCCGTCGTCGCTGCCCTGGCCCTGGCCCCGGTGGCGATCCAGGCTGCCGACGGTACGCTGGTCCGCGTCTCGGTAAGCAATATCGCCAAACCGGGCGGCGTCCTCCTGGCTGGTGCCTATGATCAGGAATCGACCTGGCTCGGCGGCACCACCGTGGCCAGTATCGAAGTGCCGGTGCCGGCGACGGTCACGGGGACGCTCGGTTTCGAAATGCGGCTGCCACCGGGACGGTACGCGCTGTCGGTATTCCAGGACATGAACGGCAACCGGAAGCTGGACACCAATTTCATCGGCATCCCGACCGAACAGTCCGGATCTTCCAACAATGCGCCCGCGCGCTTCGGTCCACCGAAGTTCAGGGACGCGGCGTTCGTCGTGGGCAGCGAGGCCATCGATCTCGCCATCCGCCTGAACTGATGACGCATACGGCCTGCTGATGGCTCAAGCGGCAACCGCCTGACCGGGCACCCGGTCGCGTTCTCTCTTCCCATCTGAAACTCGCGGGGCCATTATCCGGTCTGATCCCGATGTCAGGGATTTCAGATCAAGGCCAATCGTCCATGAGTCAGGCAACCAGCGTACCGCCCGATCAACCGACCTACTGGAACGAGGAGGGCGGTCAGCGCTGGGTCAGCAACATCCAGCGCGTCGAGCGCATGATCGAGCCATTCCTGACGCAGCTGATGCGTCACGCGGCACCGCAGGCTGGCGAACGGGTACTCGATGTCGGCTGCGGTGGTGGCGTCACGAGTGCCGCATTCGCCGGCGCAGTCGGTCCTTCCGGAAGTGTCCTGGGGCTCGATGTGTCCGCGGTAATTCTTGCCGTGGCTCGCGAGCGTTACGCCTCTGTGGCCAACCTGTCCTTTGCGCTGGGTGATGCCGCGACGATGCCGCTCGATGCCGGGAACTTCGATCTCGTCAGTTCGCGTTTCGGCGTGATGTTCTTTGCCGATCCGGTGGCGGCCTTTGCCAACCTGCGCAGCGCGCTGAAGCCGGGGGGCAGGCTGGCTTTCATTTGCTGGCGCGCGCTGGACGAGAATCCCTGGATGGCTGACTGCGTGCGCGCTGCATTTACGGTACTGCCGATCCCGGAGCCCCAGCCGCCAACGGCGCCCGGGCCCTTTGCCTTTGCTGATGCCGCGAGACTGCGCGATATCCTCAGCCAAAGCGGCTACACAGACATCAGTATTGAGCCGCACAATCAGGTGCTCGATCTCGGCAACTTCGACGATGCGGTGGCGCAGATGACCCGCATGGGTCCTGCGGCGAGCGCATTCGCCGCCGCCAGCGCGACTGACCAGGCAGCTGTTGTCACGGCAATCCGCGCGGCACTCAAGCCGCATCTGAGCGGGGGTTCGGTACGCATGGCGAGTGGCACCTGGCTCGCAGGTGCCCGCCGTGGTTAAGACCAATACCCTGACGCCGGAACTGCTCGGGAAGATGGATGCCTATTGGCGCGCCGCCAACTATCTGTCGGTCGGGCAGATCTATCTCTACGACAATCCCTTGCTGCGCCGGCCGCTGACGCTTGCGGACGTGAAGCACATGCTGCTCGGTCACTGGGGGACGACACCCGGACAGAATTTCATTTACCTGCACCTGAACCGGGTCATAAAAAAATACGATCTGGACATGATTTACGTGTCCGGTCCCGGACATGGTGGCCCGGCAGTGGTCGCGAACACCTGGCTGGAGGGCACGTACAGCGAGATCTATCCCGATGTCAGCCAGGATGAGGCCGGACTGAGGAAACTTTTTCTCCAGTTCTCGTTTCCCGGCGGCATTCCGAGCCACGCATCGCCGGAGTGTCCGGGTTCGATACACGAGGGTGGCGAACTCGGCTATTCGTTGAGCCATTCCTTTGGCGCCGTGTTCGACAATCCGGAACTCATCGTCGCCTGTGTCGTCGGCGACGGCGAGGCGGAGACCGGTCCATTGGCGACGGCGTGGCACTCCAACAAGTTCCTTGATCCGGTCGGCGACGGCGCGGTGCTGCCGATTCTGCATCTCAACGGCTACAAGATTGCCAACCCGACGGTACTCGCGCGCATCGGGCATGAGGAACTCGACCAGTTGCTGCGCGGCTACGGGTGGACGCCGTACTTTGTCGAAGGCCATGAGCCCGGATTGATGCATGAGGCGATGGCGGAAACGCTGGACACGGTCGTGGAGCAGATCCGGAAGATACAGCAGGATGCCCGCGTTCATGGCAAGCGCACGCGTCCGCGCTGGCCCATGATCGTGCTCAAGTCGCCGAAGGGCTGGACCGGTCCGCGGATGGTCGATGGACGACAGATCGAAGGCACGTTCCGCGCGCACCAGGTACCGCTGTCTGATCCGGCGGCCCATCCGGAACACCTGAAACTGCTGGAGGAGTGGCTGAGGAGCTACCGGCCGGAGGAACTCTTCGACAGCGGTGGCCGGTTGCGACCGGAGCTCGCGGAACTTGCGCCCGAAGGCACACGCCGAATGGGTGCGAATCCTCATGCCAACGGCGGCATGCTGCTGCGCGACCTGCGGATGCCGGATTTCCGCGACTACGCGGTCGATCTGCCCGCACCCGGGACGCCTGGCATCGGTGACACGCGTGTGCTCGGGCCTTTCCTGCGCGACGTCGTGAAGCGGAACAGCGAGCAGCGGAATTTTCGTGTCTTCGGCCCCGATGAGACGCTCTCGAACGGCCTTGGGGCCCTGTTCGAAGCAACCCCGCGGCAATGGGATGCCGAGACCGTGCCGGGCGACGAATTTCTTGCGCCATCCGGACGCGTGATGGAAGTGCTGAGCGAGCATCAGTGCGAAGGCTGGCTTGAAGGTTACCTGCTGACCGGACGGCATGGACTCTTCAACTGCTACGAGGCATTCATCCATATCATCGATTCGATGTTCAACCAGCATGCGAAGTGGCTCAAGGTCACCGCGCATCTGCCGTGGCGGCGCAAGATCGCCTCGCTGAATTACCTGCTCGCCTCGCATGTCTGGCGTCAGGATCACAATGGCTTTACGCACCAGGATCCCGGCTTCATCGACCATGTGGTCAACAAGAAGGCCGAAGTGGTGCGTGTCTACTTCCCGCCCGATGCCAACTGTCTGCTGTCGGTGATGGATCACTGTCTGCGCAGCCGTCACTACGTCAACGTCGTGGTTGCCGGCAAACATCCGGCACCGCAGTGGCTGGGCATGGATGCCGCTGTCAAACACTGCACCCAGGGCATCGGTATCTGGCAGTGGGCCAGCAACGACCAGGCAGTCGCGCCGGACGTGGTGATGGCCTGCTGTGGCGACGTGCCCACGCTCGAGACCCTGGCGGCGGTATCCATCCTGCGCGAGCATCTGCCCGAACTGAGGATTCGCGTGGTGAATATCGTCGACCTGATGAAGCTGCAGCCGCCCGAGGAGCACCCGCACGGGCTGACCGATACGGACTTCGACGAGATCTTCACCAGGGACAAGCCGGTGACCTTTGCCTTCCACGCCTATCCGTGGCTGATTCACCGGCTGACCTACCGCCGCACCAACCACGACAACATCCACGTTCGCGGTTACAAGGAAGAGGGCACCGTCACCACGCCATTCGACATGACGGTGCTGAACGAGCTGGACCGCTTCCATCTCGTGATGGATACGATCGACCGTCTGCCGCAGACCGGCGACAAGGGCATCTACCTGAAGCAGCAGCTCAAGGACAAGCTCATCGAGCACCGGCTGTACATCGAAAAGCACGGCCAGGACCTGCCGGAAATCCGCAACTGGCGGTGGCAGCCGTGATCCCGATGAGGATTACCGGAGTCCGCCCGTCGCCCGCGCCAGGCGCAGGTCGCTTAACACCGCGTCAAAACGCGCGTTGTCGGCGTTGCTCACGGCCTTTAGTCGCAGCGCCTCGGCATCAAGCACCACGGTATTGGTTGTCAGGCCCACGCCGTAGAGTTCTCGCGCCACGCGCAGGTTCTCTTCGGCCTGCGCGACAGCTTCCCGCGTGACCGCGACCCGGGCGTTTGCTTCCTCGCGGTCCAGCCAGGCCTGACGTACCTCCAGTTCGATCCGCGAGCGCAGATCGTCGCGGCTGCGGCCGGCAGCGCGCCCCGCATTCGCAAACGAGGCCGCCTGGTTGCGGATCCGCCCGCCGTCAAAAACCGTCCAGTTGAAACCGATGCCGACCAGCGAGAAGTCTTCCCGGTCCAGCACCTGGTTTTCCAGGTACTGGTAGTCCGCCATCAGGCTGAGCTGTGGCCAGCCGGCGGCCCGCGCGCTGCGGGCGCGCTCGTCCAGTGACCGGGTCCGGGCATCGAGGCTGGCGAGGTCGCTGCGCCGGGAGATGGCTGTGGCGACCAGCGCGTCGAGGCTGTCGCCTGCCGCGGCCGTGTCGGGTGGCGCGCCATGCAGTTCGGCCAGGTCCGGGATCCGGTCCAGCGGCTCGCCGAGCAGACGATTGTATTGGGCGCGCGCGATGGAAAGCCGGTTGGCAGCACGCAAGCGCTCCTGCTCGGCTTCGGCCAGGGTGAGTTGCGCGGCAAGCAGGTCGTTCTTCGCGACCGTTTCCTGCTCGAGCATCACGGTCACATCATTGACCAGCGAGCCCAGGCTTTCCACCTGCGATTCCGCGGCGGTCAGCGAACTCCCGGCGCGCAATACATCGACGTAAGCGGCAGCCACCGCCAGTTTGAGATCCTGTACTGCGCTGTCGCTGGCTGAACCCGCGGCCCGTGCACCGAGTTCGGCCGACTCGATACCGGCTGTAATGCGGCCGGCGGTGAACAGGGGCAGTTCGATATGAGCCCGCGCGGCGTAGAAATCATCGTCATCGACCAGCGGCGGCGAGAGGAAGTCCTGGCCGCCGACCGGAAAACTGAAGGCCGGCGCATCACCGAAACGCTGGTAGCTGCCCTCGACCGACAGCTTTGGCCAGCGCTCGGCGCGGGCTGCATCGGCATCGGCCCGCGCCGCATCAGCCTGGCTGCGCACGGCGGCCAGCGCGTTGTTTCGCTCCAGCGCCAGATTCCAGGCGTCCGCGAGCGTCTCGGCCTGCAGCGGCAGTGCCACGAGACACAACAAGAGCGCCCGCATCATGAGGTGACTCCGGTCTGCAGCCGGCTGCGCCAGGCGTAATAGAAGATCGGGATTGCCACCAGCGTCAGCGCGGTCGAGACCATGATGCCGAATATCAGTGACACGGCCAGGCCGTTGAAGATCGGATCGTCGAGAATGAAAAATGCGCCCGAGACGGCGGCCAGCGCGGTCAGTGCGATGGGCCGGGCGCGCACGGCAGCCGCAGCGATCACGGCCTCGGCCAGCGGCTGCCCCCGCCCGAGTTCTGCATCAATGAAGTCCACCAGCAGTATCGAATTGCGCACGATGATGCCCGCCAGCGCAATCATGCCGATCATCGAGGTGGCGGTGAACTGGGCGCCGAGCAGGGCATGTCCGGGCATGACGCCGATGATGGTCAGCGGAATCGGCGCCATGATGATCAGCGGCATGGCATAGCTGCGAAACTGGGCGACGATGAGCAGGTAGATGAGTATCAGGCCGACGGAATAGGCGAGACCCATATCGCGGAACGTTTCAAAGGTGATCTGCCACTCGCCATCCCACTTGATGGCGAAACGGTTCGGGTCTTCGGGCTGCGTGAAGAAGTACTGCTCAGGCGGGCCGCCGCGGGAGGCATTGCCCGGCAAGGGTTCGTCGAGCCGGCTCACCATCTCGAACATGCCATAGAGCGGGCTGTCCAGCGGTCCGGCCATGTCGCCCGTGACAAAGGTCATCGGCAGCAGATCCTTGTGATGGATGGCACCATCCCAGGGCACTTCCTGCACCTGCACCAGTTCCGAAAGCGGCACGAGGCGCCCGGAACGCGACCTGACTTCAAGCTCCAGCACCTCGGCGATACTGCCCTGGTCAGCGGCGGCGAGTTCCAGGCGAACGGGAATGGGATGCCGCTCGCGGCCTTCATGCAGGTATGCACTGTCTGCTCCGGCCAGGCCCATGCTGATCGCCTGCACGACGGCGGCCTGTGAAACGCCGATGAGCGCGGCTTTCTGCCGGTCGACGCTGATCGCATATCGCATCGCGGGTGCTTCCCGTGAATCATCCACGTCGACGATGTCAGGCGTCTGGTCGAAAACCACGTGCAGTTCCTGAGCCAGCAACCGCTGGGCATCATAGGACGGACCATAAACCTCGGCGACGATCGGCGCCTGCACCGGTGGACCGGGCGGGACTTCCACCACCTGCACGCTGGCGGCATGGCGCTTGCCGATGGCGGCGAGTGCCGGACGTACGGCCAGCGCGATCTCGTGGCTGGACCGGTCACGATCGTGCTTGTCCTTGAGGTTCACCTGGATGTCGCCTTGTTCCGGACCGCTGCGCAGGTAGTACTGCCTTACCAGTCCGTTGAAATTGATCGGCGCGGCCGTGCCTGCGTAAACCTGGTAGTTGACGAGTTCCGGAATCTGTTCGACCGCCTGGGCAAGTTCGCCGAGTACCCGCGCTGTTTTTTCCAGCGGCGTGCCTTCCGGCATGTCCAGCACCACCTGAAACTCCGACTTGTTGTCGAAAGGCAGCATCTTGAGTACCACCCATTTCACCAGCGTGAGACCGATGCTGAGCACGATCGCCAGTACCAGCCCGATGTAAAGCCGGTGCCGGTTCCTGCGCGCCCGGTCGCCACTGATGAAGGGATCGAGCACGCGGTGAAAAAAGCGCGGCAGGCGACCGCCATGTTGCCCGGTTGCGGACGGTGCTTCCGCATGGCCGCCGGCCAGCAGCCGGCCTGAAAGCCAGGGAGTAAAGCTGAGGGCTACGGCAAGAGAGATGAGCATGCCCATGCTGGCGTTGATCGGAATCGGGCTCATGTAGGGCCCCATCAGGCCGCTGACAAAGGCCATCGGCAGCAGCGCGGCGATGACGGTGAAGGTGGCGAGGATGGTGGGGCCGCCCACTTCATCCACCGCGCCCGGAATGATCGAGAGGAAGCTCCCGGAGTCGAGTTGCCGGCGACGGTGGATGTTCTCCACGATGACGATCGCATCGTCCACCAGGATGCCGATGGAAAAAATCAGTGCGAACAGTGATACGCGGTTGATCGTGAATCCCCATGCCCATGAGGCAAAGAGCGTGGCTGCCAGCGTGATGATCACTGCGGCGCCGACCACGATGGCTTCCCGCCGGCCGATGGTCAGCATCACCAGCACCACCACCGACAGGGTGGCAAAGGCGAGCTTCTGGATGAGCTTCATGGCCTTGTCGTTGGCGGTTACGCCATAGTTGCGCGTGACCGTGACCTCCACGCCGTCCGGGATGAAGGTGCCACGCAGGAGATTCACCCGCTCGATCGCCCGGGTTGCCACATCGATGGCGTTCTCGCCCGGCTTCTTCGACACCGCGATGGTGACAGCCGGAGCGGGCGCCCCGCCGCCTGCCGCCTTGCCGGTGCCGTGCCAGGCGTAGGCACCCGGCGTGTCGGGGCCGCGGGTGACAGTCGCCACGTCCTGCAGATACACCGGGCGTTCGTCGCGAACTGCCACGACCAGACCTGCCACGTCGGCAACGCTGGCAAGAAACTCGCCAGCCTGCACGGGAACCGCCTGGTCACCGCTGACGATCTGGCCTGCCTGTGCGGCGGGGGATGCTGCTGCCAGCGCTGCCGACACTTCAGCGGCAGTCAGGCCGTATGCAGAAAGTCGCTGCGGGTCCAGTGCGACCCGCACCACGCTGTCGGGGCTGCCGATGGTGTAGACATCGCGCGTGCCCGGCACGCGCTTGATTTCCATCTCGATGGCCCGGGCAACCTGACCCAGTTCGTAGGCGCCGCGTGACGGATCCCGGGTCCACAGCGTCAGGCCGAGGATGGGTACATCGTCGATGCCCTTGGGCTTGATGAGAGGTGGCAGCACGCCGAGTGCCGGGGGCTGCCAGTCCTGGTTGGAGTACACGGCGTTATAGAGCCGGACGATCGCCGCGGTACGCTCTTCACCCACTTCGAACTGTACGCTCAGCACAGCCATGCCCGGCCGCGAGACCGAGTAGATGTGTTTCACGCCGGCGATTTCACCGAGTACCTTTTCCATTGGCGATGCGACGAGGTTTTCCACCTGCGTTGCGCTGGCGCCGGGAAAGCCGATGAGGATATTGGCAAAGGTTACATTGATCTGCGGCTCTTCCTCGCGGGGTGTCACCAGCACGGCGAAGAGGCCCATCAGCAGCGCGGTCAGCGCGAGCAGCGGTGTGAGTTCGGAGTTGAGGAACAGCCGTGCGATGCGCCCGCTGATGCCGAAATGTTCTGTCATGACACTCAGTCGGCGCGGGCCGCGGCCACCGGGTCCAGGGCGACCCGTTCACCGGCACTCAAGCCCGCCAGCACCTCGACCTGCTCTGCGCCCGCCGCACTGCCAAAGCTGTGGCCGAGCCGCACCTGGCGCAGCGATACCCGGTTGTCCGGCGCGACCACGTAGATGCCGGTTACTTCGCTGCGGGTGATGACGGCTGTGCGGGGCACCAGCAGACGGCTGGTTTCGCCGGTGACAAATCCGACCTTCACGTACATGCCTGGATACAGGTCTGCCGCGTTGGCCGGCAGTTCGACCCGGGCACGGAAGGTGTTCGAGAGCGGATCTGCCTCCGGAAAGATGGTGACCTTGCTCGCGTCGATACGACGCCCGCCAACATGGACGGCGGCCTTCTTGCGCAGGCGGACCTGCTCGACGAGGCTCTGCGGTATGTCCACCGTGACGCGCAGTTTCTCCAGCGAGTAGCCACTGATCAGTGGCGTGCCCGGCGCCACGGTTTCGCCCACGCGGACCTTGCGGGCGGTGATGATGCCTGCATAGGGCGCACGTACCTCGGTCCAGGCCACACCTTCCGTCGCGGATGCCACGGCGGCCCGTGCGGCGTTCAGCCGCGCGAGCGATGCGTCACGCTCGGCGAGCGCCTGGTCGAATTGCGCTCTGGACACGACCTTGCGCTCGTACATGGCCGCAATGCGCTCGTAGCGGGCGCGGGCTTCAGCCTCGCGGGCTTCGGCTTCGCTCAGTGCCGCCTCGGCCTGGTCCAGTTCTGCGCGCTGCCCGATGCTGCGGATCTTCAGGAGTACAGCGCCGGCCGGTACGAAGTCATTCACGTCGTACAGAATTTCGCTGACGCGACCTGCTGTCTGGGCTGCCACGGTGGCCTGGTTTACCGCTTCGACGGTACCGTCGAGTTCACGCTCGGCAGCGCCGGCAACCGGCTGGACGACGACAGTGGCAAATGCGGGTGCCGGCAGCGCGGCCGGCGCCGGCGGTGTCTTGCCGCCACAAGCTGCGAACAGCACGATCCCCGGCAGCAGGAGCATCGGCCGCAACAGCCTGGCGGCGGATGCCGCTACCGGGGAGAAGCAGCGCCCCATCAGAATGCGGCGCCGGGCTTGAGCCCGAGTTTCTTCAGGATGATGGCGAGCGGGCAGAAGCCGGTGAATGAGGACTGCAGCAGGTTCGCACCCACGAACGCTGTCAGCCAGAACCAGTTGGGGTTCAGCCTCAGGCCCAGTGCCAGGCTCACCAGGATTACCGTGCCCGCAAAAGCCAGTACCGCACGATCGATGGTCATTGCGTGTCTCCTGCCGATTTCGGCTTGTCTTTCAGACGTTCAATACCCAAAGCCTTCATGACATAGGTTTCGTATACGGGGGTGGTCGTTCCCGAGCGTACCTTGTGCAGAAAGTATTTCTCGAAAGCAATCTTGGCGAGGTGCACCCATTTGCCCTGTTTTGCCCAGGTCACGTTTCGTGGCGGTATCTGGGGCAGAGCAACAAAGGCGATGCCGATGTCGCCGAAGTCGGCCAGGCAGACGGCATTCCACGTCGCCTTGGCAGCGGGCGGCTGGCCGGCGATGGCGGCCTTTATGTTTTCGCAGATGGCCGCCGTCATTGACTCGATCATGTAACCGGTCTTGGGTGCGCCGGTTGGCACCTGTGTGACTTCCACGGGCGGAATCGCCACGCAGACGCCCGCGGAATAAATCTCCGGATACTTCGGACTGCGCTGGAACTGGTCGATGAGCACGAAGCCGCGCGGATTGCAGAGTCCAGGTACGGCCGCCACCGCATCCACCCCCAGAAATGCCGGCAGAATCATGCTGTAGGCGAACGGCAACTCATGGCTTTTTGCCGGCTGTGCCGCCTCACCCTGTTCCTCTGCATGGAGCTTGCCATCCTCCACGCGGGTGATTTTTGCGTTGCTGATCCACTTGATGTGCCGCTGGCGAAGCTCGGCTTCCATCAGGCCCTTGCTGTCGCCGACACCACCGAGTCCCATGTGTCCGATATACGGTTCCGGCGTCACGTAGGTCATCGGCACGCGGTCGCGCAGTTTTCGCTTGCGCAGGTCTGCGTCCAGGATCATGGCGAACTCATAGGCAGGCCCGAAGCAGCTGGCACCCGGTGCGGCGCCAATGACGATGGGCCCGGGGTTCTGCAGGAAAACCTGGTAGCGCTCCCAGGCCTGCAGCGAGTGCGCATGGGTACAGATGGACTGGCTGAAGCCGGACGGGCCCAGGCCCGGCACTTCCTCGAATGCCAGCTTGGGTCCGGTGGTTATCACCAGATAGTCATAAGGGATGTCGCTGCCGTCCGCGACGCTGACCTGGCGCTTTTCGGCGTCTATACGACTGGCAGGCGCCTCGATCCACCGGATCCCGTGTTTTTCCAGCGGTTTGCGCAACTCGACGCTGGTGTCCTGCGGTTCGCGCCAGCCAACGGCCATCCACGGATTCGAGGGCGTGAACTCGAATCGCCCCGAACTCCCGATCAGCGTGATCTGGTGGCTGTCGTCGAGTTGCTTGCGCAGGTCGTAGGCACAGGGCACACCGCCAATGCCGGCGCCGATGATGACGATGTTGGCCATGGGGTTCTCCTTGTTCAGGCAGATTCAGACTACTACAGGGAGCCGTCGATTGCCGCTCGCCGATGACCCCTGTACCCGCAAGACCTGTGCATACCCCGGACGGATATGTCCATTCGAGGATTCTCGACTACCTGCCTTGCTTCGGGCAAGGTAGGTTCATGGGGCCGCGCGGTTGGCGCCACGGCAAACGACAGAGAGGGATCAGGCATGCGTTCTTTGGTTGCATTGGCAGGGATTTCGGCAGTACTGCTGGTTTCAGCTTGTGGCCGGGATGCGCCGAAAGATGCGGCGCAGTCCTCCGCACCGCAGGCATCGGCCGCAGTCGATGCCGCGGCGCTGCAAGCCCGGGCCGCAGCGATGTTCCAGGTCATTCCTGCCGAGATGCGCACCGAGCGCTATCCGCTCACCGAGGCCCGGGTCACGCTGGGCCGGATTCTCTACTACGATCCGCGCCTGTCCAGGAACCAGGATATCTCCTGCAATTCCTGCCACGACCTGGCGAAGTACGGTGTCGACGGGAAGCCGACCAGCAACGGCGACAAGGGCCAGCCGGGTGGCCGCAACTCGCCGACGACCTACAACGCGGCGCTGCATATCGCGCAGTTCTGGGATGGCCGTGCGGCCGATGTCGAGGCGCAGGCCAAGGGACCGATCCTCAATCCGGTCGAGATGGCGATGCCCGATGCGGATGCCGTGGTGAAAACGCTGAAGTCCATTCCGGGTTACGCCGAACTTTTCCAGGCCGCATTTCCCGATGACAAAGACCCGATCAATTACGACAACGTGGGTATGGCGATTGGCGCCTTCGAGCGCAAGCTCGTGACGCCCGCGCCCTTCGACAGATTCATTGCCGGTGACCTGACGGCCCTGAACGAAGCACAGCTGACCGGTTTCAATACTTTTGTGAACAGCGGTTGCGCCTCCTGCCACAATGGTGTTGGTGCCGGCGGTGGCATGTACCAGAAGCTGGGGCTGGTGAAAGCCTTCGAGACGACCGACACGGGCCGTGCAGAAGTTACGAAGAATGAGGCGGACAAGTTCTTCTTCAAGGTGCCGTCGCTGCGGAACATCGAACAGACCGGGCCGTACTTTCACGATGGCAAGGTCGCTACGCTTGACGATGCGATCCGGCTGATGGCCGAGCATCAGGTCGGCAAGGCGCTGACTGACCAGGAGGTATCTGAAATCAGGGCCTTCCTCGGCAGCCTCACCGGCACGCTACCGGCCGACTACATTGCGAAGCCGGCACTGCCCGGCGTGGGTCCGGCGACCGGTACCTGAGCCGCGGGACCGATCGGCGGGCGGAGCCTTCCGGATCGCCGCCCTCAGGGCCGGCCGGGCAATATTCCGCCGTACAGGTGTACGCCTTCGGCGGGTTTCGATTCCCACAGCTGTTCCGCGAAGCGCGGAATGCTCATCGCGACCATCGGAAAGCATTCAACCAGCTGATCCGGTTTCGCCGGAATGCCGTAGAGCGCATAGCAGAAGAAATCGCGTTCGTCGGGACGCCAGAAACCGCGGATGGTTTCATGGTCGCTGGTAATGGAGCCATCGGCATTGAAATAGGCGCGGAATACCAGTTCACCGCCGGCGGTCACCATGCGATAGCGCGTGGTGTTCGACATCATGTGATTCCAGAAGCTCGGAAAGCGTTCCGATACCGGTTTGCTGCGATCGGGGTCGACCATGACCTTCGGCAACTCGGGTTTTGGCCAGTCGGCGCCGCCGGTTTCAAGCATCAGGAACGAGATCAGGGCGAGGCGGTCGGGATTCGGCACGCCTTCGGGAATCGCCATGCTGGTGCCCGGCACATCCCCGGCGGGATCGGCGAGGAACCGGTCGAGGCGGTCGGCACTCCAGGTGATATCGGCGCTGCTCAGCGCTGACGAGTATCTGAAACTGCCGCGGCTGCCGGCCTTGCTGCCGGTCAGGTGCCACAGGTTCGGACCTGTCAGGTCGGAGCCGCCGTCGGTCAGCGTGTGGCAGGCACTGCAGCGCATCTGGAAGGCGCGCCGGCCAACCACGTAGTCGGCTTTGGACAGCACATCCCGCGTGAGGATCTGCTGGGCGCCTGCGGCCGGGACGAAAACGGTGGCCAGCAAGGTGGCAACAAGGTGTGCGGCGAGCGGATTTTTCATGGGGCTGAATCCTGGTCGGGAAGCGGGTCAGGGAAGAATCGATTTTGTGGCCTGATCCTGCGAGCATGCGCGTCACCGAGTCAACAGGCTGCAACCATGTCGACCAAATCCTTCGCTGCCTCAGCCGGGAGCTTCATCGCGATCGGCGCGCCGGCCTGGATGTCATTGCCACTTTTCGCCCCCGCCTTGACCGGGCAGCCACGTGCCTGACTCTCAGCTGCGTCCCTGGGTTGCAGTCATCGGCAGCGGGCCGGCCGGTCTTGCGGCGGCAGAGATGCTGGCGGCAGATGCCGAGGTCCATGTCTTCGATGCAATGCCCTCGCCGGGGCGCAAGCTTCTGCTGGCCGGCAAGAGCGGGCTGAATCTCACGCACGCCGAAGACTTCGACGTGTTTCTCGGCCGCTTCGGTACGGCCTGTGCTGCCCTGGAGCCGGCGTTGCGCAGCTTTCCGCCCGAAGCGATCCGGCAGTGGGCAGCCGGTCTCGGCGTTGAAACGTTTATCGGCAGCTCAGGGCGTGTATTCCCCGTGGCGATGAAAGCCTCGCCCTTGCTGCGAGCCTGGCTTTCACGGCTGCGTGAGGGTGGGGTGAGTTTGCATATGCGTCACCGCTGGCAGGGCTGGAACGCGGAGGGTGTGCTGGTCTTTGACACGCCGGACGGCGTGCGGAAGTTCAGTGCCGATGCCACGGTACTGGCGCTCGGCGGGGCAAGCTGGCCGCGCCTGGGCACCGACGGCGCATGGGCGGCCATGCTCGCGGGACGCGGTGTGCGCATCAATACGCTGCGTTCCGCCAATTGCGGTTTCGATGTGCAGTGGAGCGCGCATCTGCGCGAGCGCTGTGCCGGTTTGCCGGTGAAATCGGTCAGCCTGACTTTCGGCGCGCAGTCGCTGCGCGGCGAATTTGTCATCAGCGCGAACGGTATCGAGGGCAGCGCGGTCTATGCCTTGTCGGCCCCTTTGCGCGATGCGATCGAAGCGCATGACCTTGCCAGGCTGGTAATCGATCTGCTGCCCGATCGCAGCCTTGAACAGCTGACCGCGGCGCTGTCGCGTCCGCGCGGCAAGGCGAGCCTCGCCAGTCATCTGCGCAAGGCGGCGGGAATTGACGGGGTGAAGGCGACGTTGTTGCGCGAGACTGCCGATGCCGCAACGCTGGCCGATCCGGCGCGTCTGGCCGCGCACATCAAGGCGTTGCCGCTGGTCCTCACTGGCACGCGTCCGCTGGCCGAGGCAATCAGTACGGCCGGCGGCGTTGGCCTCGATGAAATCGATGCGCAGTACATGCTGCGGCATGTGCCCGGTGTGTTCGTGGCCGGGGAAATGCTCGACTGGGAAGCGCCAACCGGCGGTTATCTGCTGAGCGCCTGCCTTGCCACAGGCCGTGCCGCGGGCAGCGGGGTGCTCCGTTTCCTGCACGGCAAATAGTTTCAGGCGCGTATCCGCCTTCTGGCGGTTATCCTGATCCACATGGCCGGACTGTCCAAATCACGCCTGATGTCCTTTCTCCAGTGCCCGAAGCGGCTCTGGCTGGAAAAGCATCAGCCGGAACTCGCGCAGATCAGTGCGGCGACCGAAGCCGCATTTGCGACCGGCCACGAGATCGGCGATATCGCGCGGCAGCTCTATGATCCGGACGGCACCGGTGCGCTGATCAGCGGTGCAGGTGGCATGGCCGCGGCGCTGCGCGATACGGCTGTCGCACTCGCGGGTCCGGCGGCTACGCCACTTTTCGAAGCGACCTTCGAGCGCGACGGCCTGCTGATCCGTGCTGACGTGCTGGAGCGTCAGGCGCAGCGGCTCGTCGAAGTGAAATCATCGACCTCCTGCAAGGACGAGCACATCACCGACTGCGCCATCCAGGCCTGGGTGCTCGAGACTTCAGCGGTTGCGCCGCAGTCAGTCGTGCTCGCCCATGTCGACAACCAGTTCGTGTATCAGGGTGACGGTGATTACCGCGGTTTGCTGGTCGAGAAGGATCTGAGCGCTGCGATCGGCGCGCAGAAACAGAAGGTGCCCGCATGGCTGGCTGATGCGAAACGGACGGTGGAAGGCGACTGTCCCGATGCGGCCATCGGTCGGCGTTGCCGCGCGCCCCATGCGTGTGCGTTTATCGCGCATTGCTGGCCGGACACGGACTATCCGCTCACCACGCTGCCCGGTGTCAGCGGACGTCTCGATGCGCTGATCGCACAGGGCTACAAGGATGTGCGCGAGCTGCCGGCCGCGAGTGCGGGCGGCCCCGAGGCACAGCGCGTCTGGCGCGCGGCCCGCAGCGGGCAGCCGGAAGTGAATGACTCGGCCCGCAAGGCACTCGCGGCGCTGGGCTGGCCGCGTTACTACCTCGATTTCGAGACCATCGGTGGAGCGATTCCCCGCTGGGCCGGGACGCGGCCCTATCAGGCGATACCGTTCCAGTGGTCGTTGCATGACGAATCGGCGCCCGGCCAGCTGGAGCACGCCGAATTTCTTGACCTGAGCGGTGAGCTGCCGGCCCGTGCAGTTGCCACCGCACTGCTTGCGGCGATCGGTACCCGTGGCCCGGTGCTGACCTGGACCGGTTACGAAAAGCAGTGCCTGGGCACGCTTGCCGCTTTCTGTCCGGAGCTTGCCGATGCATTGGCCGCGGTGGTCGAACGGCTGGTGGATCTGCACCCGATCGTGAAGGCGGCGTACTACCACCCGGCCATGAAAGGCAGCTGGTCGATCAAGGCGCTGCTGCCGGCCATCGCGCCGGACATGGATTACGCACAGCTCGAAGGCGTCCACGACGGCGGCGGTGCGCAGCTGGCCTGGGTGGAAGCGGTAGCGCCGCAAACCGCGGCAGAGCGGCGCAGCGAGCTCCGTGAGCAACTATTGCGCTATTGTGCTCACGACACGCTGGCCATGGTGCGCGTGCTGCATTTTTTTGCCTGAGCAGCCATGAATTCGACCCCGAACAAGTCACTCGATAGCGGCCGGGCCCTGGCCGCCGGCATCGCCTTCAGTGCGCTGTTCACCGCTTTCATCTGGTACAGCGGCACGGTCTGGCCGACGCCGGCACCGTATTTGCCGGAGCGCCCGGGCTTCTGGTACGAGTGGCAGCTGGCAGAACCGACTTTCTGGACGCAGGCGACGGCCTGGGGCGGCTATCTCCTGCACCAGTGCATGCTGTGGTGGCTGATCTGGTACGCAAGGGCCCGGCAGCCGGGTTATACGCGCGGACTGCATGCGGTGAATGTCTGGGCGCTCGGCGGCAACGCGCTGTTCATCGGGCTGCACTGGCTGCAGACGCGCCTCTGGTATGACGGCCTGGCGCAGGACGTCCACGAGGTGACCTCGTTTGCCTCCGTGGCTGTCATGCTGGTGGTGATCCTGATCATGGAGAATCACCGGCGCGGACTGTTCTTCGGCCGCAAGGTGTCGCTGGTCAGTGCCGCGGGCGAGGTGGCGCGCAAGTATCATGGTTACTACTTTGCCTGGGCGATCGTCTATACCTTCTGGTATCACCCGATGGAGAATACGCCCGGGCACCTGATGGGTTTCCTGTATATGTTCCTGCTGCTTCTGCAGGGCAGCCTGTTCTTTACCCGCACGCATCTGAACCGCTACTGGACGCTTACGCTGGAAATGATGGTGATCGCGCACGCCGTGCTGGTCGGCATGATGAACGGCACGCGCTGGGAAAACTTCGTCACCGGCCTGCTCGGGCTGTTCGTGATTACCCAGATTTATGGCCTGCCCTGGAAGCGCAGGACCCGGTTTGTCGCGACCGTCGCTTATCTGCTGTCGGTCGTGCTCATCTATTACCACGGCCGGGGCCTCGGTTACCTGTATGAAGTGTTCATGATCCCGGTCTGGGATATCGCGGCGGTATTCCTGCT
Source organism: Chromatiales bacterium (assembly GCA_024234935.1). Classification (NCBI taxonomy): domain Bacteria; kingdom Pseudomonadati; phylum Pseudomonadota; class Gammaproteobacteria; order Chromatiales; species Chromatiales bacterium. The sequence goes on from JACKNI010000006.1 coordinate 45,201, forward strand.
CTCGCTGCTGATAATCGGCGGTGCGCGGCTGGTGCAGGGCAGGCGCTGAACATGGATCTGGCTTCACCGGATTTCTGGATCGCCGTCGGCCAGATCATCGCCATCGATATCCTGCTCGGCGGTGACAATGCGGTGGTGATCGCGCTGGCTTCACGCCGGCTGCCGGCGCAGCAGCGCACACAGGCCATTTTCTGGGGCATGTTCGGCGCGGTGGCGCTGCGCGTGGTGCTGATCTTCTTTGCCCTGGAGCTGCTCCAGTTCCCATACCTGAAGATCGTTGGCGGACTCCTGCTGCTGTGGATCGGGATCAAGTTGCTGCTGCCGGCTGATGAAGACGGAGGCCACGAAATCAATGCGAGCATGCATCTGATGGGTGCCATCAAGACCATCGTCCTCGCCGATGCCGTGATGAGTCTCGACAACGTGATCGGCATTGCCGGCGCCGCCAAAGGGCACTTGGCGCTGGTGGTGTTCGGGCTGGTCGTCAGCGTGCCGATCATCGTCTGGGGCAGCCGTTTCGTGCTGACCCTGATGGACCGCTTTCCGATCGTGATCCTGGGCGGCGCGGCGCTGCTTGGCTGGATTGCCGGTGACATGATCGCCCACGATGTGGTGCTCGCCGAAGGCTATGCAGCGCTCGCGCCGGGCATCTACGCTTATGCGGCGCCGCTGTCCGGGGCGATGCTGGTCGTGGCCATCGGCAAGCTGGGTGGCAAACGCCGGGCAGCAGCGGCTGCCACGAAACCCGTCGACCTGGTCCGGCGCGACAACAACAGCGAACATCAGGAGTAGCTCATGTCGAGATTCCTCGTCGCCATCGACGGTTCCGGCTATTCGGACAGCGCGGTGGACTATGTGGTGCGCCGTGCCGGCCTTTGCAAAGAGCCGGTGCACGTACATCTGCTCAATGTGCAATTCCCGCTGGCCGGGGTAAACGTCAAGCTGTTCATCAAGCCGGAAAGCGTGGAGAGCTATTACCGCGACGAAGGCATGGCGACCCTGGCCGCGCCCCGCGAAGTGCTGAAGGCAGCCGGCATCAGTGCCGATCACCATATCGGCGTGGGCGATCCGGGGCAGGTGATCACCGACTATGCGCAGGCCAACAATTGCGACGAGATCATCATGGGCACGCACGGGCGTGGTGCCCTGGCCGGTGCGGTGATGGGCTCCGTCGCCCGCAATGTAGTGCAGCTGTCACCGGTTCCGGTGGTGCTGGTCAAGGGCCAGCCGGCCAGAGCCGCGGTGTCATCGTGAGCAGCCCGGCGCGGGGCCGCAAGTCGCCTGCCGCACGCAGGCGCAATGCCGAGGAACAGAACCGCCCGCTGGTCGAGGACATTCGCCTGCTGGGGCGCATTCTCGGTGACGTGATTCGCGAGCAGGAAGGCCGCAAGGCCTTCGACCTGATCGAGCGCGTGCGACAGCTGTCGGTGGCCTACCGGCTGAAGAAGGATGCAAGCGCCGGCCGGGCGCTCAGCCGGCTGCTGAAGAGCCTGTCGGGCGACCAGATGGTGAGCGTGATCCGCGCCTTCAGCTATTTTTCACATCTCGCCAACATCGCTGAAGACCGGCATCAGGTGCGTCAGCGGGCACAGCAGGAAGCGCTGGCGCAGCTGCAGGATGGCTCGCTTCAGCTCAGCCTCGAGCGTCTGGCGCGTGCCGGTGTCAGCGACACGCAGATTGTCGGGACGCTTGCCCACGCGCACATCAGCCCGGTGCTGACTGCCCATCCCACCGAGGTACAGCGCAAGAGCATCCTCGACGCCGAGCGCGCGATTGCAGAACTCGTCGCGCAGCGCGACGCCCTGCAGCTGGAGCCCGAGCGCGCGCAGAACGAGCTGCTGATCCGCGCCCGTGTCACGCAGCTGTGGCAGACGCGCATGCTGCGCACGGTCAGGCTCAGCGTGATCGATGAAATCGATAATGCGCTGTCGTACTACCGCACCACCTTTCTGCGCCAGTTGCCGCACCTCTATGCCGACATCGAACAGGCCCTGCCGGGCCAGACGGTGGCACCGTTCCTGCGCATGGGGCACTGGATCGGCGGCGACCGCGACGGCAATCCCAACGTCACGGCTGCAACGCTGGCCACTGCTTTCGAGCGGCAGGCCGAGGTGGCGCTGCGTTTCTATCTGGCGGAGGTGCACGAACTCGGCGCCGAGTTGTCGCTGTCGCAGTTGCTCTCCGGCGTGTCCGATGAGCTGGCCGCGCTGGCGGACCGTTCGCCGGATCGCAATCCGCATCGCGCCGATGAAGCCTACCGGCGTGCGCTGATCGGGATCTATGCGCGGCTGGCCGCGACGCTGCATGCCTATACCGGCCAGGAGGCCTTGCGGCACGCCGTGGAGCCACAGGAGCCCTATGCGAGCGCGACGGAATTTCTCGCCGACCTGCGCGTGATCGAAGGCTCGCTCTGCTCGCATCATGCGCAGGCCGTGGTATGGCCAAGGCTGGCACCATTGATACGTGCGGTGCAGGTTTTCGGCTTTCATCTGGCGACCATCGACCTGCGACAGAGTTCCGACCGTCATGCGGCGGTGGTTGCCGAACTGCTGCGCGCTGCCCGCCTGCACAGCGACTACATGGCGCTGGACGAAGCCGGACGGCGCGACATCCTGCTGAAGCTGCTCAACGATGCGCGTCCGCTGCGTGTCGTCGACCACGCCTATACGCCGGCCACAATGGATGAAATCGCCGTGTTCGAGACGGCGCGCGATGCCTTGGCCTGCTACGGACGCGATGCGATCCGCCACTCGATCATCTCGCACACCGAGGAAGTCAGTGATCTGCTCGAGCTGATGCTGCTGCTCAAGGAGACCGGGCTGCTGCAGGGCACGCTGGCCGATACGGCGCGTTCCAGCCTGATCGTCGTGCCATTGTTCGAGACCATCGGCGACCTGCGCCGTGCGGTCGGCATCATGCAGGAATTTCTGGCGCTGCCCGGCGTGCTGGACACGGTGCTGCGCAGTGGTGGCGAGCAGGAAGTGATGCTCGGTTACAGCGACAGCAACAAGGATGGCGGCTTTTTCACCAGCAACTGGGAGCTTTACCGGGCCGAGATCGAACTGGTGGCGCTGTTTGCACCGCTGCGCAAGAAAGGCCTGGTGCTGCGGCTGTTCCATGGTCGCGGCGGTACGGTCGGCCGGGGCGGCGGTCCGAATTTCCAGGCGATTCTCGCCCAGCCGCCCGGCACCGTGAACGGGCAGTTGCGCGTCACCGAACAGGGCGAGGTGATTACCTCGAAGTATGCCCATCCGGACATCGGCCGGCGTAACCTGGAGACGCTGGTGGCGGCGACGCTGGAGGCGACCCTGCTGCATGCGACGCCGGGCGAGGCCGGCTCGGTGCCTGAAAAGTTTCTTGAGGCCGCCGCTGAACTCAGCCGCACGAGCTTCGAGGCATACCGGCATCTGGTCTACGACACGCCGCGATTCAGCGAGTACTTCTTCGCCGCGACCCCGATCCGCGAGATTGCCGGGCTGAAGATCGGCTCGCGTCCCCCGTCGCGCCCGCGTCAGGATGGTGGTGAGCTGCGCATCGAGGATCTGCGCGCGATTCCATGGACCTTCTCCTGGGGTCAGTGCCGGGTCGCCTTGCCGGGCTGGGCGGGTTTCGGCACCGCAGTGGAGCGTTACCTGGGTCATGGCGTCGGCCGGCAGCGCCGGCTTGCGCTGTTGCAACGGATGTACCGGCAGTGGCCATTCTTCCGCACGCTGCTCTCCAATATGGACATGGTGCTCGCGAAGAGCGATCTGCGCATCGCCGCCCGCTACGTCGAGCTGGTCGAGGACAAGCGCCTCGGCAAGCGCCTGTTCGGTGCCATCGAGGCCGAGTGGCAGCGCAGCAGCAAGGCGCTTTCGCAGATCACCGGTGAGTCGCGGCGCCTGGCCGGCAATTCGGCGCTGGCGCGCTCGATCGAACATCGTTTTCCGTATCTCGACCCACTCAATCACCTGCAGGTCGAGCTGATCCGTCGCCATCGCAGCCGCGGCGATACCGACCCTGAAGCCGAGCGCGTGCGCACCGGTATCCATATCTCCATCAACGGCGTGGCAGCGGGGCTGAGGAATACCGGATGACGCCGGTCGGGGCGGGCCATGCGGGCGCCTCGCGCATGGACGCAGCTTCTGCCTACTGGTCACGACCCGCGGCGGAACTGCTGCGGACGGTGGACAGCAGTGTGGATGGCTTGTCAGCCGACGAGGCAGCCGACCGTCTGCGACGCTTTGCTGGCAACGGTATCCGTGACACCGCGAGGCTGTCTGCCGCACGCCTGTTCCTGCGTCAGGTGCAGAGCCCGCTGGTGCTTATCCTGGTGTTTGGCGCAGCCGTGTCGCTGTTTGTGCGCGAGTGGGTCGATGCCGCGATTGTCCTCGTCATCGTCTTCAGCAGCGTTCTGCTCGGCTTCCTGCAGGAATACCGTGCATCAGCGGCTGTAGCCGGGCTGCGTCAGCGACTCGCCCTGACCGCACAGGTCAGGCGTGGCGGGACCATCTGCACGGTCGCGGCGGCGACCATCGTGCCGGGCGATGTGGTGCTGCTTTCCGCCGGCAACCTGGTGCCGGGTGATGGCGTTGTACTGACGGCGCGTGATTTTCTCGTCACCGAGGCGAGTCTTACCGGCGAGTCGTTTCCGGTCGAGAAGCGACCGGGTGTGATTGCCGCGGATGCCTCGCTGGCGGCACGCAGCAACTCGGTGTTCCTCGGTACATCGGTGCGCAGCGGTACCGCCGAGGTGTTGATCGTCCGGACCGGTCGCGATACGCAATTCGGTGCGATCGCCGGACGGCTCGCGACCAATGCGCCGGAAACGGATTTTGCGCAGGGCGTGCGGCAATTCGGCTATCTGCTGGTGCGCGTGATGCTCGGCATGGTGGTGTTCGTGCTGGTCGTGAACCAGTGGCTGGGGCGACCTGCGCTCGAGTCGCTGCTGTTTGCGATGGCTCTCGCGGTCGGCATGTCGCCTGAACTGCTGCCGGCCATCGTCAGCGTAACCCTGTCGCGTGGTGCCAGGCGGATGGCGGGAGAGGGCGTGATCGTCTCGCGTCTGGAGGCCATCGAAAACCTGGGCAGCATGGACATACTGTGTACGGACAAGACCGGCACGCTGACTGCCGGTATCGTGGCGCTCAATGCAGCTGTGGATCCGGCTGGCGAGCCCGCACCGGCCGTGTTGCAACTCGCTTACCTGAATGCAGTCATGCAGACGGGTATCGAGAACCCGCTAGATGCAGCCATCGTTGCCGCCGGTGACTCGGCCGGACTTGCGGCGACGGGCTGCAGCAAGGTGGATGAAATCCCGTACGACTTCATCCGCAAGCGGCTGACGATCGTGGTTGCCGCAGCCGGTGACCCGGCTGCACATCTGCTCATCATCAAGGGTGCTTTCACCAAGGTGCTGGAGACCTGCAGCACCGTCACGCAAGGTGGTGCCGAAGTCGCCCTGGATGCGACAAACCGCGCTGCGCTGGAGGCGTTCTTCAGGTGCCGCAGCGAGGAGGGCTACCGGGTGCTTGCGCTCGCGGCACAGCGCGTGCCGGCACGGGAGCGCTATGTGCATGAGGACGAAACGGGGCTGAACCTGGCCGGTTTCCTGCTGTTTTACGATCCGCCAAAAGCGACCGCGGCAAAGGCGATAGGCGAACTCGCCGCTCTCGGCATCCGCACCAAGGTCATCACCGGCGACAACCGCTACGTGTCTGCCCACCTGGGCGAAAGCATCGGCTTTGATCCTCGCGCCATGCTGACGGGTGCGGAGATCGCCACGATGAAAGACGAGGCACTGTGGCACTGTGCCGGGTCTACCGACCTGTTTGTCGAGGTCGACCCGCAGCAGAAGGAGCGCATCGTGCGCGCCTTGCAGCACATGGGTCACTCGGTCGGCTACCTCGGCGACGGCATCAACGATGCGCCTGCCCTGTATGCGGCGGATGTGGGTATCTCGGTCGACCAGGCCGTCGATGTGGCCCGCGCGAGCGCCGATGTCGTGTTGCTGAAACCTGATCTCGACGTACTCCGGCAGGGCGTCGAAGACGGACGCAGGACATTTGCCAATACGCTCAAGTACATCAGCATCACCACCAGTGCCAATTTCGGCAACATGGTGAGCATGGCGCTGGCGACGCCCTTGCTGCCCTTTCTGCCGCTCGCTGCCAAGCAGATCCTGCTCAACAATTTCCTGTCTGACGTGCCTGCGCTGTTCATCTCGACGGACAACGTGGATGCGGACAGGCTGGTGCGACCGCAGCGCTGGCGTGTTGCTGAAGTGCAGCGCTTCATGATTGTCTTCGGCCTGCTCAGCACGATCTTCGACCTGGCGACCTTTGCCCTGCTGCGGACGGTGTTCAGCGCCGGGCAGGCCACCTTTCAGACCGCCTGGTTTGTGGTCTCGCTGCTCACCGAACTGGCGGTGGTGCTGGTGTTGCGCACGCAGGGTCCGGCATTGCGGAGTCGGCCGGGCCGGCTGCTTTGCTGGTTTACGGCAGCGGTCAGCCTGTTCGCCCTGGCAATTCCCTGGCTGGGTGCGCCCGCAGCGGTATTCGGTTTTGTGCCCTTGTCGCTGCCGATAGCCGGCACCATCGTTTGCATCGTTGCGGCATACATGCTCAGCACGGAACTCGCCAAGGCCCGGTTCTTCCGCCGCGGGAGCGATTGAACTGTGCACGATCGCCGTGGTCCACCCAGCATGTACCACGGCGAGCGCTTCAACAGCATCAGCCACCTGGCAGGGGCCGGGCTGGCCCTGGCCGGTGCGATAGTGCTGATCACGATTGCCGCCCGCCTCGGGGATCCCTGGAAGATCGTGAGCTTCAGCATCTACGGCGCGATGCTGGTGGCGCTGTATGTGTTATCGACCGTCTATCACAGCGTGCGCGGCCGCGCGAAAGCGATACTCAGAAAGCTCGACCATTGCGCGATCTACATGCTGATCGCCGGTACCTATACGCCCTTTGCACTGGTGTCCCTGCGCGGTACCTGGGGCTGGTGGCTGCTCGGCATCGTGTGGAGTCTGGCGCTGTTCGGCATCGGGCAGGAACTTCTGCTCGGCAACCGCACACGGGTGCTTTCGCTGATCCTCTACGTGCTCATGGGCTGGCTGGCGCTGGTCGCGGTGGTGCCGCTGTGGCATGCGCTCACGCCGCCGGGTTTTGCCTGGCTGGTGGCCGGCGGCGCACTCTATACCGGCGGCCTCATCTTCTATGCGACCGACCACAAGCTGCGGCATGGTCACGGTGTCTGGCACCTGTTCGTGGTCAGTGGCAGCGGTTGCCACTTCTATACGATCCTCTCCTACGTCGTCTGACAATCACGCCTGCCTGCCGTAACATCGGCTGATCCAGGCCGTGTTCCGGGGGATGCATGACGGCGCAATCTTCGTTTGATCCGCCACAGGTCTACAGCGGCAGCTGGGAAGACCATGTGGTCCTCGGCGTGATGCTCGCCGCTTCCGTACTCGCCCAGCTGTTTCTCGCCGAACGCAACAGGCATGCGGACAACGTACACAGTCCGCGGCTGGCGTGGATGCGGGCGCTGCTTTATTTCAGCGTGATCCTGGTGATCAGCTGGGCGACCGGGGTGCTGAAGGCGCTGGTCCATGCGCCTTTCGTGCCGGCCGACGATCTGGCCAGCCCGGTGTGGCTCGTTCTCACCGGCATCTGGCTGCTCGCCCTGGTCTGGGGCTATGTGTACTGGTGGCCGCGCGGCACGCTGACCTACGATCGCAGGCTTTATCTGCTGCCGCAGATACTCTTCGGGCTTGCCTGGGGATTCAGCTCGGGTCAGCTGACGCTGGCAATCTGGGCCGTGATCGAGGAATTCGGCTTCGCCCGCTGGGGCAGCGCCTTGCTGGTGTTTTTCGTGCTCGCGGGCTACGGCCAGATCTACCAGTCAGGCTGGTGGGACATCCACGTTTCTCCGCCGCACAACATCCGTGCCACAAACGCCAAAAAGGTGCTGTTCGGCCACATGCCGTTTCTGGGTATCGCGCTGCTGCACTTCACGCTGTTCGGTAATGCGCTGCTGTTTGTCGCTTTCCATGCTGCGGCGCTGGCCTGTTCGGCCGTCGCCATGCGCTTCCCGCCGTTCTGGGAAAAGGACGGTCCGGCGGTATCGAAAGAGACGGCGCTCGGCGTTTGAGGCGAAGCTCAGATGTCCGGGCTGGCGAGGAAGCCCGGATGGTCGCGCTCGATGCGCTCGCGCAGTGCAGTGGGGATGTCTGCGGGGCCAGCGATCTTCCGGCCGATGATTTCCGAGAGCACGTAGCCTCCGTTGTCCTCCATGCCCATCCAGGGATAGAAGCTCCACATCGTGGTGTGACTCATGGTGGCCGGCACCATGCCGAGCCGCGGATTGCCGACATCAGCCAGCGATGCGCAGAAGTGCGTCACCTCCATCGGCTCGCCGGCCAGCCCCTTCGGTGCGCCCGGCACCGCGGGCGTGGCCGGTGCGGGAAACTGCGCGGCAAGCCGCTCGCTGCTCCAGACCGTATCACCGATGATCAGCGGTGCGCCGACCTGCCCGTCAAATGGCGCGCCCGGAAAAGACGGCCTGATGGTGCCGTTGTCTTCGATCAGATAACGCAGACGGAGGCGATTGGCCGGTGGTGTGACCACGCGCCCGGTCCAGGGATTGGTCCAGCTGTCCAGAAACGCGCCGGTCCCGGCGTCGATGTAGTAGCCGGCCTCGCTCATCCTCGATTCCCAGAGACCGTCCGGCAGCCGGGAGAGGCGGTTGAAGCCGATGCCGGTGATGCGCATCAGGTGCCTGGCGATCTCGCCGGGGCGCTTGCCGAGGACTTCGCCCTGCCACCACCAGAGCACGGCTTCGCCGTCGCTGCGGGCGCGGATGCGGGCCAGCGCGGCAACCGGCTGTGCGGCGGAAATTTTCATCGCATCCCTGCCCGATAAAATACAGAATCGGAGTCTAGTCGAAACAGTCGATGTCAATAAGACGCATCGCCCACGGTAAACACAATGCGCGCAATGGTCCTCGAACGAATCACCAGCCTGGCGGACAACGACACGCCGCTGACGCTTCGTGACCTGCCGGAACCGGTTGCCGGCGACGGCGAAATCCTGATCAGGGTGGCCGCCTGTGGCGTATGCCATACCGAACTCGACGAGATCGAAGGTCGACTGCCGCCGCCGCGATTGCCGGTAATCCCGGGTCATCAGGTCGTGGGTCGTGTTGCCGCACTGGGGAATCGCGATCCACAGGGCGTGCTGAAGCGCGCCGGTCTGCGGCCCGGTGACCGGGTTGGCGTCGCGTGGATCCATTCAGCCTGTGGCAGCTGTGACTTTTGCCGCAGCGGGCGGGAGAATCTCTGTCCCGGCTTCAAGGCCACCGGTCTCGATGCGCACGGCGGCTATGCGCAGTACATGACGGTGCGGGCCGATTTCGCCTGTCGCCTGCCGGACGCCCTGCCCGACGTCGAGGCCGCACCGCTGCTCTGTGCCGGGGCCATCGGCTACCGTTCGCTGTCGCTGACGAATCTCGAGGATGGCCAGACGCTGGGCCTGACCGGTTTCGGTGCGTCGGCGCACCTGGTTCTGGCACTGGCGCGGTACCGGTACCCGCACTCGCCCGTGGTGGTGTTCGCGCGCAGCCCGGAGGAGCGCGCCTTTGCCCTCGAGCTGGGCGCAGCATGGGCCGGCGATACGCAGGACCGGTCGCCGCAGCCCTGCGCCGCGATCATCGATACGACGCCGGTCTGGACGCCGGTCGTCGAGGCGCTGAAAAACCTGGATGCGGGCGGGCGCCTCGTCGTCAATGCCATACGCAAGGAGACGGTTGATCAGGCTGTGCTGCTGGATCTGGATTATGCCGGGCAGTTGTGGCGCGAGAAGGAAATCAAGAGCGTGGCCAACGTCACGCGTCGCGATGTGCTGGAGTTTCTGCAGCTGGCGGCGGAGATCCCGCTGCAGCCGGCGGTCGAGTGCCATGCGCTGGAGGAGGCCAATCGCGCCCTGAGGGAGCTCAAGCGCCGCTACATACGCGGTGCCAAGGTGCTCGTCATCGACTGAGCGTCGGGGTCGGGCTTCGCGGCGGTGATATACCAGGCAGCCAGCGCACCTTGCTGTGCATGGCGAGTGCCAGGTGGCACGTCGGCGGCCGCCCGTGCATTGTCTTTGACGCGTGTGATGATCAGCACATCGCGTTTTCCGGCGTTGGCCTGGATCAGCCGACGGATTCCGGCGCTGCCGATGCCGCGTCCGGCGGCGTCGGGCTGGGACAGGCCGTATTCCAGCTCGTTCGGCTCGAATACGTACAGATCGCTGCGCTTGAAGACCCAGGCGACCGAGCCGACCAGCTGGCCCTTGACGATGATGACAGCGTCCGGTGCCACCAGCGCTTTCTGCTCCTCGAGGAAGGGGCCGGGCATCTTGCTGTCCCGCGTGGCGTCAGGGATCACCACCGGGATCGCGAGCAGCAGTCCGGCCAGACTGATCCCGAGCACCCTGACCGGGTCGTCGGCCGCCCGTCGCGCGTGGCGGCCAGCGATCCAGGCTCCCCAGGCACAGGCAGCGAGCGAGAGGATCCAGCGCAGGCTTTCGCCGGCGCCAAACAGCGGTTTGCCGAATGCCCCGAGGCCGTTGCCGAGCAGGTAGCCGAAGCCCGCGGCGAACAGCAGTGCAAGGCCGACTGTGCCGCGCTCGAGCGCGATGCGCCGGCCGCTCGCCCGATAGCGTTCCACGCCATGCGCGAGCAACAGCGCGAGCGGCGGGAAGCAGGGCAGGATGTAGGACAAGAGCTTGCCGCTGGAGGCCGAGAAGAACAGCAACGGCATGGCAAACCACAGCACCGTGAAGCGCAGCAGGCGCGGGTCCAACTGCAGCTCGGGCGATGCGCGGCGCAGACCGAGCAGGGCAGCCGGTGCGTGGAAAGTCCACGGCAGCGCCATCGCCGGCAAGGCGGCGAAGAACAGCCAGAACGGCTGGCTGTGCTGCGCCCGCTCTCCGGAGAAGTAGCGGCGGATGTGCTCTTCCCAGAAGAAGTAGCGCCAGAAATCCGGCTCGTGCGAGTGAATGAGCAGACCCCATGGGGCGACCACGGCTGCGGCGACGAGGACCGGCAACCAGGCATCATCGAGAAGCCGTCGCCAGTCGCGCTGCCAGGCGAGAAAGGGTCCGACGATCAGTACCGGAATCGCCAGGGCGAGAAAGCCTTTGGTGAGGAAGGCGAGCCCGCAGCAGATCCCGACCAGCGCCTGCAGTCGGCGACGTTTTGCTGGTGGTGCGACATGGGACTCGTACCAGAGACCAACAGACAGGGTGAGCCAGAGGCCGAGAATCGGATCGAGGATGGCCATGCTGCCCATGGCCCAGACGGCGAGAAACGACAGCTGGATCGTGCTGGTGTCGATGGCGAGTGCGGCCCGCCGCGTCTGCCGCCGCACGAAGCCATGCAGGAACAGCGCCGTCAGGCCGGTGGTCAGCGCCATGGGCAGGCGAACCGCGAAGGCGTTTTCGCCGAATACGGCGAGCGACGCGGCGTTCACCCAGTGACCGAGCACCGGCTTCTCGAAGTAGCGGACGCCGTTGAAGCGCGGTGTCACCCAGTCACCGCTGGTCAGCATCTCCCGGGCGATCTCGGCGTAACGGAACTCGTCGGGTCGCGACAGCGGCCGGATGCCGAGGGTGACCAGGTAAAAAACGGCAAAGGCGATGAGCAGCACCACACCCGCCGACGGCCATGACCGGTTCGCCGAGCTCATGCCGTGGCACCGGCGATTGCCGGACCCTGCAGGGCAAGCGTGCCGCTGCGACCGGGCACCTCACCACTCCGCACCGGACAGTGCGGCAGGGTGGCGGCGTCAAGACTTCGCCACAGCCGCTCCATCGCGACCAGCTCGTAGCCCTGTGTTTTCCAGCCACTGAGGAGTCGTGCGAAGGCCGGCCGCAGCGCCATCCCCTCGAGTTCGGCGTGGAGGGTGTAGACATGGTTGCGGGTGGCTGTCGGGCCGGTACGCGCCAGCAGTACGTCGGCGACGTTGTCCGCCGTGGTTCCGTCGATACCCAGCAGTTCATCCAGTGTCGGCAGCGTGGTTGGCAATTGCGGGCAGCCGAGGGGCCGACCGGCGACCAGCGGAATGAAGGGCCCGTCACCGCGCGTGTCTGATGCGTAGTCGAGGCCGAGCGTTTCTTCCATTGCGAAGGCCGCATCATTCATCTGCCAGCCGGCAGCACCATGGGTGCGTGGCGCCGTTCCGAAGACCGTACGGAAATCCGCCACGGCTCGCTGCATCTCGCGGCTGGTCCAGGCCGCATCGCGCTTCGCGACAAAGTCCTGCCAGCGGATGTGATCGTGGCAGTGCACGCCGACCTCGAAACCGGCATCCCGCACCATGCGCATGGTCTCGCCGGCCCGTCGGCCGATATGCGGGCCAGGCAGCAGCGTGCCGTACAGCAGGGTGCGCAGACCGTAGTGACTGAGTACCGAAGTGCGATTGACCTTGGCGACAAAGCCGGGACGGAATACCCGCCGGATCGCTCGGCCCGTATGGTCGGGCCCGACACTGAACAGGAAGGTTGCCCCGGCGCCGGCATCGCGCAGGGTATCGACGAGTTGCGGCACACCCTCCAGCGTGCCCCGCAGGGTATCCACGTCGACTTTGAGGGCAAGCAGCATTTCAGGCGTCGCCGCCGCTTATTCGCTCTCCACCAGGCGACCGGCGCTGGCGATCTCCTGTCGATACGCTTCGAAGATCTGGCCCAGCACATCATCCATCGTGACCTTTGGCGTCCAGCCGAGGTCCGCGGTGGTGTTGGCAATTCCCGGTACCCGATGCTGGACGTCCTGGTAACCCTTGCCGTAGTAGCCGCTGGCGCTGACGTCCACCAGCTTCACCCGGGCTGCGTTGTCGCGATACTCGGGATAGGTGGCGGCCATGACCAGCATCTTCTCGGCCAGCTGGCGCACCGACAGCGTGTTGTGCGGATTGCCGATGTTGTAGATGTTGCCGCTGGCCTTCCCGCCACGGTTTTCCAGGATCTTCATGAGCGCCGCGATGCCGTCGCTGATGCCGGTGAAGCAGCGCTCCTGCGAGCCGCCATCGACGAGCTGGATGTTTTCCCCGCGCGCGATATTGCCGAGGAACTGGGTGACCACGCGCGAGCTGCCTTCCTTGGCGGCATGCAGGTTGTCCAGCCCGGCACCGATCCAGTTGAATGGCCGGAACAGCGTGAAATCCAGTTTGCCTTCCTGCCCGTAGGCGTAGATCACGCGGTCGAGCAGCTGCTTGGAACAGGCGTAAATCCAGCGCTGCTTCTCGATCGGGCCGTAGACGAGTTCCGAGGTCGCGGGATCAAACTCGCTGTCCCGGCACATGCCGTACACCTCGGAGGTGGAGGGAAAGATGACACGCTTCTTGTGCTTCACGCACAGGCGAACGATGTGCAGGTTTGCCTCGAAGTCGAGTTCGAAAACGCGCAGCGGATCGCTGACGTAGGTGGCAGGCGTGGCGATCGCGACCAGCGGGACGACCACGTCGGCCTTCTTGACGTGGTATTCGATCCACTCGCGGTTGATGGTGATATCACCTTCGAAGAAGCGCAGGCGCGGATTGTCCATGTACTCCATCAGCCGGTCGCTGAACATGTCCATGCCGAAGATGTTCCAGTCCGTCGTGGCGAGAATCTGCCGGGACAGGTGGTGGCCGATAAAGCCGTTGACGCCGAGGATCAGCACGTTGGTCATCATCAATTCCTTGTCAGAGGCAGTGAAGCGTCGCCAAAACGTTCGTGGAAGGCTGCGGCGCTGCGGATCTCCGCGCCGAGTTCGAATTCCAGCAGGCGTAATATCCCGTCAACACACAGTGCCTGTACTTCGCCGGCATGCCAGCGCAATACCGGCTCGGCAGTGGCCGGCCCGGGGGCCGGCAACGAGCGGAAAATACGCAGCGCCAGACCGCCGGCTTCCGAAAACGCGCCCGGGTACGGCGGAGCGACAGCGCGCACCAGATTGTGGATGCTCGCCACGCCGGCACGCCAGTCGATACGGCCATCCGCGGCGGTACGGCGCCCATGATAACTGCCGGCGGCGAGGTTTTGCGGCATGAGGCGTGCGTTGCCCGCCACCAGCGCCGGCAGGCAGCGGTGCAGTGTCAGTTCGGCGGCGACCGTGACCTTCTGGAAGACCTCGAATGCCGTGTCGTCCGGCAGGATCGGTACCGCCTGCTGATCGACGATGGCGCCGGCATCCGGCTTGTCGGCCATGACATGCAGGGTGGCGCCGGTCTCCGTCGCCCCGTGCAGCACGGCCCAGTTCACCGGTACCCGGCCGCGGAACTGCGGCAGCAGGGAGCCGTGCATGTTGTAGGCGCCGCGCTTTGCCAGGCCGAGCAGCGGAGCGCCGAGCATCTGCCGGTAATAGAAGGAGAAGATGAAATCCGGTGCGGCGGCCGCGATCTGCGCGAGGACCTCCGGCGTGTTGGCATCCTCCGGCGTGATGACCGGGATGCCGTGCCAGCCCGCATGACGGGCGACGCTCTCGAACCAGATTTCCTCTCCGGGCTGGTCTGCGTGCGAGACGACCAGCGGAACCTCGATGCCCCGGGCCAGCAGCACGCGCAGGCAACGGACGCCGACATTGTGGTAGGCGAAGACGACGGCCCGGGTCAATGCGGGTCTTCCGGGCGCTCGAGTATGGCGCTGATCAGGTAGCGCGGCCGCTTCCGGACTTCCTCATAGATGCGCCCGATGTACTCGCCGAGCAGGCCGAGGCCGAACAGCGAGATGCCGATCAGGAAAAAGGCGATGGCGAACAGGGTGAAAAGGCCTTCGGCTTCCGGGCCGATGAGCAGGCGCCGGATCAGCAGGAAGACCACGAAAGCCAGCGACACCAGCGAGACCAGCACACCGGCCACGGAAAACAGTTGCACGGGCAGAATGGAAAAGCTGGTCATCAGGTCGAAATTGAGCTTGATGAGCCGGTATACCGAGTACTTGGATTCACCGGCAGCGCGTTCCTCGTGGCTGACCTCGATCTCGACCGGATCTGCCGCAAACATGTAGCCGAGCGCGGGAATGAAGGAATTGCCTTCGCTGCACTGGTTGATGGCGTCGACGATCTGCCGCGAGTAGCCGCGAAACATGCAGCCCTGGTCGGTCATGTGGATGCGCGTGGTGCGTTCGCGGATGCGGTTGATGATCCGGGAGGCATAGCGCCGCCAGGCATTGTCCTGCCGGTTGGTGCGGATGGTGCCCACGTAGTCATGGCCGGCGTCGAACTCGGCGACCAGCTTGCCGATATCCTCCGGCGGATTCTGCAGATCGGCGTCGAGCGTCAGGATGAAGCGTCCGCGGCTGTGGCTGAAGCCGGCGAGGATGGCGCGGTGCTGGCCGAAGTTGCTGGTGAACAGCACCACGCGGGTCACGTCCGGGCGCAGCTCGAACTGGGCGCGCAGCACGCCGGCGGACCGGTCGCGGCTGCCGTCGTTGACGAAAATCAGCTCGTAGCTGCGCCCCAGTGCGTCGAGTGCCGGGTAGAGTCGCGCGAACAGCAGCGGCAGGCTGGCCTCTTCGTTGTATACCGGGATGACGATGGACAGTTCAGGTTGCAAGGCGGGCAAGCTCTCCATGGGCGGCTGGCTCAGGCCTGCCGCTTGCGCAGGGTGTCGGCGACTGCGGCGCAGACGCGCTCCACGTCGCTGGCGGTCATGGCCGGAAACAGCGGCAGCGTGACCAGGCCACGACCGAGGCGCTCGGCCACCGGAAAGTCGCCGTCACTGTAGCCCAGCGCACGATACAGCGCGAGCCTGTGGATGGCCGGATAATGCACGCCGATGCCGATGGCGTGTTCGGCCATGGTGGCGATGAAGCGGCCGCGGTCAGTGCCCTCGGGCAGGACCAGCTGGAACATGTGCCAGTTGCTTTGCCTGAAGTCGGCCGGCGGCAGCTCGCAGCCGAGCTTCCGGTCCAAGGTGGCAAAGTAATGCTGCGCGAGTTCGCGACGGCGGGCAGTGAAGGCCTCGAGCTGACGCAGCTGGCCGAGGCCGATGCGCGCGGCGATGTCGGTGAGATTGTGTTTGCCGCCGGCCACGCTGACTTCGATTTCGCCATCGGGAAAGCGTTCGACGCCCTGCAGCCGCAGCAACTCGCAGCGACGCGCCTCGTCCGCATCGTTGCACACCAGGCAGCCGCCCTCGCCGGTCGTGATGTTCTTGTTGGCATGAAAGCTGATGGCCACCAGGTCGCCGCTGCTGCCGATGGTCCGGCCATTCCAGTTGGCGCCCATCGACTGGGCCGCGTCCTCGATCACCCGCAGCTGGTGGCGCCTTGCGATGGCATAAAGCTGGTCGCGATCAACCGGCAGGCCGGCGAAGTCCACCGGCAGGATCGCGCGCGTGCGCGGCGTGATGGCGGCTTCCACCTTGTCGAGATCGATGTTGCGCGTGGCAGCCGCGACGTCGACAAACACCGGTCGTGCGCCGGCGCGAAGCACCACGTTTGCCGTTGCCACCCAGGACAGTGGCGTGGTGATCACTTCATCACCGGGGCCGACACCGGCGAGCGTCAGGGCGATTTCCAGCGCCCCGGTCGCGGAACTGAGTGCCCGTACCGGCCGCCCGCCGCAGTGGGCCGACAACGCTGCTTCGAAGGCCCTGACCTGCGGGCCGCTGGTGATCCAGCCGGAACGCAGGACTTCCGCCACACCGGCGATGGTGTCCTCATCGATGGATGGGCGGGTAAAGGGCAGAAAGTCCGGCGGGCCGCTCATGGTTGCGCGGTTTGCATCCACTGCAGATAGCTTGCGGCACCCGCTGACCGTTCGGCCGGCGCCCAGCTCGCGAAGTCGGCTTCGGGCGTCGGAATGTAGGCGCCTTCCTTGATCTCCATCGCGAGTGTGCCCGGCTGCATGCAGACATAGGCATGGAAGACGCCCGGCGGAATTTCGGTGGCGACGGTGGTGTCAGGCGACAGCGGAATGCGCCGGGTGAGTTCGCCCGCAGCGCTGAACACCAGCAGGTCAATGCGCCCCTTCAGCACCATGAAGTACTCCCACTTGTGGGCTTCCGGGTGGCGGTGGGGGCGCATGTAGGTATCGGGTTCGGTGGCGATGAACAGCCGCTGGACGTTGGCATCCAGCGAAGCATGGACATTCAGGTGGGCGCGCCGGCGTTCGGCGGCGACGGCCTTGCCGGACAGTTCGTCCAGAGCCGCGGCCGTGATGGTCTTGATCACGGGGTCGGATCCCTGAGGGCTTGCAAGGTCGTTGCTCATGCGCGGGGCTGGCTGGTCGGGGAGGGCGCGATACTGCTGCATTGACCGGTCCAAGTCCAGCCGCCGGCCTCAGCTGCGGGCCACCAGCCAGGTGCCCACGATGATGGTGAAAATGCCGGCCATGCGCATCGGTGTGATGCCTTCATCGAACAGCCACCAGGCGCCCACCGCACTGACGATATAGCCCAGCGACAGCATCGGGTAGGCCACGCTGACGTCGACGCGGGTCAGGGCCAGGATCCACACCACGACGCTGACGGCATAGCAGCCGAGACCGACGATGATGGCCGGATTCGTGGCCAGCCGCAGGGCGATGTTGCCGGCATTGGCGAGCACCAGGTCGACGCTGCGCAGGTCGCTCGCACCGGCTTTCAGCAGCAGCTGGGCACTGGCATTGAGAAAGACCCCGATCAGGATCAGGGCAAGGCTGCTGGCTTTCACGGGGCATTCTCCCTCGGGTGGTGAGTCAGGACTCGGTGTCCGCGGCAGTTCCGGGCCGAGCTTACCGGGTTTGCGCGGGATACGGGAATCGGCATTTATACTCCGGTCGCCGGATATGGAGCGGGATACAAACGCCATGCAACGCTGGAAAGTCGGCGACGTCACGATCACGCGGATCATCGAGACCGAAGACGCATCGATGAGTGCCGCGATCATGCTGCCCGAGGCGACGCCGGCCAATCTCGCACCGATCGACTGGCTCAGGCCGCACTTCGTGACGCCGCAGGGACAGCTCATCAGCAGCATTCACTCGCTGCTGGTCGAGAGTTGTGGCCAGCGGATTGTCATCGACACCTGCCTCGGCAATGACAAGCCGCGCATCGTGCCGCAGTGGAACCGGCGCCAGGGGCAGTTTCTCGAGGAGATCGCCGCGGCCGGCTTTCCGCGCGAGCGCGTCGACTTCGTGGTCTGCACGCACCTGCATCCGGACCATGTGGGCTGGAACACCATGCTCATCGACGGCCGCTGGCAGCCGACTTTCCCCTCCGCGCGCTACCTCTTCAGCGCGCAGGACTGGGCCTGGCTCGACAAGGCGCCGGTCAGTCCGCTCGGCGACTACGCCGGGGATTCAGTGCGACCGGTATTCGACACGGGGCAGGGCGAATGTGTCGCCCCTGATTTCCGCATCACCGACGAGGTCTGGCTCGAGTCGACGCCGGGTCATTCACCGGGCCATGTGTCGATCCGCATCGCATCGCGGGGCGAGCAGGCGGTCGTGACCGGCGACCTCATGCATCACCCCTGCCAGCTGGCCCGGCCGCACTGGTCCAGCCCATTTGATTTCGACAAGGCCATGGCCTTGCGCACCCGGCTCGATTTCATCGCGCGCTACGGCGATGCGCCGGTGCTGGTGTTCGGCAGCCACTTCGCCACGCCCTCGGCGGGCCGCATCGTGCGCGACGGGGATGCCTGGCGGCTCGCGGTCTGAGCGGCCCCGGCCATCGTGTTCATGGTGACCGCTGGCCGGGGCTTTGCTGCTTCTGCAGGTCGACGGTGCTGCGAACAGGGTGATTTCTGCTAGCCTGTGCGGAAAACGAGCATAAACGAGACATCCTGATGCAATTGTTCTCCCGGTTGATGCCCCGAGAGGGGAGGTTTTTTGATTTGTTCAACCAGCATGCCGCTCTGCTGGTGCAGGGTGGTACGGTGCTCGCCGAACTGCTTGAGGATTACGCCAACGTGCCGGCGCGCGCCGCACGAATTACCCGGATCGGTGAGCTCGAGCGGGCGGCCGACCGTGTGACTCACGATACGGTACAGCTGCTGCACAAGACCTTCGTTACCCCGTTCGACCGGGATGATATTCACCGCATGATCTCGCGCATGGACGACATCCTGGACCTGATGCAGGACGCCGCCGAATCGCTGTTGCTCTACGATATCCAGGCCGTCGAACCGGAAGCATCACATCTTGCCGACCTGGTGCGAATCTGTTGCGAAAGGGTGCAGGCCGCAACCGTGTTGCTGTCCTCGATGAAGAACGCGCCATCGATCCTGATGGTTTGCCAGGAGATCGACGGGCTCGAGTCGGATGCGGATCGCGTGATGCGGGGCGCCATCTCCAGACTCTTTCGCGACGAGACTGACGTGCGCCAGGTGATAAAGCTGCAGGCTGTCTACGAACTGCTCGAAACCGCCACCGACAAGTGCCAGGACGTTGCCAACGTGATCGAAGGCGTTGTGCTGGAAAACGGTTGAACATCGATCCGCAGTTCACCTTCAGCACCCTGGTCCTGCTCGTCGGACTGGCGCTCGTCTTCGATTTCATGAACGGCTTTCATGACGCCGCGAACTCGATCGCGACGGTCGTTTCCACCGGAGTGCTGAAGCCCTACCAGGCCGTGGTCTGGGCGGCGATGTTCAATTTTCTTGCCATCGCCATTTTCGAGATGAAGGTGGCGGCTACCGTCGGCAAGGGCATCATTGAACCCGGACTCGTTGACTACCATGTGATTTTCGGCGCACTCATCGGCGCGATCATCTGGAACGGCATTACCTGGTACTACGGCATCCCGTCGAGTTCATCGCACGCGCTGATCGGCGGCATGATCGGTGCGATGCTGGCGAAATCCGGTACCGGCGCATTGCTTGCCCCGGGCATTCTCAAGACCGCCCTGTTCATCGTTGCCTCACCCGTAATCGGTTTTCTGTGGAGTGCGATACTGATCACCACGATATCCTGGATATGTTTCAGGATCCCGCCCAACCGGGTCGATCGCGTCTTTCGCAAACTGCAACTCGTTTCATCGGCCATGTACAGCCTTGGCCACGGCAGCAATGATGCGCAGAAGACGATGGGAATCATCTGGCTGCTGCTGATTGCCTCGGGGGGCGCGACCCGCGAGCATCTGCCGACGTGGGTCATCACGAGCTGCTTCGTTGCCATAGCCTGCGGCACCCTGTTTGGCGGCTGGCGTATCGTCAAGACCATGGGTCAGCGCATCACCAAGATCAAGCCGGTCGGTGGTTTCTCGGCAGAAACCGGCGGTGCGATGGCGGTGTTTTTCGCGTCCGACCTCGGTATCCCGGTGTCGACCACGCACACCATCACGGGTTCCATCATCGGCGTCGGCTCGGCGCAGCGCGGCTTCTCGGCCGTGCGCTGGGGTGTCGCCGGCAATATCGTTGTCGCCTGGATCGTGACGATCCCGGCCTCCGGACTGATCGCCGCCTGCGCCTGGTGGGCAGGTCGTTTCCTGATCTGAACCGGGTCTGGTGCCTGTCTAGCGCAGCGCCGGGATCACGCGCTCGCCGATCAGGCGGATGGCATCCGCGGGGTCGTCGTGTACGCGCAGGGCGATCTCGGTCAGGCCGGCCGCAGCAAAGGCCTTGAGCGTTTCGATGGCCGCATCGATCTGGTCCAGACCGCCGACAAAGGAGATGTTGCGGACCATCTTCGTCACCAGCTCATCGGGCACGTTCTCGATCACATCGGTGCCGCGCAGGAAGGCGTTCAGGAAATCCTGCTCGTGGGCGCGCATCAGCTGGACTTCGTCCGCGTCGAGAAATGGTCTGAAATACTGCTCGCCGAGCCAGCCGCGCAGCATCAGTTCGCGCCGCGCCTCGCGCATCGACGCCGCCGCATCCTTCTTGATGTGCCAGGCCCAGAAGTTGCTGATGCGGAAATCATGCGTCGAGCGGCCGGCGGCTTGCAGCTCGGCATGCGCCTTGCCGATGAAGTCCTTCATCAGCGGCACGACGAAATCGCTGGTGATCAGGCCGTCGGCGAGTTCGGTGGACAGCTTGCGGCTCTGCGGGTGGTTGGAGCCGAAATAGATCAGCGGCGGCGTGTCGGTGTACCACTTCGGCTGGTAACCCCAGACTTTGTAGATCTCGCCGTTGTAATTCATCATCTTGTCGGGCGATGCGCCCTTGAGGATCTCGAGGCATTCGCGGGTGCGCCGGATCATCCGTTCGCGCTTGCCGCCGATGGCCTGCAGTACCGCGCCACCGCCACCGACCATGATCATGGCCCGGCCGCGCGACAACTCGTTCAGCGAAAACAGCAGGTTGGCCATCTTCAGCGGATGCAGTTCGGCCGGACTGACGGCCATCGGCCCGAGCCGGATGCGCGACGACTGATGCGCGAGCAGCGACAGTGTGAAAAAAGGATCGCGCGACCAGCCGTAATTGCTGGACCAGACGCCGCGGGCGCCGTATCGCTCTGCCATCAGGCCGAGCTCGAGAGCCTCCTGTGGCGAGGCGAATTCGTTGAGGATGATGTCGATTTCCATGCGACCAGTCCTTCCATCGTTGCGATCAGCCCGGGAGTCTACTGCAGGGCCGGGACAAGCTGCTCGCCGATCAGGCGGATGGCCGCAGCGCTGTCGTTGTGGAGCTTGAGGGCCACCTGGCTCAGGCCCAGATCCCTGAAGTGCCGGAGACGTTCAATATGCCGGTCGATGTCATCGGCACTGCCCGTGCAACTGAGATTGTCGATGATGCGGTCGATCAGGGCGTCCGGCACGCCGGCGATTTCCGGCGTGTTGTTCTTGTAGGCACTGAAGAACGCCCCGCGGTTTGCTTCCACGAATTGGCATTCTTCTTCGCTCAGAAACGGCCGCAGATACCAGCTGTCGAGCATGCCGCGCAGGGCGAGCTGTTGCCGCGCTTCGGCCACGGCTGTCTGCCGGTCGGCCTTCACATGCCAGGCGACCAGGCCGCTGAGCGGAACGTCCGCACGGCGCCTGCCCGCTGCGGCGAAATTCCGGTCGAGCGTGGCGACGGCGGTGCCGAGGTGGTGTGGCGTGATGTCACCCAGCATGATGTTGTCGGCGACGCGCGCTGCCATGGCCAGCATCTGCGGCTTGTTGGCGCCGACATAAATGGCCGGCGGCGCATCAGTTGCCCAGACCGGTTTGTACCCCCAGACCTGGAAGATCCTGCCGTTGTAGTTGAGTACCCGCTCCGCACTGGTGGCCTGCAGGATTTCCACGCATTCGCGCACCCGGCCGACCATCCGTGTGAGACCCATGCCCATGGTGGCGTTCACGCCGGTGGGTCCGCCGATCAGGATGTTGGCGCGTCCGTGACAAAGCTCGTTCAGGCTGCCCAGCGCCTTGGCGATTTTCAGCGGGTGGAGTTCGTAAGGCGTGATCACCAGCGGGCCCAGCCTGATCCTGCTGGAGGCGAGCGCGAGTGGGCAAAGGCTGATGAAAGGGTCGCGCGAGGAGGGGTAGTTCGAGGTCCATACCGCGCCGATGCCGTAACGCTCGGCCAGCAGGCCGAGTTCGAGGATCTCGCCGGGTGACAGGTCCGGGGACAAAATCACGTCAACGCGCATGCTGCCGAGCATAACGGAAAAACCGGCCCGTCCCCGTCGGGGTCTGACAGAATAGGGGCGTGCAGAACTCACCGTCCCGACACGCAAAGCCGGTCCTGCTGCCGACGCTGACCGGCCGTGCAACACGGCTGGAAACCAATCGGCGTGTGGTCGTCATCGGCGGCGGCCTCGCCGGAATCGCCGCGGCGACAGTGCTCGCCGAGCGTGGCGCCGAAGTCACGCTGCTGGAGCGCGACGCGCATCTCGGCGGCCGCGCCGGCGCCTGGCCTGACCAGCTCCGCGACGGCACGCGTTTCCAGATGGAGCGCGGCTTTCACGCCTTCTTCCGCCAGTACTACAACCTGCGCCAGCTGCTGCGTCGGATCGACCCCGAGCTCGGCTTTCTGGCTGCCACCACCGACTACCCGATCCTCACACCGACCGGTAACGAGTCCTTTGCCGGGCTCAGTCATGCACCGTTGCGCAATGTCGCCACGCTGACCTGGCGAACCGAGACGCTCGGTTTGCGGGACCTGATCAAGGTGAATGTCCCCGCCGCGATGGAGATGCTGCGCTTCGAACGCAGCCGCACCTACGGACAGTTCGACGGGCAGACCGCCGGCGCATATCTGGATTCACTGCGTTTCCCGCCGCTGGCCCGTCAGCGCCTGCTGCATGTGTTCGCGCATTCCTGCTTCAATCCGCAGGCCGACATGTCGGCGGCGGAGCTCTTGCAGATGATGCACTTCTATTTCACCGCCAATCACGATGGCCTGGTCTTCGATGTGGCCAACCGGCCTTTCTCCGCCTGCATATTCACGCCGCTCGGGACCCTGCTCGACCGGCTGGGCGTGTCGCTGCGCACCGGTGTATCGGCGCGTTCACTGGTTCGCCGCGATGACTGCTGGGTCGTTGAAACCGATCGCGATTCCGTGACTGCCGATGCGCTGGTGCTGGCTACCGATGTGTCAGCGGTCAAGTCAATCGTTGCGGCATCACCGACTCTCGATGATGCGAGCTGGCGTGCATCCGTGGACACACTGCGTGTCACCAATGCCTTCGCCGTCTGGCGCCTGTGGCTGGACCGGCCGGTCGCTGCCGGACGTGCGCAATTCGCCGGCACGGCTGGCGTCGGACCGCTCGACAACATCTCCGTCTTCGAATTGCTGGAGGATGAGAGCCGCGAGTGGGCGGCGCGTACCGGCGGTTCGGTGGTCGAACTGCATGCCTATGCATTGGCCGGCGGCACGACGGATACGGAAGCACTCAAGCGCGACCTGCTGGCCGGCCTGCACACGCTCTATCCGGAGACGGCCGGCGCACGGATCGTTGAAGAGCGCTTCCTGCTGCGGCAGGATTGTCCGGCGTTTGCACCGGGCAGCTACGCTGCGCGCCCGGAAACAGCCACACCCTGGCGAGGACTCGCCCTGGCGGGAGACTTTGTGAAACTGCCATTTCCGACCGCGCTCATGGAGCGCGCCGCCGCCGCCGGGTTCCTCGCCGCAAGCACGCTGCTGGATGCCTGGAACGTCGGCCCGGAACCGCTCTGGTCGGTCGCACTGCGTGGCCCGGCTGCCTGGAAGAAAACGGCATGAGTGAGCTGATCATCTTCGGTCGTGAACTCGAGCCGCGTCCGGTCACCTCGACGCTGCCCGACTGGCAGCAGGCGGATCCGCGCTGGATCAGCCAGGCGCTGCGGCGCGCGATGGACAAGCCCGGCGGCGGCTGGTTCGTGGTCGATGATCGCCGGAAGTTCGGTGCGCAGCCGCGCCGCTACCGCATCGATGATCGTGACTTCGTCTTCTGGCAGGGGAAAAACGGCCTGCTGGCCGCCTCCGACACCTGCCCGCATCTGGGCGCATCGCTGAGCGCGGGCGCGGTACGCAACGGCTGTCTGGTTTGCCCCTGGCACGGGCTGGAACTCGGCGAGCGGCCGATGGGGAACTGGGCGCCTTTGCCGGTACATGACGACGGCGTGCTGGTGTGGATACGGCTTGATGATTGCGGTGAGCAGCCCACCGAACGGCCCATCATGGCGCCGCGCCCGGCAACATATCTGGATGCCACGGTGCGCATGGAAGCCCGCTGCCGTCCGGAAGACATCCTCGCCAACCGGCTCGATCCCTGGCACGGCGCGCATTTTCATCCGCACACCTTCGGCCGCCTGCGCGTCATCGAGCGTAGCGACGAGGACATCATCGTGCGCGTGGCTTTCCTCGTGCTCGGCCGGCTGGGTGTCGAGGTGGATGCGCGCTTTCACTGCCCCGAGCCGCGCACGATCGTCATGACCATCGTGGGCGGGGATGGCGTCGGCTCGGTGGTCGAGACACATGCCACGCCGATCGACGATACGCATTGCGCTGTCATCGAGTCCACGCTTGCCACTTCGGACCGCCCGCAAATGAAATACGTACTGCCCCTGGCGCGCTGGATCCGTCCGCTGATCGAGAAGCGGGCCGCGCGCCTGTGGGTCGAGGATGTGGCCTATGCCGAGCGGCGCTGCGCGCTTTCCGTGGCCGATGCGCAGCGCTGAGCAGGAGAAATTGTTCATCATCCGGGGAGCACACCATGAGTACCGCATACCGCTGGGTTGAACCACCCTGGCCCACGACCGAGCTGCCGCGCGAGCAGCTTGAAGACCGGATCCAGCAGCTGCTGGGCTCGACCAACATGTGCGTGATGGCGACGATCGGCAAGAGCGGCCCGATCGCCAGTCCCATCGAGTATTACGCCGATGGTCTCGATCTCTACATCCTGCCGGACCCCGGTACGCCCAAGCTCAGGGCCCTGCAGCGCGATCCGCGCATCTCGGTCGCCGTGCATGGCGCCTACCACGGCTGGCACAGCGCCCGCGGCGTGCAGCTCTTCGGCCGCGCCGAGATCATCGAGCCGCACGCGCCTGGCTGGGAGCGCGGCATGCAGGTTTTCCGCTGGCACGAATGGGTGAGCGACCTGGCCATGGACACCAGCAAACCCTTCGAACGCCAGGTCGTGAAGATCGTCCCCGACAAGATCCTCTACACCGAGACCTGGCTGTGGAAACTGGGCTTCGGTGCAAAGCAGAAGTGGTTGCGCCAGGCGCGATGAACTTTTCGGCAGGGCGCGGTATCGTCGCCATGTTCGTGACCATCGCCGTATTCGCTGATTTTCCGGAGCGCTGGCATGTCGAGTGACAAGAAGCGTGTCGCGGTCGCGGCGCATGAAGTCGCACCGCGAACCAGTCCATCGAGCTATCCGCAACCGTTTGCCTCGCGGGTAAGCGGCCGCATCAAGCGCCAGCTTGGTGAAGTCTTCGGGCTCACCAACTTCGGGGTAAACCTTGTCCGCATGGAGCCGGGTTCTGTATCGGCGCTCCGCCATTCACACACGAGGCAGGACGAGTTTGTCTACGTCCTTGAGGGTACCCCGACGCTGGTAACCGATGCGGGAGAAACGTCGCTGGCCCCTGGCATGTGTGCGGGATTCAGGGCCGGGGAGGGTGGTGGTCACCACCTGGTCAATCGCAGCAGCGCCGTGGTCGTTTACCTTGAAGTCGGCGACCGCACCCCCGGTGATGGTGTCAGTTACCCCGACGATGATCTGGAGGCTTGCTTTGCAGACGGTTCATGGCAGTTCAGGCACAAGAGCGGGGAGCCTTACCGGTGAGCGGCGTTCCGGCTGCGTTTTCCGGCTGTAACTGACGGCGGGCGCGACGGCCTGCGGCGGTCGACGGCGACTTACCTCCGCCCCACAGCATCGATCGGAATCGACAGGATGCGGGCCAGCTTGGGGCGCTCGCTGACCAGGTCGGCGACGGTGTACTCGTTGAGAACATCACTGAAGGCCTTCGCCGCCTCGCCAAGCACCTTGCGCAGCTGGCAGACGCGGGTGATGACACAGGCGTTGTGCTCGTCGCTGAAGCACTCGGCGAGCAGGGCGTCGGCTTCGGTCAGCTGTACAATGGCGCCGACATTTATTTCCTCCGCGGGCTTGGCGAGCGTCAGCCCGCCACCCTTGCCGCGCACGTTGGCAAGAATCCCGTGCTTGCCGAGGAAGTGCACGACCTTCATCAGGTGACTCTCCGAAATCCCGAAGGCAGCGGCGATCTCGGCAATGGTGGCCCGCTTGTCCGGCTGGATGGCCAGATAGATGAGCACGCGCAGGTTGTAATCGGTAAATGTCGTGAGGCGCATGCTGCATATTATGCCTGAGCCGGCTCAGGCGGTTTTACTGGCCGACGCGAGTTCGCCCTGCCTCAGCTCCCCGGGCTCCCGCCCGAGGAGTTTCAGTACATAAGCAGACAGCGCGAGGACCCCGAGTGCAAAGACGATGTCGCCGGGCACCCGCATCCAGACCAGGAACTCCATCACCGGGGAGTGCACGATTTCCGGCGAGCGCGCATACCACAGGCCCTGCGTGATACTTGCCGCTGCCTGATAGATGCCGGCGGGCAGGAGGGACATGAACACCATCATGGCCAGACCCCCGTTGAGACACCAGAAGGCCTTGCCTACCAGTGCTTCGGCATGACGGCCGGGCGCATAAAGGCCGCGCAGGCAGAAGAGCATCAGGCCGATGCCGAGCATGCCGTAGACGCCGAACAGTGCCGCATGCCCGTGGGCTGCCGTCAGGTTGAGCCCCTGCACGAAATAGAGCGATGCAGGCGGGTTGATGGAGAAGCCGAGCAGTCCTGCGCCGACCGTGTTCCAGAAGCCCACGGCGACGAAGAAGAGGATCGGCCAGCGATAGCTCGCGACCCACGGCGCCGCCTTGCTGCGCAGGTAGGTGCGATAGCCTTCGATGCCGACCAGTGCCAGAGGCACCACCTCCATGGCCGAGAACACCGCGCCGAGTGCAATCACCGAGGTCGGTGCACCGGTGAAATACAGATGGTGCAGCGTGCCGAGGATGCCGCCGAACAGGAATACCGTGGTCTCCATGACGATGGCGACGTTGGCGGTGCTGGTCCGGATCAGTCCGAGCCGGGTGAAGATCAGGGCTACCACCGCGGTGGCAAATACTTCGAAGAAGCCCTCCACCCACAGGTGCACCAACCACCAGCGCCAGTATTCGATCATCGAGTAGTGCGTTTCCTGGCCCCACACCAGCGAGGTGGCATAAAAACCGCCGATGCACGTCGCGGACAGAAAGACCATGGCGATCAGCCCGCGCGTTTCGCCTGGCTGGCGCAGTGCCGGCCACAGCGCGCGCCCGAGCAGGAACAGCCAGAACATCAGGCCGACAAACAGCAGGGTCTGCCATACGCGTCCCATGCTGGTGAACTCCAGTCCCTGGTTGCCGATCCAGAAGGCGTAGTCCGTGCCGCGCGCCTGCAGCGTACCGAGCCAGCCGGTAACGGTGGAGCCGACCACGATGGCGACCAGCGCCCAGAACAGCAGATCGACGCCGAGCTTCTGGCCGGCAGGTTCCTTGCCCGAGAGCAGCGGAGCGATATAGAGCCCGGTGGCGAGCCAGGCAGTGGCGATCCAGAAGATGCCGGTCTGCGTGTGGATCGTGCGACTCACCACATAGGGCAGCAGTTCGCCCAGCGGCAGGGAAAAGAAGGTTTGTCCCTCGACGGCATAGTGCGCGGTGATGACTCCCATCGCGACCTGCAGAAGCAGTATCCCGACGACTGCAAAGAAGTACTTGCGGGTTGCAAGCATCGAGGCCGTCGCCTGCGCACCAAACAGCGGATCCCTGGCCGGCACCGCCGGTGGCTCGGGCTCATGTTGCGCACTGTGATACCAGAGCATGGCGGCAATGCCGGCGATGAGCAGAATGATGCTGACGATCGACCAGATGGCGCTGCCCGCGGTCATGCGGTTGCCGACCAGCGGCTCGTGCGGCCAGTTGCTGGTGTAGGAGAGGCCGGTTTCTCCCGGCCGGTCGGTGGCCGCGGCCCATGACGACCAGAAGAAGAAAGCCGAGAGCGCCCTGCGATCGGCCGCGGCCGGCACGGTATCGGCGCTCATCGCATACTGCTCGCGCAGCGTATCCAGCGCCTGCCCGTTGCCGAACAATTCACCATAATGTGCCGAGACGGTGCTGATGGCTGCAGCCCGCGATGCGGGGATGCGCAGTGTCCCGCTGTCGGCGTCGTAGTCGTTGCGGCGCATCTGGACTTTCACCCGCGCGTCGATACCGGCGCGTTGTTCGAAAGTCAGTTGCGCGTACGGTGTTGCAAAGACGCTTGTCGCCAGTTCTTCCCGCAATGCCAGTGCTTCGCGGTGCAACCAGTCGGCCGACCAGTCCGGCGCCACATAGCCTCCGTGTCCCCAGACCGAACCGAGTTGCTGGCCGCCGGCGGCCAGCCAGACCTGCTGGCCGCGCTGGATATCAGCGCCGGTGTAGATGATGCTGCCGTCGTCGACGACAACCCTGGCGGGAATTGGCGGCGCGGCGAGGTAGATTTCCCGGCCTGTCCAGCCGAGCACGGCGAAGGAAAGAACGAAAACCACGGCGAGGGTTTTCCAGATCAGACGGGGAGAGCGCATGGGTCAGCCTTCCGGATTTCATAAGAACGATTAAAGATAGTTCTTATAGTACCCGGCGGCTTCTGGAAAGCAATATATGGGATATACCTTATAGACCTGCCATCCTGCCGGAATTCCGGCAGCTTTGGCGGGTGGCCGTGAGCGGTGCCGCCGGTTCAGCTCTTGTGGTTTGCCACAATCGTCACCAGTACCGATGCGTCCTCGATGCCCCGGAGCGCATGCGGGACGTCGCTCTTCAGGTAGACAAGCTCGCCGGCGCGCAGGGTCTGTTTGCCTGCGCCCGACCCGAGTTCAACGACGCCCTCCAGGCACTGCACCGTGATCTCGCCGTGCACCTTGTGTTCGGCAAACTCGGCGCCCTTCTGCAGGATGAAGCGAAAAACCTGCATGTGGGCGGTTTTCACCAGAGTCGTTGCGATGGCGTCTTTCAGCTGTTTGCCAAGTGGCCGGATATCGATGATTTCGCCGGAATCCGCATGATGCAAGGCCATGATTGTTCTCCACGGGAAATGTTGTCGTTTGTCAGGAGTTACCTGGTGCTGCCTTCCCTGATCAGCTCCCCGACATACTCCACGAAATCAGGATTCTCGGCGAGGCCCTGCTCGGCGAAAGTGTAGTTCAGGCCACGCAGGTCGTTCCTGATATGCATCTGCACGCCATGACTGGCGGCCGCTATGGCCACGACGATGACACGCTTTCCGGCCTTGTCGGCCTGCTGCACCCAGCCGCGCAGTTTGCGCACGTTGGATTCGCGGACCGGCAGGATCGCATCGTCCTGCAGGTTGATGATCCTGACGTCGGCGAATTCCTTCTTCGCCTTGAGGCGGTCGACGTGGGCCTGGATCAGCTTCAGGTCCGGGATGTTGTCTTCCTTGTCTTCGGGGCCATGACCGACGATGAGCACGACCTCATTCTCCGGATCCTTGCTGACCGACTTGATGTTGGCGTAGAGCATCCTGGTGATGACCGGCCGGTCGTTCATGTGTCCTGCATAGCTGAAAGTGACGCCCGGCGGTGCCTTGATCTTCGGCACATCCAGATAACTGGCTTCCGGATACATGCCGAAGATGTACTGCCAGTGGCGCGTCAGCGTGTTGAATGCAGTTGTCGTGCCGCCGTCCACCAGCACGATGTGCTTCACGCCCCGCGCCGCCAGGTCATCGACGGCGGCCTGAATGTGTGCCGAACCCATCATCGCCATGCCGAAGGCGATGGCCATCGGCTGCTTTGCCGCGAGTGGCTCGAGGGATTTTTTCATCGCCGCGTCGCTGTTCTCGCCGACACCGTGCGACAGTACCAGCACGCCGGTATCGCCACGCAGCTTCGGGTCGCTGACATACCATGCGTAGTCAGGGCCCATCGCATTCATGTTCATGTCGAGTTCGCGGTCGGTCATGCCGCGGTACAGGGCGACTTTCTTCCGCAGCCCGGCGCGCGCTTCCGGCGTCATCTCGTGACGCTGGTTGTAGGAGGTGAGGCGCTTGCCCTGTGCGTCCATCTCCGGCACTGCGTCATGGTCGTGGTGATGCGAGTGATCTTCCTGGGCGTGGAGGCTGCCTGCGAGGAGCAGCAACGCGGCGGCGCTCGCCATCATGAATGGGCCGGGCCGATGATGCATGGAGTTCATGGTGCAAGTCCCCTGACCGGCTTCAGGCCGGTGTTAGTGCGGAGCAAACGCAGCCTCCAGCGGCTGCAGGCGACCGTCAAGCATGTGCACGGCGCGATCAGCGAGTGAAAGCATATCGCGATCGTGTGTCACCATCAGCGTGGCAACCTGGCGATCGTGACATTGTTGCGCCAGGAGCTGGACGATCTGCCGGCCGCGCTGGTGATCCAGCATGGAGGTGGGCTCATCGACCAGCAGGACCGTCGGCTGGCCCATGAAGGCCCGCGCGATACCGACGCGCTGGCGCTCCCCACCGGACAACTGGCCGGGACGCCGGCCGGCCCGCTGCTCCATGCCGACTTCCCGCAGCAGGCCCATGGCTTTTTCGCGATCTGTACGTCCCGGCCGGCGGCCGGTCAGATGCACCATCAGCAGCAGCTGGTCGAGCGCCGACAATGACGGCACGAGATTGGATTGCTGAAAAACAAAACCGATCTGCTCCCGGCGCACCGTGGTCACCCGGGACCGGCTGAGGCCGGTGATATCGACCTCACCGACATGTATGTGCCCGCTGGTAGGCGTGCACAGCCCGCCGCAGACGGCCAGCAGGCTTGACTTGCCAGCGCCCGAAGGGCCGAGCACGGCGAGCAGTTCGCCGGCCTTTACGGTCACCGATACATCGTCCAGTGCGGTGACCTGCTGATCGCCGTCGCCCAGCACCAGCGATACATGTTCGACGCGCAGCCCCTTGCCGGTGTCCACGCTCAGCGATCCCGTCCGAGCGCGATGATCGGATCCACCCGCGTGATCAGGCGGATCGATATCGCACCACCGATGAGTCCGGCTGCCAGCAGCAGGACAGCTGCACCCAGTACCGGCGCGGTTTTCAGCATGAAAGGAAATTCGGCGCTGATGAACATCCGGAATGCGAGGCCGACGCCCATGCCGAGAGCGACACCGATCACCGTCGCCACAAGCATCACGATCAGTGCCTGGCCCAGTGAATCACGCAGCAGGTAGGCGTTGGATGCGCCGAGGGCCTTTACCAGTCCGATTTCCTGGGTTCGCTGGATCGTCCAGATGGTGAAGAACGCGCCGACCAGTATGGTGGCGGTGAAAATCATGAAGGCCTGGATGGCGGTTACCGTATTGACCTCTACAGAGTAGGCCTGCGAGGTATCGAATGATTCCCTGACCGTCAGTGTGATCGTGCCGATCTCTTCGTCAATGGCCCGGTAATCCATACCGGGCGCAAGGTCCATTGCCACCAGGCTGGCGTAGTCGTACAGCACGTCCGGAAGTTTTTCGCCCGGCGGCGCGCCGCCCGGCGGGCCGTAGGTGGCTTCCTGCCATTTGCGCAGCGGTGCATACACGATCGGGATGTGCTCGTAGTTCTGCTCGTCGGTGATACCGATGACCTTCAGTTCGGTAAGCACGCGGTCCAGGGTGAGGGTGTCGCCGATGCCGACGCCGCGTGAGGCCAGCAGCCGTGAAATAACGACGCCGTTTTCGGTGCCGCCGATCTGCTCGCCCTCAAGGACCTGCGGCATGAGAAATGAACCGGGCCGCACGCCCCACAGCACCAGTTCGACCGGCACATTGTTCTGGACGCGGGCCGTGAAGGTCGTATGTCCCATGGGCTCGGCGCGCGTCACGCCGGCACGGGATGCCCAGTCCTCCCACTGTGCGCGCTCGATCAGGCTGCCGCGAAAAGTCGGCCGCTCATCGTACTGAAGTGCCACGTAGCCGCAGGGCAGATGCAGCAGGCCGGAAATGTTGTTGCTGACCAGTCCTTCGGAGAGTCCCGACAGGAAAGTGGTCAGGAACGCGACCAGCGCCACGACCAGGCCCATCAGCAGGAAGCGGCCCTTCGCGAAAGCGAGATCCCGCAGCGCCAGAAACATCAGTACCCGACTTTTATCGACATCATGTCCCGATCATGCTGAGTGACGGCGAGGGCTGTCAACCAAGGTTGCCATTGCTGCTGACCGTCACCTCGGCCTTTATCGAGTTGGCGATGAAGCAGTTGCGGTGCGCGGAGTCATGCAGCCGCCGCAGCTCCTCGGCCGAAACGTCGGTGCCGGGGCCAAACTGCACGACCGGGTGCAGTTCGATGCGGGTCACCGCGATGCGGCCTTCCGCATTTTTCTCCAGATGTCCGACGGGCCGGTCGGTGTAGCTTGCCACGACCATCTTTTTCTTTGCCGCGACGGCGAGAAAGGTCAGCATGTGGCAGGCGGATACCGAGGCGACCAGTCCTTCCTCGGGATCGATGCAGCCTTTGCCGCCGCCGTAGCCTTCGGCGGCCGAGCCACACACGGCGGGCCCGCCGGGGAATTCCCAGTGGTGATCGCGCGGATAACTGTCGTAGTCCATCGTCGTGCTGCTGTTCTGCCAGCGGATGAGGGCTGTGTGCTCGGACATGAATGCTCCTGTTCGGACGGTCGGGCCAGAAGTCGACGATGCCACAGAACAGGATCGTCCGGCGCATAATCGCAGCAGATGTCCGGTCGCCTGAACAGTTTTTCGCCAGTCTCCCGTGCCGATGCCCGTGTGCTGGTCCTCGGCTCCATGCCGGGCGTGGCCTCACTGACGGCAGGGCAGTACTACGCGCAGCCGCAAAACGTGTTCTGGCAGATCATCGAGCAGCTTTATGGCATCGACCGCCGGGCACCTTACGGAGAGCGACTGGAGGCCCTGATTGCCCACCGCGTGGCGCTCTGGGACGTGCTCGAATCCTGTCAGCGTCCGGGCAGCCTCGATTCGAACATCCGGCGTTCATCGGCGCTGCCCAACGATTTCGTGCGGTTCTTTGTGCGCCATCCACAGATCTGCGCAGTGTTCTTCAATGGCAAGACCGCGGCCGAGCTTTATCGTCGCCTCGTGTTGCCGACGCTTGCTGTCCGGTTTCCGGACTTGCGTTATGCCACCCTGCCATCCACAAGTCCGGCCAATGCCGGCATCACGCCGGCCGACAAGCTGGCGGCGTGGCGCGCGATCTCGCACCTCGCCTGAAGCGAGCGGGCATTTTGTCAGCCATCCCGAATCTGTACCCTTGCCACCCGTGAACCCGAACGAGCAAGCTGAAAGCCGCAAGCTGCTGCACGAGGCGATGTCCCTGCACCGGGCCGGCCGCATCGAAGCCGCGGATGAGTGCTATGCGCGATTCCTTGCGGTCGAGCCGCAGCACGCGCAGGCACTGCGTCTGCGCGGCGTGCTGTTGCGCGAGCAGGGCGATGCCGGCACCGCGCTCGCGCTGCTGCAGCAGGCCTGCGCTGCGGCACCTGATGATGCGGAAGCCGCCGCCGAACTCGGTCTCTGTCATCTGGCGACCGGTGAGTTGCTGCAGGCGGAAAAAGCGCTGCGCGAAGCGGTGCGTCTTGCCCCCGATCACCTGCGGGCACTGGCGAATCTCGGCGCGCTGCTGCAATACCGGGGCCATGTCGATGCGGCCGTCGACTGTCATCGCCGTGCCCTGGCGCTGGATCCCGACGATATCGAGGTGCGCTGCAACCTGATCAATACCCTGCTGGAAGCGGGGCGTGGTGTCGAGGCGCTGGCCGAAAGCGATGCCGCGCTGAAGGACTGGCCCGGCCGGGCGCTCCTGCTGGTCGCGCGCGGCGCGGTACTTTGCGGCATCGAACGCTATGCGGAGGCTGTTGCGGACCTCGAGCGCGCGCTGAAGATCCAGCCGGCCGATGACATGGCGCTGATCAACCTCGGTCTCGCACGGCGCATGCTCGGCGAGCATGAAGCGGCAATCGCGATCCTGCACACCGCGGTGCGCATCAATCCGGACAATGCACGTGCCACGGCTGATCTCGCCAACCTGCTGGCGGCTCACGACCAGATGGGCGCCGCGCTGTCGCTGTGTGAAACGTTTCTTCGCCGTCATCCGGGTGAATGCCTGGTGCTGACGGTGTATGCCTACGCGCTGCGCGATGCCGGTCGCGCCGATGAGGCGCGACAGATCCTCGACCTGGAGCACTGCGTGCGGGTCATCGAGCCTGTGGTGCCGGCGGGATTTGCCGATCTCGCTGACTTCAATGCGCAGCTTGCCCGCTGCATCACGAACGATCCCTCGTTGAACGCCAACCCGCTCGGCAAGTCGACGCGGCTCGGCGGCCAGACGGGCGAGCTCGATCTGGATGCGCATCCGGCGCTCTCCGCACTGCGTGAGCTGATCAATACGGCCGTCCGCGACAGTGCCGAATACTTCAGACGCACAGGTCTCGCCACACATCCGATGATGGCGCGCGCATCCGATCGCTGGACGCTGCGGGTCTGGGGTACCGTGCTCGGGCCGGGTGGGCACCAGGCACCGCACATGCATCCGCTGGGCTGGCTGAGCGGTGCGTACTATGTGCGTGTACCGCAGGACATGCAGCCGCTGCCGGATGCAGCCGATTCACGATCGATTGCCGGCGCGCTGGAGTTCAGCCGCCCGCCGGAGCGCCTGCTGGTGCGGGCGCCGGCCGAGCTGCGCGTGGTCGCACCGCGGGAGGGCCGGCTTGCGCTGTTCCCGTCGGCCTTCTATCACCGCACCATTCCGTTTACTTCCGGCGAAAAGCGCATCAGCATTGCCTTCGATGCAATGCCGGTGAGATGAGGGCTGATGATGCGTAGAACTCTGCACGCCGTCCTGATGGCAGCCGGCAGCGTATTGCTGCTGGCGGGCTGCGCC
Organism: Chromatiales bacterium; assembly: GCA_024234935.1. Classification (NCBI taxonomy): domain Bacteria; kingdom Pseudomonadati; phylum Pseudomonadota; class Gammaproteobacteria; order Chromatiales; species Chromatiales bacterium. Next base: position 80,446 of record JACKNI010000006.1, read on the forward strand.
ACACAGCCGGTCGCTCCCCGACCATCCGCAACGACGAAGCCGGTCGAACTGATTCTGGTCGCCGGCGCATCGGGGCGCGCCGGCCACTTCGTCGTGGAGCATTTGCGCGAGGAGGGGGTCGCTTTCAGGGCCATGACGCGCAGTCGTGAGGAAGCGATGAAGCGTCTGGGGCCGGCCTTTGCCGACGTCGACTGGGTGGAATGCGATGTGCGCGATGCGGCCCAGGTGGCGGCTGCGATGCGCGGCGTGACGGAAGTCATCAGCGTCATCGGTGCCAACCAGATCACCGGCCCGAACAGCGCCGAGTTTGTCGATTACGGTGGCGTGAAGAACCTGGTCGATGCAGCGCTGGCGCAGAAGGTCAGGCACTTCGTGCTGCTGACAGCGATCGGTGTGACCGATCCCGATCACCCGTTCAACAAGGCGACCAAAGGGGCGCTGGGCTGGCGGCTCAAGGGTGAGGACTATCTGCGCGCCAGCGGCCTGAGCTACACCATCGTCAGGCCGGGCGGACTGGTCAACGACCCGGCCGGCCAAAAAGGGCTGCGTATCGAACAGGGTGACCACTGGCGGCCGCTGCTGCGTAGTACCCTGTCCCGCGATGACCTGGCGCTGGTGCTGATCGAGTCCTTGCGTAATCCGGCCGCCCGCCGCACGACCTTTGAACTGGTCAACGATCCCGAAGCCGCCCCAGGCGCCTGGCGCGAGACCTTTTCGAGCCTCCGGCCCGATCCTTAAGAACTCTTAACTTGCACGCAAGGCTCCCGCGAGGGGGCCGGGTCCACCATGACAACCGTCGTCCCGGGAGACACCCCTCACGGGACGACAGGCAAGCCGAAGGAGCGGCAGCAAGTAACAGTCGGGTGGCACCGGTGGGTTGAAAGAAGTCGTAACCTGGCTTTCCCCCCCCTGTACAGGCAAGGCTTTAGTACTGACGACCTGCCGGTGTCACCAGACAGTCGCTTGAGGCCGCCTCCCTCCGGTGTGGTAGCTGAACCGGACCTCCCCGGTATGGGGAGCAAGTGTTACGGCGGGGTTGTTGGCGATACGGCGTGTCGGAATGCAGCGGTCATTTGTGTGCTCTGAATGGCGTGCTCGCTGGACGAACCCGGGTTGGACAGCCTCGCCGAACCTTCCTCGACTTTTCAGCACCGTTGTTTCCGTTGTCGTGAAGTTCAGAAAGGGGGTCTGCCAGACGGGCAGGCCCCCTTTTCTGTTTTTGAATTTTGAGGAGATCGTCGATGGCTGTTTCCAGGTCCGGTAGATCCGTCGGAGCGCTGCTGCTCGCGGCAGCATTGTTTTACGGGCCGCTGGCGCAGGCTGATCTGCCTGACTTCAAGCCGATCATCCGCAGCAACCAGGCCAGTGTGGTCAACATCAGCACCACCCAGGACATGAAGAACGTTGCGGCGGCGCAAGGCCGTGGTCCGCAGTTTTTCGGGCCGCCGGGCATGCCGCCCGGAATGCCGCCCGGCATGGAGGAATTTTTCCGTCACTTCCGCGGCATGCCGATGCCTGAACCGCGTGAGGCGCGCTCGCTGGGTTCCGGCTTCATCATTTCCGCCGACGGCGAGATTCTGACCAACGCGCATGTGGTCGATGGTGCCGACTCGATCATCGTCAAGCTGTCCGACAACAGCGAAAAGCCCGCCAGGCTCATCGGGCTGGACAAGGCCTCCGATGTCGCCCTGCTGAAGATCGACGCCAGCGGTCTTCCGGCCGTGAAGCTCGGCGACTCATCAAGCGTGGAGGTGGGCGACTGGGTGCTGGCCATCGGTTCGCCCTTCGGTCTGGAACACTCGGTCACGCAGGGCATCGTCAGCGCAATCGGCCGCAGCCTGCCGGATGGCAATTACGTGCCTTTCATACAGACAGACGTTGCCGTGAATCCCGGCAACTCTGGCGGTCCGCTGTTCAATCTGCGCGGCGAGGTCGTGGGCATCAACTCGCAGATCTACAGTCGCAGCGGCGGCTACATGGGCCTGTCGTTTGCCATACCGGTCAACGTTGCCAGCAATGTGGCGCGCCAGCTCGCGGCCAATGGCCGGGTCGAGCGGGGCTGGCTGGGCGTCGGGATCCAGGGCGTGAATGGCGAGCTGGCGAAGTCTTTTGGTCTGGCAAAGCCCGCCGGTGCGCTGGTGGGGCAGGTCGACAAGAGCGGGCCGGCGGCTCGCGCGGGCCTCAAGCCCGGTGATGTGATTCTCGAGTTCAATGGCCACAAGCTGGCACAGCATGGAGATCTGCCGCCGCTGGTCGGTGAAACCGCGCCGGGCACGACCGTCACCCTGAAAGTCTGGCGGGACAAGGCGGTACGCACCATTCCGGTCACCGTTGCGCGCCTGAAGTCTGATGACGACGAGGTGGTCGCTGCAAACGCCACGACCGACAAGGTGCCCGGTGTGCTGAATATCCAGGTCGTGGCCCTGACGCCGGAGCAACGCGAGGAATCAGGTGTGGAATCCGGCGGTGTACTGGTGGTGCGTGTGGCCGATGGTCCGGCGGCACGGGCAGGCCTCAGTCGGGGCGACATCATCCTCAGGCTGGGCAGTCGCGATGTCGACAGCCCGGAGCAGCTGGCCGGGCTGGCAAAGAAGCTGCCCAAAGGACAGCCTGTGCCGCTGCTGGTACAGCGTGATGAGGCGCGACTGTTCCTGCCGCTGACGATTACCGGCTGAAGGCGGCAGACGCCCCGTGGCAGGCACTGCGGGGTGTCTGCCTGCTAGGATTGCGGCATGCATCTCCTGCTCATCGAAGACGATCGTGATGCCGCCGGATATCTCGTCAAGGCGCTGACCGAAGCGGGCTATCAGGTCGACCACGCCGTTGATGGCCGCGACGGCCTGTTTCACGCGACGGAACACAGCTATGACGGCATCATCGCTGATCGCATGCTGCCGCACCTCGATGGCCTGACGGTCATCGAGGTCCTGCGCAAGCAGGGCAATCGCACGCCGGTGTTGATTCTTTCCGCGCTGGGTTCGGTGGATCATCGCGTCGAGGGCTTGCGCGCCGGTGGCGACGACTATCTGACCAAGCCCTTTGCGCTGTCCGAACTTCTGGCGCGGATCGAGGCACTGCTGCGCCGCGGTCAGGTGGCGCCGGCCCCCGAAATGAAGCTGCGCCTCGCCGATCTTGAAATGGACATCCTGGCGCGGACGGTCACCCGTGCCGGGCGGCGCATCGAACTGACCGCGCGCGAGTTCAAGCTGCTCGAATATCTCCTGCGTCGTACCGGGCAGGTCGTGACGCGCACCATGCTGCTCGAAGGGGTATGGGATCTGCATTTCGATCCGCAGACCAACGTGATCGATGTGCACATGAGCCGGCTGCGCCAGGCGGTGGACCGGGACTTCGACCGGCCGTTGATCCACACCGTGCGCGGCGCAGGCTACATGGTTCGAGCGGACTGAGTGCGTACCTCCGCACTGCGATTGTCGGTGGTATACGCGGCGATCTTTGCCGCCGCGCTGCTGGCCCTGGTCTTCGTCATCTATCTGCTCACCACGCGCTTCATCGATACGGAAGTCGATGTAACCATCGAGCGCGATGCCGCGGGCTTTCTCGAAGCCTACGCGCGGGGCGGGGTCCGCACGCTGGCGGCAGAGCTGAATCTGCGTGCCGAAAACTGGAGCCGGACCAACGCGATCTATCTGCTCACCGATTCACAGGGCTATGTGCTGGCCGGCAATCTCCCGGCCTGGCCGACGGTGCACCGCGACGGCGGGCCCTGGGTGGATTTCGTGATTTCGGTACAGGAAGCCGGTGTGGAAATCGAACGGCCGATACGTGCGATGGTGCTGGAACCGGCGCCCGGCCTGCGCTTCATGGTCGGCACCGATCTGAGCGAGCGCCATGCCCTGGTGCGGCGCTTTGCCGTTGCAGCCGGTGTGGGCAGTCTGCTGGTGACGATCCTCGCGCTGGGTATCGGCTACCGGCAGAGTCAGCGCATCCTCGCGCGGGTCGCTGACGTGAGCCGCAGTTGTGCGGAAATTCTCGGCGGCAACCTGTCGCGCCGTCTGCCGGTGGTGGGTGCGGAAGATGAGTTCGACACGCTGGCAGGCGAGGTGAACGCGCTGCTCGCGCGTCTCGCGCGTACCACGGAAATCCTGCGTGCCTCGCTGCACAGCGCTGCCCATGATTTGCGCAGTCCGATGCACCGCATGCGTCTGCGCATGGAGCGGGCGCTTGCCGATCCGGTGGCCGGTGCGTCCCGTGAAACGGTGGAGGTGACGCTGCAGGATCTCGATCACATGCAGCGCGTGCTCACGGCGCTGCTGCAGATTGCCGAAGCGGAAAGCGGTGCGGTGGGTGCGCGTCCGGAAGCAGTGGCCATGGACGTGCTGCTCGCCGAGCTGGTCGAGCTCTACCAGCCGCAGGCGGAACAGCAGGGTATCGCGCTGGGCGTGTCCGCGGAGCCCGACAGGCAGGTCATGGGGCACCGTCAGCTGCTCGCGCAGGCGGTCGCCAACCTGATCGACAATGCGCTCAAGTTCACGCCGGCAGGTGGCGGCGTGCAGCTTGCCGCCCATGCTGATGGCGCCCGTCTCGTGCTCACGGTTGCCGATACCGGGCCGGGCATACCCGCCGACGAGCGTGGCCGTGCCATCGAACCCTTTGTCCGGCTGAACGAAACACCCTCGCGCGACGGGTCCGGGCTGGGTTTGAGCCTTGCGGCTGCCGTTGCAAGACTGCATGGCGGCAGTCTGCGCCTCGAGGACAATCAGCCCGGCCTGCTGGTGACCATGGACCTGCCGCTCGTCTAGCTGAGCCAGGCGAGCCCGCAAAAGCGGATGCTGATGTCACCGGCCTTTGGCCGGATGGCCACTTCTTCAAGTTCGCTGGCCTGTGCGTTCATGGTCTCTTCCATGTCGCTGATCTCCGCCTGCAGGCTGTTCTCGAGTTCCTCAATCTGCGCATTGATGCTGGCGACGGTTTCGTCAGCGCGGACCACGTCGCCGGATTGCTTGCGCACGTTGCCGGCCTTGCGCATCGCTGTCGCTGCCCGTGTCATTGATGTGGCACTGATTTTCCGCCGGCCGAACAGCGCACCGAGAATGGCGGAGCCGGCGGAGACAACCGCGTCGAGCTTTGCACCGGTGGACTGTTCCTGCTCGCGCTGTACGGCCTGCTCGGCACGGCGCAGCCTGTCGGCAAGCGTGGCAGCCTTTGCAGCGTATTTCCTGCGCAGGGCATCGGTCTGGCTGTCGCGTGCCTCGCGCGCCAGATGCTGGAGCCGGGCACGAAAAGTACCCTCGCTTTCATCGGGTCGCGATACTTCCTTGAGCGCCGGGCAGCGCCACAGTGTCAGTGGCCGTTCGCGAGACAGCCAGGTCTGAAACTGCTTTTGCCAGGCCTTGTAGTTCTTCGGGTCGCCGAGCGAAGCGGGCAAGGTGGCCCAGGCTGCACTGGCTGGCGCCTCCTGGCCGAGTTGGGTGATATCGATGTCGAGCTCCTCGGCTGCAGCCCAGTCCAGCGGTCCGTCGCCGGGATCGAGTGCAAGTACGACGTTGTGGCTCAGATCGACATCGTGCCTGCTGCTGACATAGGCGACGCGCGCCGCTGCCAGCAGTCGTGGCTGATAGAGACGCGGCCCCGCAGTGGGCGGCGTTCGACTGAGATCGGCATACACCACCGGGATGTCCGGCGACAGCAGGGGTCGCGTCTCGACCGTGGCCGCCGGCGTCGCAACCGGTGCCGCTGCGGTCGGCTGCTGCGGTGCTGCTGCCACGGCAGGAGGCTTCGTGCCCGTCAGGCGCCGGATGTCATCGCGTGTCAGGGGGCCGCGCAGATAAGCCATTGCCCAGCGCGACTGCATCAGCACCGGGCTGCTTTCATGCACGTTGTGCATCAGGAAGCTGCGCTTGCCGAGGCCGCCGAGGATCTGGTCGAGCTGCGCCCCATCGAGACCCTCGCTGGCTGCTGCCGACAGCAGTCCGTCGCGCACGCGGTTGCGATCCTGCTCGGTCTGCAGGCGGCCGATGAACCACGTTCCGGCGTTCGACAGCGCCTTGTAGTCGAGATCGACCGGATTCTGCGTGGACAGCACGAGGCCGAGGCCGTAAGCGCGGGCCTGTTTGAGAAGCGTCAGCAGCAGCTGCTTTGAAGCCGGATTGGCCACCGGCGGCAGATAGCCGAACACTTCGTCCATGTAAAAGATGGCGCGCAGCGATGCCGTGCCCGGCTGACTGCGCATCCAGGCGATGATGGCATTGAGCAGCAGGGTGACGAAGAACATCCGCTCCGCATCGTCGAGGTGCGCGATGGACAGCACCGAAACGCGCGGCTGGCCGCTCGCGGTGTAAAGGAGCTTGCCGGCGTCGAGCGGCTCACCCTGCGTCCAGGCCTCGAAGCCGGGTGCGGCGAGCAGGTTGTTGAGGCGCATCGCCAGTTCGAAACGCTCCTTGGCAGGGTAGAAGGTTTCGAGTTCCATGACACCGATCCGGCTCATGCCAGGCTCTTGTACCGCATGAATCAGCCCGGCCAGGTCCAGGCTCTGCCCCTGCTGCCAGCACTGGTCGAGTACCGCTGAGAGCAGGATGTGTTCGCGGCTCGACAGCGGGTCGGCATCGATGCCCAGCAGCGTGAGCAGGCCGGTGACGGTGGCCTGTACCTGCTGACGGTAGATGTCGGCATCCTCGCGTACCGCTGCCGGCGGCGCCGCAAAGGAGCCGAGTACCGAGATCGGCAGGCCGGCCGTGCTGCCCGGTGTGTAGATGGCAAACTCGGCCGCGGCACGCAGCCGGGCGATCCGCTCCGGCGCCTGCCCCCATTCGGCGAGGCCCTTGCGCCAGGTCTCCGCCTGCGCGGAGGCGAATTCAGCCACCGACTGGCCGGCAGTCGCGGCTGCCTGGGCATCGACCCATGGCTCGAAATCCGCAGCGCGCAGTTCCGGAAAGCTGAGCAGCAGGTTGCCCATGTCGCCCTTTGGATCGAGTGCGATGACCGGCACCTTGTCGATGGCGGCTTCTTCGAGCAGGTCGATGCCGAGACCGGTCTTGCCGCTGCCGGTCATGCCGATGATCACTGCGTGCGTGGTCAGGTCCCGCGAGTCGTACAGTACCGGTTCGTCGCCGAGCTTCCCGCCCTGCGCTTCATATCGCTTGCCGAGGTAGAAAACACCCAGCTTCTCGTAATCCTGCATGATTCCTGTCCGTGTTGTTTCGGGGTTGTCCGATTCGCCCGCATGACGTGGCGGCAATCAGCCCCGCCATTCGCGCTCCTGTTGCGGTCCGCTGCCACTGAGCTTAGCCTAAAGCCGGCTCCCCGCCATCGGGGTCCTGTTTCCATCGTCAATTCAGGGGGAAGTCATGCTGCAGGAATTCAAGAAATTTGCCCTGCGCGGCAATGTCATGGACCTTGCCGTCGGCGTCATCATCGGCGCTGCATTCGGCAAGATCGTCGCGTCGATGACCAACGACGTGATCATGCCGGTCGTCGGGCTGATGCTCGGCAAGGTGGACTTCAGCACGCTGTTCATCAACCTGTCGGGCGGCGACTACGCGACGCTGCAGGAAGCAGTGGATGCCGGTGCCCCGGTGCTCAAGTACGGCGCCTTTCTCAACTCGGTGCTCGATTTCCTGATCCTGGCCTTCATCATCTTCATGATGGTGCGGGCCATGAACAAGCTGAAAAAGGCCGAGCCGCCACCGCCGCCAGCGGGCCCGACGCCAGACCAGGTACTGCTCACCGAGATACGCGACGCGCTGAAGAACCGCTGATGGAGGTGGTGCTCAGCCCGCGCGGCGCCAGCCGCTGGATGGCCGGGCATCCGTGGATCTTCCAGTCCGACGTCACGCCCCCGGCCACGCTCGCCGGGGGCGAGGTCGTGCGGGTCTGCGACCCGCGCGGCCGCTGTCTGGGCCAGGCTTTCTATTCCCGGGCTTCAAAGATTTCACTGCGACGCCTGAGTCGCGACGAACAGCCGGTCGATGAGGCGTTTTTCCGGCAGCGTATCCAGACTGCCGTGCAATTGAGGCGGGCGATGCTGCCGGGCGAGAACAGCTGGCGCGCGATACACGGCGATGGCGACGAGTTGCCCGGTCTGGTCGTGGACCGCTACGGCGATTATCTGTCCGTACAGTTCCTGATTCCGGCCATCGAGCAGCGCCGGGAGATGTTCACGCGCCTGCTGGTCGAGACCTTTGCCTGTCGGGGGATCGTCAACCGCTCGGATGTCGCGGTGCGCGGACTCGAGGGCTTGCCCGCCGAGAAGGGGGTGATCCACGGCACGGTGCCGGATACGGTGCTGATGCGCGAAGGCCAGATCGAACTGGCGGCAAACCTGCTTGAGGGGCAGAAGACCGGCGCCTTTCTCGATCAGCGCGAGAATCACATCGTCGCCGGGCGCTATGCACGCGGCCGCGCGCTGGATTGCTTCAGCTATGTCGGCGGATTTGCCCTGCAGATGGCGCGACGTGCGGACCAGGTGACAGCCATCGACAGTTCGGAACCGGCCTGCGAGCAGATCCGTGCCAACGTCGGGCGCAACAAGCTCGGCAATGTCGAGGTGCTGTGTGCCGATGTGTTTGATTTCCTGCGCGCAGAGTTCGACGCCGGCAAACGGTACGACACCATCGTCCTCGACCCGCCGGCCTTTGCCAGGAACAAGGCGGCCCGTGATGCGGGCCTGCGCGGCTACAAGGAGATCAACCTGCGCGCCATGCAGTTGCTGACGCCCGGCGGTTACCTGATCAGTTCAAGCTGCAGTCATCACGTCGACGAGGCGCATTTTGAAAGCATGCTGCAGGCCGCGGCCGCCGATGCGCACCGCGATGTGCAGATCATCGAAAGGCGCGGCGCCGGACGCGACCACCCGGTGCTGCTCGCGCTGCGCGAGACCCGCTACCTGAAGTGCTACGTATTGCGGGTGTTGTGAAATGAAATGGGAACGCGTTCTCGATCATGCACCGTGGGCCAGGCGTGCGATGCCGCGCGGCGGGCAGATGGACGGCTGTTTCTACATCATCAGCGGTCGTGCCGGACCATTCAGCGTGTTCAGCGACACGTGGCGCAGCGCCGACGGCATCCACTGGGAATGCATGTCGAAGGCGTCCGGCTGGGGCAAGCGCTGCTATCCGGAAGTCGATGTCGTGCGGGGTCACCTGATCCTCAACGGCGGCCAGAGCCTGACGACTTTTTACAATGACGTCTGGCGTTCGGCCGATCAGGGGCGCACCTGGGAGCAGGTCTGTGCCGAAGCGCCGTGGGGCATTCGCGCCGGTCATCACAGTCACGTCATGGATGACGAGATCTACCTGTTCGGCGGCGCGCGCAATTCCCGTGACCGGATCTTCTACCCCGAACTGTGGGTCAGCAAGGATCTCGGCGAGACCTGGGAGCTGCGCTGCGAGTTGCCCGAAGACATGGGGCGGGCCGGCATGCAGGTTTGTCATGTCGGCAGCACCCTTTATTACATGGGCGGCGATCACGACAGGCCGGTGTTCCTGCCGAACTGGGCAGGCCGACGCAACGATGTCTGGAAGTCCGACGACAAGGGTGCGACCTGGGAACTGCTAGGCCATGCGGCATGGTGCCCGCGGACCGGGCATCAGGCAATCGCGCACAACGGCAAGATCGTCGTGATCGGCGGGCACGTTCCGGGCCCGAAAGGCCACGCATCGAAGATTCAGGCAGTCGCCCATGACCTGTGGCTCTGGGATCCGCAGGACGGCATCGACGGCTGGCAACTCGTGACCAACAATGTCTGGGGCGCTGCCGACGATTCGCTGAGCCAGGGCAAGAGCGATTTCCGCATCGAGGTTCGCGACAACAGGATCTGGACTTTCGGCGGCGATCGCGAGCGATTCATGCCCTGGCCGATGGACAACGACGTCTGGGTTGCCGACTGGCCGGGGTGATCGGCGGTGGTCGGACTACCCGCTATGGGGCGGATGGATCGGGAAATAGCTTCAATTGCTCTCGCGTCGCCGCAAGCAAGTCCGGAGCGTATCTGACGGCGATATCGTAGACCTTGTTGTGATCCAACTCTGCGTAGCCATGCGCCAATATATTGCGAAATCCAACGATGTTCCTCGCATGAGGAATGCCGGCTGCGATATCTGGTGCAACCTTGTAAAGGTTACTCATGGCTTCGCCGCAGATTTCCAATACGCGCTCGACTGCCGCTTGCGTCTTTTCATCAACCAGGTACTGCTCAAGGCTGATTCCAGAAGTGAAACGGATGGCCGACCCAGCGTAGTGCTCAATATCCTCAAGATAAACGCCGGGGTCACGCTGCGGCATACACCGGTGCCTTGCTGTGCTCGATGTAATAGCGCAATCGACGATTGCGAACCGCCTTCAGTTCCACAAGATCTACAGTCCGTCCAAACAAGGCTTCGAGCGATTCCTTGAGTCGCATGAAATTGCTGAAGCTGCTTGCGCTACCCGGTGCAAACTCGACCAGCACATCGATATCACTGCGAGCCGGATCGAAGTCGTCCCGCAAGATGGACCCGAACAGTTCCAGCTTGTGAACGCCATGAAGGCGGCACAAGTCGGCAATTGCCTTGCGGTTTTGCTCGATCAGTGGATGCATGGGCCAATTCTACGTTGTGTCACGATGGCGACAATAGCCCCGGTACCTGGAGTTGCGGGGCTCTGCGAGCTGCAATTGGGGCTATTCCGCTGAAAGCACGACTATTGTGGCTCCCATCCAGGTGTCTGTCAGTTCAGGGTGGTAACCCGTATCATTTCATCATTCGTTTATAGACGACCACGGGTCTGCTGTGGTACATCACTGGGTACGGCGCTGGTGGCACGAATTTCGGAGCGTTTGATGAAGAAAAAGAGAACGGGAACCGTCAGGCCGCATCGCCAGGTGATGGGCGAACTGCTGCGCGCAGATCCCGATCTGGCCATCGAGATGCTCAATGACACCTTGCGCGATGGCAAGCCGGAGGAAATCGCCGTGGCGGTCCGGCGGGTGGCCGACGCGTTCGGTGGGCTGCCGCACATTGCGCGGCGCGTGGGGGTCAATGTGACGCAGGCCTACCGGTCCCTGTCGCGGCATGGCAACCCGTCGTTTCGCACCGTGCATGCGGTGCTCCGCGAGGCGGGCCTGGAAATCTCGGTTCGGCTGCGGGCGTAACCAGTTCACGCTTCGGGAGCGTTCCAGAGACCACGCGGGAAGCCCAAAGCCTAGCTCTCATCCAGCAGCGCGACAAAATCCGTTCTTCGCTCCTCGCGCGCTTCGTCATCGTCATCCAGGTACCAGACTGCGTCATGGGTGTCGTCGGCCCATGGCCTTTCCGTTATCAGGTAGCCAAGCGCATTGATGACGAAAACTCCGGGGGAGGCATACCAGTTGTCGTCACGATTGAACCCATATTCATCAAGGTCTTCGCCCTCAGATACCGTCCATACATGCTCAATGGGCAACGATCTGGCTTCATCGTGGCAGTACAGATCGCCGTTTGGCTTTGCATGCGCGCCCCAGTGCGCAACGAAATCCTGCTCAGAAATGAAGTCGTATCCACTTATCTTCATGACGAGACTCCTGCGGTGTTTGCGCCTTCCAGACGACTCCTGTGACGAGTCACGAAATCGATCTCTGGAATAAACTTGTCCGGCAAGGAAATTGAAGTACCTTCAATCGACCAAAATACCTCGCGCAAGAACTTGTCTCTTGTCGTCTTCAGTTGCTCCGATAGCACGATACGATAGTCGTCAGTCAAGGAGAACAGGTGGCTATCGAAAGCCTTGTCGTGTATTGCAGAAAGGCATAGGCCGTTACCCGGATGCAAACGGATAGACGCGTCATCTCTCCAGGGAACGATATGACTTGCGACGAGAAATCGTCCATCGCTGACTCCGGAAATACAACACTTGTTGCCATAGCTGCTTAAGATGGCGCGGCGAAAGAATGCCTGGCCAATGCGCTGCCGTACCAATGCCTCGCGAGTTTCTCCCGAATAATCTGCTTCGGTATCACGATCAGCAGCTGGCGGTATTTTGTCGCTCCTCGCGGCCAGCAGGCGTGATCTCAGCAACTCGCACTCATCAATTAGTTGCTCCCAGTTGGCATGGAACTCTCTCCATACTTCGCGATCAAGAGCAGAAGCATTACTCAGTCCGCTCCGCCCACTTTCGCGGATTGCCGGGTCGAGACTGGCGATGTTCACGCATTTCATCGCAAGAGCACCTGGCGTACGGCCGATCAAGTTTGCCAGCTCTATAACTCTCTTGTTTTTGCCGTGCAGTTGGCCAAAAGGGGTCTCGCAATAGAATTGGAAAGCGAGCAAGGTCTGCTCTCTCGACCAATTGGCTGACCGTCTTGCGCCTTTCTTAGGTGATTTGGCCGCGTCGCTCATTCATTCACCTCGGGCATCGGCTATTGTTGCCGAATGTGCCCCAATACTAAGCTGCGGGCTATTCGGCATCAAAAGGGAGACCCTCATGCGTAACCTCACAATCACCCTCGCCGCACTCGCCATCACCGCCTGCGGTAAACCCGCAGAACCACCCGAACCGAAAGCCTATGACCCGGCTTCGGATGTGATCGGCGCGCCCTTGCACGAGGCACTCGACAAGGCTTCCGGTGTCGAGGACCTCAACGCCGGGCGCAAGAACGAGCTGGACGAGGCGATCGACGCCGGCAGTTCAGGGGCCGAGTAGCCGCTTCGCCTTACCAGCCGAGGACGCGGCCATCCTTGTAGTCGAGGAACTGGCCGTTCTGTTTGATGGTCAGGCCGTCGATGACCTTCAGCATGGCGCTCACGCTCTCGGCCGGTTCGATGGCACCCGGCTGGCGAATGTTCTTGCCATAGCCGAACTCACCCGGTGCGGGCTCGGTATTCACGGAGCCGGGTGACAGTGCGATGGTGGTCACGCCCTTGTTCTTCGTTTCAAAGCTGAACGCGTAGACGAGCATGTTCAGCGCCGCCTTGCTGGCGCGGTACTCGAACATGATCGGCCCCTTCGGACCCTCGGTGAAAGACCCGCCCTTGCTGGAGATGAACACGATCTTTTTCTGCTGCGAGGCCGTCACGTTGGGCAGAAAGGTGCTTGCCACCTTGATCGCGCCGAGGGCATTGGTCTCGAGACTGTTGCGCGCGACGGCGTAGTCGATCATCTCCGCCTTGCCGCTGAAGGCGGTCTTGAGGCGCGGGGTGATCGCGGCGTTGCTGATCAGCACATCGATCGGCTGATCCTTGTAGCGGGCCGCCAGCGCGTCGATGCCCGGATGATCGGTGACATCCAGTTTTTCGATCACGACGCCGGGATGGTCCTTGGCCAGCGCCTGCAGTTCCGTTGCGTCGTCCGGATTGCGGGCTGTCGCGATCACATTCCAGCCGCGTGCGGCGATCTGCTGCACATACTCGAGGCCGATGCCGCGATTGGCGCCGGTGATCAGTACGGTGGGCTGATCCGGCTTGAGGCCGGCGAGGCTGGCCTGTGCGACGAGGAGGAGGGCGCAGCCGATCAGGCGGGTGAATGTGGTACGCATGGATGAATGATCCTTTCGGTCGGGGCGAACGATGCCGCCAGTATAAGGACCCGGCCGGCCGGCCATGCAGGATCGGCGCAAGACGCCACGGAGTGGATCGCGCCTGCCGCGTGCAGCCGGCCCCTGTTCAGGGCGGCGGGTGCCGGCGTTCCCGCAATTGCTGGCGCTGCTCCGGCGTCAGGTCGCGGAAGCGCTGGCGCAGGCGTTCACGCTGTTCCGGCGACAGGTCCTGGAATCGCTGCTGCGCATTCCGCAGTCGCGCGCGCTCTTCCGGTGGCAGCCGGCGGAACCGCTGGAAGCGCTGCCGCGCGCGGGCCTGCTGTTCGGGGCTCATGCGACGCCAGGTCTGCATCCGATCGCGCATTCCCTGTTGCTGTTCAGGAGTCAGGCTGTTCCATCGCTCGGCGCCGCGCAGCAGTTTTTGGCGGCGCTCTTCCGGTATGGCTGGCCATTTGTCAGCCAGCGGTGCGAGCAATTCCTGCTGCCGTGTCGTGAGTTCCGCCCATTCCTGCGCGAGTACCGGTTGCAGGTTCGCGGCAAACAGCAGGCAGCAGAGCAGGATGCGCTTCATGTGGGCTGCTCCTCTGCTGCTTCCTGGCTTAGCCACTCGTAGAAATCGAGGTTCTCCAGCAGGTCGAGGGTTTCGTCAGCGTCGCCTCCGCCGGTTAGCGGTTCGTCGGTCGCCGGGCTGATGATTTCGTTGTTGCCGGCGGCAGCCAGCAGGGTGCTTTCAAATTCTGCCGCTGCGGGCTGCCCGGTATCGGCCGGTTGCCTGAGAGCGACAGCCATGACGATCGCTGCCGCGCCGGCCGCTGCCGTCACAGCCAGCCAGCTTCCCCCCCAACGTGGCTTCCGGTGGTCGCCAGCTTCAAGTACGCGATTGCGAGCCGCATGCAGTCTGGCGAGCGTGGGCGCATCGAGGTGCTCTTCGCTGCCGCGAAGCTGATCCTGCAATTGCTTTTCGAGATCGTTGCTCATGTTCTCAGCTCGCCGTATCTGCTGTCAGCGTGGCGCGCAGACTGTGCAGGGCGCGTGAATAGAGGGTCTTCACCGTGCCTTCGGTACAGCCCATCGCGGCAGCCGCTTCAGCCGTCGAGAAGCCTTGCCAGCAGCGCAGCATGAAAGCCTGCTGCTGGCGCAGCGACAGCGCATTGATCGCCGCTTCGACAGCTGCAAGGTTCTGCCCGATGTCGACCAGCTCATCCGGCTGTTGTCCGGCAGGCATTGGCAGGCTGTCCATCGCGTCGTCGTTATCTTCCACACTGCTGCCAAACCAGCGGTCAAAGATCTTCCCGCTCTGCCGCTGCTGCCTGTGCCAGTCGGTCATGGCATTGCCCAGAATCCGGTAGAACAGGGGCGTCCATTCCGCTGCAGGTCGGCTCCGGTAGGATCTGACCAGCCTCAGCATGGCGTCCTGCACGATATCGAGCGCCGCGTCGGCATCACCGGTGCTGATGCGCGCCATCCTGAAGGCCCGGCGTTCCACACCGGCCAGAAAGCTGTCGAGCGTGTCAGTGGTGCCCAAAGGTACATGGCTCTTGTCTGAACTGTGGTCAATGCTAACCCGCAGGTCACGGTCTGCTGTTGTCATATAGTCCGGTTAAACGCTTGGGTGGCCAGGTGGTTGACGTGGGTCCGGCATGAAAAGACATCCGCTTCTCGCTTATATCGCGGTGGCCTGGCTGTGGACCTGGGTGACGATCTTGCCTCTGCTGTTGCAGAAGCGCGGCCTGGTCGACTTCGGCCTGCCGGATGCCTGGGAGGTCATCGGCGCCTTCGGGCCCTGCATCGCGGCCTGTGTGGTTCTGCGTCACACCGAAGGGCGGGGTGGCCTTGCCGCCCTGTGGCAGGGCCTGAGCCGATGGCGTCTGGGTGCGGCAGGCTGGGCACTGACACTCCTTTCACCACTGGCATTTCTGGCGCTGGCTGCCGGGCTGACCGTCCTGCAGACCGGTACGCCGCCATCATGGCAGGCGCTGTCCACCGGACGTCTGGGCAGTCTGTCGGAAGTCCTCGATCTGGTTCTCGTCGCGGCACTGCTGCAGGCGCTGGGCGAGGAACCCGGCTGGCGAGGCTACCTGCTGCCGAGGATGCTGAATCGCTTCAGGATACTGCCGGCGACCCTGCTCCTGTTTCCGGTGTGGTGGTTGTGGCACCTGCCATTTTTTCTAAGCCGGCCGGCATTCGGGCTGGCGCAGTTTTTCGGCTTTGGTTTTGGAATCCTCTGCGCGTCGGTCTGGCTCAGCTTCCTGCGTGAACGGACGCGCAGCATTCTTGCGGCGGTGGTCTGGCACGCAGTGCTGAACATCACCCGGGGCATCGCCCTGGGCTTTTCCACCGGGATGTTTCTGGCCTACGGGATGGTGGTGGCGGCCGGCGCTGCGCTGATCGTGGGCTGGTGGCTGATACGAGGGACCCGGTCGGGATCCACGCAATAATGGCCTCGAATCCGTTGCCCCCTGTTTGTCGAAGTGCACAGAAGGGGCACATTCCGCAATAATGGCCAGGCATGCAGATGACAACACCAGACAGGTTCTCGGCTGATCTTCTCGAGCGCAGCGCCTCCGGTTATGCCGGCTTCGCCGCGGCGCTGATGCTCGAGCGTGATCCGGCCATGCAGGAGCGCGATGGCGCCGGTGCACCGGCCGCGTGGCGTTCGCACCTGACCCAGCGTGTGCTCGATCTGGCCGCAGCCCTGTCGGCAGGTGAGCCGCAGCTCTTTACGGGCCGGGTGTTGTGGACGCGCAAGGCCTTCCGCGCCCAGGCGCGGGACGAGGCGGACATCCGGCGGAGCATCCAGGCGCTGCGCGATGTGCTGGCCGAGCGACTCCCGAAGCCGGCGCTCGACGCGCCCCTGGCCTGTCTCGACGCGACACTGGACGAACTCGCCGCGCCCCCTGGCGCACCGGAGCCGACTGAACTGGATCCGCAACGTCCAACGGATCGCCTGGCCCTCGAATATCTGCAGAAGATCCTCGAGGGCAATGCGGCCGAAGCGGTGCGTCTTGCCAGCAGCGCGGTGGCCAACGGTCTCGGCCCGCAGGCGTTGTACATGCAGGTGCTGCTGCCGGCCCAGCGTGAAGTCGGGCGCTTGTGGCATGCCGGCGAACTGAGCGTCGCCGAGGAGCACATGGTGACGGCGGTTACCCAGCGTGCGATGGCAGTGGTGATCAGCCAGGCCGCACCCTTGCCCGCCAACGGGCACACGGCCGTCGTCGCGGCGGTATCCGGCAATGTGCACGACATCGGCCTGCGTGCGCTGGCCGACATGTACCAGCTGGCCGGCTGGCGCGTGATCTACGCGGGTTCCGATGTGCCGATGCTGGATCTGCCGGCGCTGCTCGGCTTTTATGAAGCCGATCTGCTGATGCTGGGGGCGACCCTGGTCACGCATATACCCCGTGTGGAGCAGGCGATCGCCGCGATCCGGGAACGCTGCGAGCGTCCGGTACGTATCGTGGTCGGTGGTGCGGCTTTCGACGACGCGCCCGATCTGTGGTCGCGCATCGGCAGCGATGGCTATGCCGCCAGTATCGATGAGGCCCTGGCGCTCGGTGCCCGGCTGGTCGGCATCAGCTGATACTCAGCCCCGCCGTGTACGGCGGAGCACGGCACGTCTTCCGGCAAGTTGCAGGGCCAGCACCGCAAGGCTGCAGAGGCCGAGCACGATCAGCCATATCCCGGTGCGAAACTCGATGTACTGAAACGCCAGGCCGTGTGCCGCAGTCAGGGCGAACACGCCATAGGCCCAGCGTTGCAGGAACTTCCAGCGTTGTGCGCCGAGTACGCGCAATGCCAGGTTGCTGGAAACGGCCAGCAGCAGCAGGCAAACGATGCCGATGAGGTAGCCGCTGATGATGCTGGCCTGTCCGACCGGAAACGACAGCGGCTGGTTATCCGTACCGTTGATGTAACGGCCGTAGTACACGGGCGTCATCACCACGACGGTTGCGGCAAGCAGATGTGCGAGCGCGGTGATTGCCGCCCAGATGCCGAGATCCCTTCGCAGCAGGGAATTGACTGTGGGCTGTCCGCCATGCAGTACCCGCCACGGCCCGATGCACAGTGCTGCTGCCAGCAGCGCGAAGCACAGCCAGGCGGTGAGCAGGCTCAGCCGGGCTGTCGCTTCTGTCGGTTCACCGGCATACCAGGTTGCAGCGCAGAGCGCCGCAACGACCACTGACATCCCCAGATGCCGCCAGATTCGTGTCATTGTGCGCCGGCGGGCGCCAGCCGGCAGTCGGGCTTGTCGAACACCAGTTGCACGGTGCCGATCGCACGCTCCATGAAACCCGCTTCGCAATAGAGCAGATACCACTCCCACATGCGGATGAACTCGTCCGGATAGCCGAGACGGCGGACTTCCGGCAGGCGCTGGAGGAAACGCTCGCGCCAGATGTGCAGCGTGCGTGCGTAGTCGAGGCCGATTTCCTGCATATGCGTCAGCTGCAGATCGGTCATGCGCGAAACCGCAGAGCTGATCGAAGTGATCGATGGCAGGGCCCCGCCCGGGAAAATGTACTTTTGTATGAAGTCCACCGCATGCCGGGCCCGTTCGTGATAGCGATCGGCGATGGTGATGGACTGCAGCAGCATGCGGCCGGCCGGTTTGAGCCGCTCGCTGCAGATCCGGAAGTACTGGTCCACAAAACGGTGGCCGACCGCCTCGATCATCTCCACCGACACGAGCTTGTCGAACTGGCCCTGCAGATCGCGGTAATCCTGGCTCAGTACCGCGATGCGATCGGCGAGTCCTGCCTCCTGCACCCGACGCTGTGCAAAGCGGAACTGGTTTTCCGAGATCGTGGTGGTCGTGACCCGGCAGCCATGGTGGCGCGCCGCATGGATGGCAAGGCCACCCCAGCCGGTGCCGATTTCCAGCAGGTGATCGCCGGCTTTCAGTTCGAGTTTGCGGCAGATCAGGTCGAGCTTGTGCAGGGAGGCCTCTTCGAGTGTTGCGCCGGCGTGCGGAAAGACGGCCGCCGAGTACATCATCGCCGGATCGAGGAACAGGCTGAACAGTTCGTCGCCCAGATCGTAATGGGCGTGGATGTTGCGCCGGCTGCCCGCACGCGTATTGCGGTGTCGCCAGTGAGCGAGACGCAGCAGTGTGCTGCCGAAGCGCGCCATGCCGGATTCAATCCCGTCCATCGCTTCGCGGTTGATGACCAGCAGGCGCATGGCCGCGAGCAGATCGTTGCTGCTGAACTTTCCGGCCATCCAGGCTTCACCGGCACCGATGGTCCCGCCGCTGGCGATATCCAGCCAGGCAGACAGGTCGTGAATCCGCACGCTTGTGTCGATGGCTGCAGGACCGGATGTCTGCCCGAAAACGGCCGTGCCCAGCGCATCCTGGATGTGCAGCCGGCCGTGGCGCAGGGCACGCAAGTGCCGATGCACGGCGCGCCGGGCCAGGCGGATGGCGAGGCCCGTGTGCTGCGCGGTGGAGTTGCTCTCCACACTGTCAAAGGTGTCGTCGAAATCGTTCATGCGGCCTTCCGGTTCTCTGGACGATCGTATACCGGCGCGCGCTTGCGCCATAGTTTCAGTGCCTGCCAGTGGATCAGGCTGGCCACCCGCAGGGTGGCGAAGGGGTCGGTGGCAAGCACGCGGGCCAGCGAGGCGGAACTGATGGCCTGGCGTTCGAAGCTGAGGTGGGCATCGAAACGCCGGGCACCATCGCGCCAGTTTTCCAGTGCCAGCGCCAGCCGTTCGCCCGGTGGCGCCAGCTTGCAGACGTAGCGCATGTCCAGCGGCATGAAGGGCGAAACGTGAAAGGTCTTGGCGAACTCGAAGCGTATGCCGTTGTTGGCGATCGGCCGACCGCCGGTCAGTACATAGGGGTGCATCTGCCGCCATGGCATGTTGCTGACTTCAAGCACCACCGCTTCCAGGGTTCCGTGTTGATCGAAACAGTAGTACGCGCTCATCGGGTTGAAGTTGTAGCCAAAGTAGCTGAAGTGCGTCAGCAGCCGGATCGGACCGGCCGGCCGGAAGCCGGCCTCGGCTTCCACCAGGTCGCGGATCGTGCGCTCCAGTGGAATGGCCGCATCACCACAGTGATCGCTGCGTCTGAAGCGGGCGGGGGCGGGGCGGTGTGCCGACCAGAACCAGTAGCCGTCAAACAGGTGATCGAGTTCCGCCAGGTCCACATACATCATGAACAGCTGGTAGCGGAAGTCGTGGCGCACGGGATGAAAGCGCCGGTGGCTGACCTGACCCTGATAGATGCAGCTGTGCATGCTCAGGCTACCGCCTGTGTTTCGGTCGTGGTTTCTGCCGCGGTCCCGTCCAGGACGAGGCCGGTGATTCGCGTGAAAGCATCGCACACGGCGATTGCGCTGCGTACCCCGTCTTCGTGGAAACCATAACCCCACCAGGCGCCACAATAGTAGCTGCGATTCACGCCGTTGATCTCGGCGTGCCGCTGCTGGGCCGCGATCGTCGCGTGGTTGTACACCGGGTGCATGTAGTTGAGTCGCTCCACGACAGCCCGCGGATCCACGGCGCCAGTGTCGTTCAGGGTCAGCAGAAATTCCCGTGGGCCGGGCAGCGACTGCAGGCGGGTGAGGTCGTAGGTCACGGATACGCGACCGCTGTCCTGTGTGCTGCTGCGATGGTAGTTCCAGGCTGCCCGGGCACGCCGGGTGCGGGGCATCAGGCTTGCGTCGGTGTGCAGTACCGCTTCGTTGTCCTGGAATGAAACGGCGCCGAGTATCTCGCGCTCGGCCGTCGATGGATCGCGCAGCATGCTGAGTGCCTGATCGCTGTGACAGGCCAGCACGACGTGGTCGTAGCTGGCTTCCGCCCGCCCGCGTGCCTTGATCACCACCCGGTCGGCATGCCGCTGCACCCACTCGACCGGGGTATTGAGCAGCAACCGGTCGCGAAGCGGGGTGATGATGGCGCGCACATATTCCCGCGCGCCGCCGCTCACCGTCATCCACTGCGGTCGCCCTGTGGTCTGCAACAGCCCGTGGTTGCTGAAGAAGTGCCCGAAATGGCTGGCGGGAAAGTCGAGGATGCGTGCCGGTTCCGCCGACCAGATGGCACCGGCCATCGGCAGCAGGTAGTCGTCGAGCATGGGACCCTTGAAGCCGTGCTGGTCCAGGAAGTCGCCGAGGGTCCGCTCGGGTGGCGCCGCCAGCAGCTCGCCGCCGAGACGGTTGAAGCGCAGGATGTCGAGCAGCATCCGGTAGTGGGCCGGGCGCAGCAGGTTGCGGCGCTGGGCAAAAATCGCGTTGAAGTCGGTATCGCCGCGATATTCGACGCCGCTGTCTGCACAGCGAAAGCTGAAGCTCATGTCTGCGGGCTGATATGCCACGCCCAGGACGCGCAGCAGCCTTGTGAAATGGGGGTAATTCCGCTCGTTGAAGACCAGAAAGCCGGTATCCATGGCAAGACGCTGCCCGTCCATCGCCACATCGACCGTATGGCTGTGGCCGCCGGGCCGGCTGTCGGCCTCGAAAATGGTCAGCTCGCAGTGTCCGGACAACCGATGGGCGGCATACAGGCCCGAAATGCCGCTGCCGATAATCGCTACGCGCACGTGAATCCCCCTGCAGGGTTATGGTTGCATAGAATGTGATTCGTTGCTGGTGTGCAGCCGGATGCACTTTTTCTGAATCAGATTTGCACCTGGCGACGAATCCCTGTTGCCACCTGTACGTGGCCTGATGGAGAGATCGCTGATGCCTGCCATGCAAACGAGCTTCAACGGATGCCGCAGAGGCCGGTGCGGACTGCTTTTACTGCTCACCGGCGTGGTGGCTGGCTGCGGCGGGTCGCCGGTACCCCTGCCGGAACTCAACGCCTCCTATGAGCAGGCGCTGGCGCGCACCGCGCCGCTGGCGGTCGTTCACGAGCCCGGCAGCGAGGCACAGCGGGTGGCGTTCGATCGCCTGCAGGCCTACTTCAGGGACATGACGGCAGCCTCGGTCCGCGAGCAGACGGCCAACGTCTATGCGCCCGAGGCCTATCTCAATGACACCCTCGTGGGTATCAATGGCGTGGCAGGCATCCAGGCCTACCTCGGGCACACGATGGAGGACACCCGGAAGCTGGATGTCCGCTTTCTGGATCGTGCCCAGTCCGGCATCGATTACTTCGTGCGCTGGGAGATGACCGTTGAACACGGGTCGCTCGCCGGCGGCAAGCCGGTGCTGAGTTATGGCGTCACGCAGTTCCGGTTCGACAGCGAGGGACGCGTCTTGCTGCACAAGGATTTCTGGGATTCAGGCACGGCGCTTTATGAGCAGCTGCCGGTGCTCGGCAGCGTTGTCCGCCGCGTGCGTGCCGCCGCCGAAGCGGGGGCGGAATAAACATGCTGATTGATTTGTGCGAGCGCGGCCTGGTTCCGGATCTCATCACCCGCGCCGGCATGCGACGGCTGATGGCCAGTCGTCTGGTGCAGGAGTCGGCCGATCGCGGGCTTGCCGAGGCCGAGCAGTTTCGCCGCCGGCTGGCCGAGCTGCGCAGCAGTCCGGTGGCAATCGAGACCGACAAGGCCAATGAGCAGCACTACGAGGTACCGGCAGCATTCTTCCGTCAGGTGCTCGGTACGCATCTGAAGTACAGCTGCTGCTGGTACGGTGAGGGTGTGCAGGACCTTGATGCGGCGGAAGCCGCCATGCTGCGCCTCAGTTGCGAGCGGGCCGAGCTCGCCGATGGCCAGCGCATCCTCGAGCTGGGCTGCGGCTGGGGTTCACTCACGCTGTGGATGGCAGCGCACTATCCGCGCAGCCGGATCACCGCGGTATCGAACTCGGCGTCGCAGCGCGAGTTCATCGTCGGGCAGGCGCGTGAACGCGGCCTTTCCAACGTCGAGGTGATCACGGCCGATGCCAATGCGTTCAGTACGGACCAGCGCTTTGACCGGGTCGTTTCGGTCGAGATGTTCGAGCACATGCGCAACTACGCCACGCTGATGGGACGCATTGCCGGCTGGCTGCAGCCGGGTGGCAAGCTCTTCGTGCATATCTTCTGTCATCGCACGCTGATGTATCCCTTCACCACCGGCGACAGCTACGACTGGATGGCAAAGTATTTCTTCAGCGGCGGGTTGATGCCGGCCGAATCGACCCTGCTGTATTTCCAGGAGCAGCTGAAGATCGAGGAGCAGTGGCGTGTGCCGGGCACGCACTATGCGCGTACGGCGAACGACTGGCTGGCCCGTCAGGACCGCAATCGCGAGGCGGTGATGGCGGTCCTGAGACAGGCCCATGGGCCGGCCGACGCGCTGCTCTGGTTCAACCGCTGGCGCATGTTCTTCATGGCCGTCGCCGAGCTGTTCGGTTATGCGCGTGGCACCGAGTGGTTTGTCGCCCATTACCGCTTCGCGCGGCCATGAGTCCGGCATGAACAACCTGTTGCCGCTCGCCCTGTCCGGTTTCAGCGCAACGCTCACGCTGATGCTGGTTGCATGGCTGATCAGTCTCCGCACGCACAACGTGGCAATCGTCGATGTGTTCTGGGGCATTGCGATTGCCGGTGCCGGCATCAGCTGGCTTTATCTCTGGCCGGCGACCAGTACGCGTGGCGTACTGGTCGCGCTGCTGGCAACTGTCTGGGCCATACGGCTCGGCGCACATCTGCTCTGGCGCGGCCGCGGGCAGGCCGAAGACCGGCGCTATCGGGAAATCCGTGCCCGCAATGAGCCGAACTTCCGCTTCAAGAGCCTTTACCTGGTTTTTGGTCTGCAGGCCGTGCTCGCCTGGCTGGTCGCGATGCCACTGCTCGGTGGCGTCATCAGCAGTGCGCCGATCGGCAGCCTGGACCGCTTCGGTACGCTCCTGTGGGCCTTTGGTCTGGTCTTTGAATCGGTGGCGGATTACCAGTTGGCACGCTTTCAGCGGGATGGTGGGGCAGCGCGTGGCGTGATGAATACCGGTCTGTGGCGCTTCAGCCGCCATCCGAACTATTTTGGCGAGTTCGTCCTCTGGTGGGGTATTGGCCTGATCGCGGTCGCCGGCGGGGCGTGGTGGGCGCTCATCGGCCCGTTCCTGCTGAGCGTGTTCCTGCTCAAGGTCTCGGGTATCGCGTTGACGGAAAAAGATATTGCCACGCGCCGTCCGGCGTATCAGGATTACATGCGGCGCACGAGTGCTTTCGTGCCGCGGCCACCGCGCTGAATCACAACCGGAAGATCATCATGCGAGACAAAGTCATGCGTACTGCCCGGATCGCCGCAGCGGCCCTGATCGCCTGTCTGCCGTCACTTGTTTCGGCGGGCGAAGCAGCCGCGCTCTGCGCAACGGCTGAACAGAAGGCGCAGATCGCACCACTGTACGCCGGCACCGTTGTGCCGCCGCCTTTCATGGCGGCAACGAAGCTTGGTCTGCCCGAGGGCATCGTTGCCAGCGCCCTGCCAGCTGCGCAGGCAACCGGTGTGTCGGGTGCGGCTTTCGGCAAGGTATGGGAATCCCTGCAGGGCTGGGATCAGGCGCTCACGCTGGTCCTGAAGGGTGCCAACGTATTCGAGATCCACGGGCGGATTCCGGCCGGTGTACCGTCAACGAAGAGCCCGTTTTTCAATCTGCAGTCGGCCGAGACCGGCCTCGGTGGTCACCTGCGCCCCGATCTCATCGGCGCGATCTACGCGGTGAATCTCGTTGGTGCCGAAGGCCCGATGCGCGGCGTGACCTTCGTGGATCAGCAGGGGGAAGGCATGTTCGGCGTCTATCTGCCCGAGAGCCGTGAGCCCTCGCCGGCACTGGTCGCGCAGTTCGACAAGACGCAGGCACTGATGGCCGGCATGCCGCGTCTCTGTCAGCCCTGACCCGCCTCGAAGACCACCACGCTGCGCGGCTGACACAGGTATTGCGGCTGCGTCCATGGAATCCGTGCATCACGCGTGATGATGTCCCCGGGTGGTTCCATCTCCGTATCGACTGCGACATGCCAGTACCGTTCCGCGACGGGAGGCAGGTCCACCCT
The DNA here is from genome assembly GCA_024234935.1 of Chromatiales bacterium. Lineage (NCBI taxonomy): Bacteria > Pseudomonadati > Pseudomonadota > Gammaproteobacteria > Chromatiales > Chromatiales bacterium. The sequence continues at coordinate 104,828 of JACKNI010000006.1, forward strand.
TTCAACCTCGTCTGACATGTTGATCAGGACATGCAGGTCTTCTTCGGCGGGCGTGATGCCGGTCAGCGTGAAGGACAGGAAGCGCGTGTCCGGATCCTCCCAGCGGGGTGTGCCGAGTTTCGCGTCATACCAGCGGATATCCGGCCTGCCGTGTGCGGGGTCCGTCTCGCCACTGAGGAACCGCGCCCGTGACAGTGCGGGGTGACGCTTCCGCAGGGCGATCATCTCGCGCACGAAGCGCAGCATGTCGCTGTTGGTTTCAGTCAGCCGCCAGTCAAACCACGAGATCCCGTTGTCCTGGCACCAGGCGTTGTTGTTGCCGTGCTGCGTGCGCAGTACTTCGTCGCCGGCGAGCAGCATCGGCACGCCCTGCGAGAGCAGCAGCAGGGCAAAGGCATTGCGGATGTCCTGCCGGCGCCGACGCATGACGCTCTCATCGAGCGTTTCGCCTTCGGTGCCGCAGTTCCAGCTGTCGTTGTGCGCCCAGCCGTCGCGATTCTCTTCGCCGTTGGCCTCGTTGTGCTTCTCGCGGTAACTGACCAGATCGTTGAGCGTGAATCCGTCGTGACAGGTGATGTAGTTGATACTGCTCTGCGGTGTGCGATCGCTGGCCTGATACAGGTCGCTGCTGCCCGCCAGACAGGTGGCCATCTCGCCGGCGAGTCCGGCGTCGCCGCGCAGAAAGCGGCGTATGGCATCCCGATAGCGGCCGTTCCATTCGCTCCAGGCCACACCGGGGAAATTGCCGACGTGGTACAGGCCGGCCGCATCCCAGGCCTCGGCGATCAGCGGCACGCCAGCCAGTGCCGGTGAGAACTCGATCGCGGCTGGAAAAGGCGGGTTTGCCAGCGGTTCACCGTCTTCGCCGCGCACGAAGACGCTGGCGAGGTCAAAGCGGAAACCATCGACGCCATACTCCTGAACCCAGACCTCCAGCGCACGCAGCAGCGTCTGCGTGACCAGGGGGTTGTTGCAGTTGATGGTATTGCCGCAGCCGGTGTAGTCGCGCAGTACGCCCTTGTCGTGGTGATAAAAGATTTCCGGCATCAGGCCCTTGTAGTTGATGACCGGGCCACCTTCGCCGCTTTCGGCGGTGTGGTTGAGTACCACATCGAGTATCAGGCCGATGTCCGCCGCGTGCAGCGCCTCGACGAGGGCGCGGAATTCATCCGTCTGGCCGGCCTGATCACGGTTCAGGCAATAACCCGGATGCGGGCTGCACAGCGAATGAGGGGCGTAACCCCAGTAATTGCGCAAACCCATTGCAGCCACCGACGCCGGTACGTCCTGCTCATCGAAGGCGGCGACCGGCAGGAGCTGCACGTGGGTGATGCCGAGGTCCCGCAAGTACGGAATCTTCTCGATCAGCCCGGCATAACTGCCAGGCTGATCGACGCCGGCCGAGGGGTGCCGGGTGAAACCACCGACATGCAGTTCATAGATGATGGCCTGGTCGAGGCCGCGCGGCGGGGGGCGCGGTGCGCCGTGTTCTGGCGGTCGGGTGACGATGCCGCGCAGGCCAAGCGCCGATCCGGGTGCGGCGACGCGTGCGCTGCGGTCCCAGTGGTGGTCGCTGACGGCACGACAAAGCGGGTCGAGTACTTCCAGCCGCGTGGCGACCGGGGTACCGGCGTTTTCACTGTGCCGTGCAGCCGGCGGCAAGGTCACACGCCAGTTGTAGTGCATGCCGGCCGGCAGCCCGCATACGGCAACATGCCAGAAGAAGTAGCTGCGGTTCTCCCGGGGTTCCAGCCGGATGGCCTGCAGCGGTGCGGTTGCCTTGGCGTCGGCATACAGGAGCAGTTCGACGCCGGTGGCCTCCCGGCTGTAGATGCAGAAGTTGGTGCGCTGCCGGCTCCAGGTCGCGCCGGGCGGGTGGCGCGATCCGGCCTCGGTGACGAAAGGAGCCGTCACGGTGCGTCGGCCGGTGCGGGCGCGGGCGCCTCGGCAGTCTGGAAGGAAAAGACCTGTCGCCAGTCGTAGCGCATGCTCACGATCATCCAGCCGTTGGCATCAGCAGCATTGAGGGAGGCACGATCCTTTTCATCGTATGCGTACTCGCGCTCGAAGTCGTCATGCCGGATCAAGATCTGCAGGCTCTGCTGTGGGCGGGCACCCGGGGTTTCTGCGCGCTGACTGTAACGAAGCATGTCGATGTCGCCACCTGAACGGACATTGCCCGCGGCCAGTATGGGCCGCAGGCCGATATGCTGGTCGATGCTGAGTGGCTTTATCGCGCCGTCATTCAATGAGTGCACTGTGGCGAGACGGCGCAGCACCAGTTTTCCGTCCTCTTCGCGCAGCGTGGCCACCACGCTGCTGCCGATCACATCGTCGCTGGAAATGCCGTAGGTCTCGCTGGCCAGTATGCGCGCCAGGTCCACGCTGCCCGCCGAAACGATGAAATTGTGAAAGCCGTTGGCGCGCAGATAAGCCAGCAACTCGCGCATCGGTGTATAGGCGAGCCGGGTCCAGGTCTGCTGAAAGCGCGGATGCCGGGCGGTGCCGAGGAATTCGCGCGCATCGCTGCGGAACGCGGCCTGCGTGCGTCCGGCATGGGCCGCTGCCACCAGTTGGAACACGGAAGCATCGTCGGCTTCCTGCAGGTACCTGCCCTGCAGTTCCAGTGCGGCCTTGAAAGGCATCTGGTTCTGCCATTCCGGGTGCTGTGGCGCCTGCAGGCGCAGTCGCTCAAGGGCGAACAGGCCCTGGGGGCCGGGTTTCTCGGGCCAAAGGGTGCCGTCATCATCGAATACGGCGATGCGTTCCGCCGGGGTCACATAATGACTGCCACCGGGTGTACTCACCTCCCGCACGAAATCGAGAATACGCTGCTTGCCCGCACCGTCACGCCAGGCGGGCAGGGGGTCGGTCGCTGCCTGACACAGCGTGGCAAAGCCGACGACAGCGGACAGCAGCAATATGCGGCCTGACATGGAGGTCCTTGTGGTTCTGGTGCGGCGCACATACTACCGGGACCGCTGCATGGCGTGAATGCACCGGTGTATAGTTCAGGCATGTTCGCCGAGCTGAAAATTCGTGGACTGCTGCCCGCCCTCGTGGTTGCCCTGCAGTTTGCCGTGCTGCCCTGTGCGATGGCCATGCAGTCAGGCGGCGATTGCGAACACTGTGACGGTGCCGAGCGGCCCTCACACTGCATGGTTGCCGCCGATGAGTCCGCAGTCGATGCAGGGCTGAACTCGCCTGATCGATTGGGCGCTGTTCCGCCGTCCGGCGGTGTTTTCAGTATTCTGCTTCTGCCCGCTGCGCCACAGGTTCTGCAGCGCGCTGAATCGGCTGCGGCCGCAATCGCCCGCCGCAGTGGACGCCATGGCGGTGATCCGCCTCTCCACCTGCTCTACGGACATTTCCGCAACTAGACCGTCCCCTCGACTGCTGGCCATACCTGGTTCAACTCGAGGAGACTGTTCATGCACGACAAAAAGGGGCGGGTTGCCCCCATCTGCAATCCGATTGCCGACCCGGCCAGGCGGACCTTTGTCCGCGGCCTTGCCCTCGGCGGTATCACCGCCGGGCTGGGCCTGTGGCGGAATCCGGCCTGGGCGCTCGACGCCCGGGGCACGACGCAAATTATCAGTGGTACGGAGTTTGACCTGCGCCTCGGCGCGTCGCCGGTCAATATCACCGGTCAACCGCGACTGGCGACGCTGATCAATGACTCGCTGCCGGGGCCGACCCTGCGCTTTCGCGATGGCGATACGGTCACCGTCCGCGTCACCAACAACCTCGCTGAATCCAGTTCCATGCACTGGCATGGCGTGCTCGTACCGGCGGCGATGGACGGTGTACCGGGGCTCAGCTACGACGGCATCGGCCCCGGCGAAACTTTTGTCTACCGCTTTCCCGTCCGTCAGACCGGCACCTACTGGTATCACAGCCACTCCGGCCTGCAGGAGCAGACCGGCATCTACGGCGCGATCGTCATCGAGCCGCGCACGCCGGACCCGGTGGCCTGCGACCGCGATTACGTGGTGATGCTGTCCGACTGGACCGATGAGAACCCGGCCCGCGTTGTCGCGAAGCTCAAGAAGCAATCGGACTACTACAACCACGGACAGCGTACGGCTGGCGACTTTCTCGGCGATGTACGTCGCGACGGCTTTTTCGCGACAGTTGCCGAGCGTCGCATGTGGGGCGCGATGCGCATGAATCCCATGGATATGGCTGACGTCAGCGGCTGCACCTATACCTATCTGCTGAATGGCAAGCCGCCGGCCGCCAACTGGACGGGACTCTTCAGTCCGGGCGAGCGCATCCGCCTGCGCTTCATCAATGCCGGCGCAATGACGATCTTCGACGTGCGCATTCCCGGCTTGCAAATGACGGTGATCGGCACCGATGGTCAGCCCGTCAGGCCGGTGGCCGTCGATGAGTTCCGCATCAGCGCCGGCGAAACCTACGACGTGATCGTGACGCCCGACCAGGATCAGGCCTATACGCTGTTTGCGCAGTCCATGGACCGGAGCGGATTTGCGGCCGGTACGCTCGCGCCGCGCGCCGGCATGAGCGCCGTGGTGCCCGTGCCTGACCGGCGCGTGCCGCTGACCATGGCGGACATGGGTCATGCGATGCCCGCCGACTCCGGCGCGGCGATGGATCACTCCGCGCACAGCATGCATGCGGGCCACGACATGTCGGCCATGGAGGGCGGTGGCGCGCCGGCAGTGATCACGCATGCGGCGACGGAATTCGGCCCCGGTGTGGACATGCGGGTGGATCAGCCCTCGACTCGCCTCGACGATCCCGGCGTGGGTCTGCGTGACAACGGGCGACGTGTACTCACTTATGCTGATCTCGAAAGTGTGTACGACGATCCGGATGGCCGCGAGCCCGGTCGCACCATCGAGCTGCATGTGACCGGCAATATGGAGCGGTACATGTGGTCGTTCGACGGCATCCCGATGGAGGAAGCCGGACCGATCCGGCTCATTCATGGTGAGCGGATCCGCGTCGTACTCGTCAACGACACCATGATGGACCATCCAATCCATCTGCACGGCATGTGGAGTGACCTCGAAGACGAAGCGGGTGCGTTCAAGGTCCGCAAGCACACCATCAACATCAAGGCGGGCCAGAAGCTGAGCTACCGCGTAGCCGCCGATGCCTTCGGGCGCTGGGCCTATCACTGTCACCTGGCGCTGCACATGGCGGGAATCTTTCGTGTCGTCATCGTGGACCGCGACGGTGCGGATGCCGGCGGGCACGGAGGGCATCACCATGGTTGATCGCATACGAGAAGCGGCCCGCCTGGTATGGCTGGTCACGCTCCTGTCCATGCTGCCGGGCGTGACACCGGTGCACGCCGAAGATGAGCGCGATGCGGCGTTTCCGCAGCTCGGCACCACCATGAGCCAGCAGATGCCTGACGATCCCGTGTACTGGATGCTGCTCTTCGACGAATTCGAGTGGCAGGACCAGCGCGACGGCGATGCCCTGAGCTGGGATGCCCATGCGTGGATCGGTACCGACATGCACCGCGCGCTGCTGCGCGCCGAAGGTCAGCGTGAAGACGGCAACACCACGGAAAACCGTCTCGAACTGCTGTGGGCACACCCGGTCGCCGCCTACTGGGACCTGGTGGCCGGCGCACGCATGGATACCGAGCCGGGGACGACACGCAACTACGTCGGTATCGGCGTGCAGGGTCTCGCACCGCAGTGGCTGCATGTGGAGGCGACGGCCTGGGCCGGCGAACGCGGACAGACGGCGGCAACGCTCAAGCTCGAGTATGAGCTGCTGCTGACCAACCGGCTGATCCTGACGCCGAAGTTCGAAACCGACATCTATGGCAAGGACGATATGGCAAACGAGATCGGCAACGGTGTCAGCGATGTAAAGGCCGGCCTGCGTCTGCGCTACGAAATCCGTCGCGAGTTTGCGCCCTATGTCGGCGTCGAGTGGACGGGCAAGTTCGGCGATACTGCCGATATGGCCCGCAGCAACGATGAAGCGGTACGTGATGCGCACATCGTTGCCGGTCTGCGTTTCTGGTTCTGAAGCGAGCAGGTTCTGCATGCAGACGAATGACTGTCCGCTGTGCCGAGATGCTGCGGCACCGGCGTTGTGGCGTGACGAGAAATGCCGGGTGGTCAGTGCGGACGACGCCGACTACCCGGCTTTTCTGCGCGTGATCTGGCAGGCCCATGTGCGCGAGATGACCGATCTGGATCCGGCCGGACAGCAACATCTGCTGCGCGTGGTGCTGGCGGTCGAAGGTGTGCTGCGTACCGAGCTTGCGCCCGACAAGATCAACCTCGCCACGCTCGGCAACCAGGTGCCGCATCTGCACTGGCATGTGATCCCGCGCTTTGCCGACGACGCCCACTTCCCCGATCCGGTGTGGGCAGAACGGCGGCGTGCGGGCGTGGCACACAAGGTAGACCGGGAGCGGCTGATCGGGGGTCTGCGCTCGGCGCTGGGGTCATCGCCGGGCAGGTGAAGCGCCTTCAGTCGGCAATCAAAGCCAGCCGCTCGCCATCGTCGAATACCAGTTCGCGCTCCGGCCAGCGGACTGCGGCCAGCCGGCCCATGTGTCGCGCACCGGGTGCCAGCGGGCGTTCGCGGTAGCGCACACCGACGGAGAAATCCACACAGAAGGCGTTGGCGCGCGGTCCCAGCCATGCCCCCGCAGCCCGTCCCTTGAACAGGTCCGGTTCGCCGCGGGAATGACCCGGCGGTACGGCATGATCGCTCCAGCGCCAGTAGTGCCCGAAGATGACCGGCACCTCGTCCCGGTAGTCGTGCCACCAGGCGACGCGGTCCACCATGCGCCACTTGCCGGTGGCGTAGAAGGGTTTCCCGGCTAGTCGCTCGACACCTGAAGTCAGCACGCGGATCGGGTTGTTCATCTGGAAGTACGCGCTCATCTGGCCAGTTGCCCGCAGCAGCGGTACGGGGGCCTGTTCGTCGGCCATCGCGGTTCCCCACTGCTCGTGCTCTTTGGCCAGGCTGTCCGACAGTCCGGAATCCTCCAGCCACTGCCCGGCGCGCCGGTGATATTCGCGATAGATGTCCGTGAGCGGCTGTCGGCTGGCATCGGCGGCAAGCGCCAGCAGCGATTCCTGGTGCCAGGCGGCATGCACCACGCGCAGATCATCGCGCGACAGTGTGAGCGGCAGGCTGGCCAGAAAAACCGGAAACTCCTCGCGCTGGGCTGCGCTCGTTCCCCGGCAGTCCGGAAACCGGCCCTTGGCGTGATCGTGGTTTTCGGCAAAGAACCAGCCATTGCCGGATTTTCTCGCGCCGCGCAGCACGCTGAGTTCGTGATTGCCGAGCACGCATTGCGCACTGCCGCCCGCGATCAGCGCCTGCACCAGTTCGATTACGCCGGGACTGTCGGGGCCGCGGTCGCAGAGGTCGCCGACGAAGACCAGGTGACGGCCGTCCCGATGCTGCCCGTCGGCGTCATAGCCAAGGTGTTGCAGCAGGGCGCGCAGTGCTTCGAGTTCGCCGTGTACGTCGCCGACGATATCGAGCGAACCGGCGGCCAGCGGTTCTTCAACCGTGATGCTCATTCAGACGGATACCGTGACGGGGTCATAGTCCGAATCGTCCGTGGCACCTGCCACATAGGTATCGGGATTGAGGGTGGTGAGGCGCACGCCCTGTTCTTCGGCCGCCACCATTGACGCGCTGGCGCGCGGAATCCTTGCCGCCGCATAACGCTGCAGGGCTTCCGGCGTTGTGCCGGCCGCGGCAATCGCACGGGCCAGGACGAGCGCGTCTTCCAGCGCAAGATCGGTGGCGCGATCCAGAAACGGTGCGGCAGGATGTGCGGCATCGCCGAGCAGGGTTACACGGCCCTGCGTCCAGGCCGGCAGCGGATCGCGAGCGAAAAGTCCGCGCGACAAAGACTGCTCGGGCGGCGTGGCCATCAGCACGGTGCGCGCAACGGTGTCGAAGCCACGGAATGCTGCCAGCACCGAGTCGACGCCCGAGGGCTTCGCCCAGCCTTCGTCCGTCCAGTGAGTGCTGCGGGCGAGCGCCATGTAAGCAAGCTGTGTACGCCGGCCAACGCTGCAACACCTGAGTCGCTGTCCCGGCCCGATCCAGATGGTTGCATCGGCGAGCCCTGGTGCCGCCGGTGCGAGGTGCGACATCGGCACCAGGCCCTGCCACAGCTGATAGCCGGTGAAGCGCGGCTGCTCGTCGCCGAACAGCCGGGTGCGGACAGCCGAGCGGAGTCCGTCGCAGGCGACGAGCAGCGAGCCGCGCAGCATCTGCCGGCCGGCAAACAGGGCGGTGACGCCGCCGGCATCCTGACCGATATCCGCCAGCGCATGTCCGGGGTGCAGGCAGTTGCGGTCGTTGCTGTGAATGGCCGCAATCAGTGCGCGTTGCAGGTCCGCGCGCCCGATCTGATGACAGCCGGCGTGATCAGCAGCGGTCTCGGCAAGCAGCCGGCCGCTGTGAAAGTGTCTGACGGCGACGCTTGCCGGGCGAACCGCGAGGTCTTCCAGCGCTTCGCCGAGGCCGAGCTCTTTCAGAACCCGCGCACCGGTGGTACCGATCAGTAGTCCCGCGCCGCCAACAAACGGCTCGGCGGCCTGTTCGCAGACCGCGACCCGCAAGCCCTGCCGTTGCAGGGCCAGTGTCGCCGTCAGTCCGCCGATGCCGGCGCCGATGAGGATGACGTCGAACTGCATGTGCGCTAAGGCGCCAGTCGCGCAATGGACCAGCCGTCTCCGCTGCGACTGTAGAGGAAGCGATCGTGCAGGCGATGCTCGCCGGCCTGCCAGAACTCGATGGTTTCCGGCTGCACGCGGTAGCCGCCCCAGAACGAGGGCAGCGGTACCTCACCGGCAGCGAACTTCTGGCGCATCTCCATGAACTTGTTTTCGATCAGGCTGCGGCTGGAGATCACGCTGCTCTGTGCGGAAACCCAGGCGCCGATCTGGCTGTCACGGGGGCGGGTCATGAAGTAACGCAGGTTCTCGGCAGCCGAGGTATGGCTGGCGGTGCCGGTGATACGCACCTGGCGGCTGAGTTCGGCCCAGTAAAACAGCAGGGCAACCCGCGGGTTGGCGATGATTTCGCGCGATTTGCGACTTTCCAGGTTGGTATAGAAGACAAAGCCCGAGGCATCGTAGTACTTGAGCAGCACGGTGCGCAGCGAGGGCTGACCGTCGGCGGCCACGCTGGCGATGCTCATCGCATTCGGGTCGAGTACTTGCGTCTCCATGGCTTCGGCAAACCAGTGTTCGAACTGGCGGAAGGGGTCCGGGTCGAGCGCACCTGGATCCAGTCGACGGGTGCGGTAGTCACGGCGGAGATTGGCAATATCAGTACTCATGTCTCCATTCTAACGAATTGAGGTCATGCATCTGTGACGCAGATGCAGGCCGCGCTGCGGCAGTTGTCCGACCATGGGCGGCGGATTTTGATAGCCGGCATCGCCGGGTGGTTCATGGGGTTAGCGGAAGAGGCAGCCGTGGGAGCCGGGGGGCACTATCGGGGTGTGCCGGGCATCCCTCTGGCCGGCAAAATCAGCCTGTTCCTTCTTGTAGCCGGTTCAATTGCCGCACTCGGCATGGCCTGGCTGGGCCAGGAAATCGTCCTGCGCAAGTTCGGTGAAACCGAATCGGAGCTGGTGCTGCGCAATCGTCACATCCTGCAGCAGGCCATTCAGGCCGATGCGGACAGCGTGGGCACGAATGTGCTGGACTGGAGCCAGTGGAACGGACTCTATGACTATGCCATGGGCAGGAATGCGAAGTTCGCGAGCGAAGAACTGAATGCGGTGGGACTCGACCGACTGAAGCTGGACGCCATCCAGGTCATCAGTCCTGACGGACGGCTTATCAGAGAGGCAATACGCACCGGCCTGACCGGTCCGGACGGGCAGCTGATACCGGATATCGGTAACGAGATCAGGCTCGCCGTGAAGCCGGAAACGCGTAGCGTCCCCGTTTCCGGATGGCTCAATACCAGTATCGGTCCGCTGATCGTCGTCGCGCGCCCGATTCTCAGGAGCGACGCGACAGGGCCGGCCGCGGGTGTCCTGATCATGGCCCGGCATCTGGATCCGGCTGCACTTTCAGCGGGCGTCAGTGTCCTGCCGTCGCAGGTCTTCGTCCATGGCAGTGCCTATGGACCACTCAAGCCGGATCTGCTCCCGCTGCTTGCACAGCTCGAAAATTCGCCCGATTCAGCTGCGCTGGTCTTGCGCGATACGGACATGTCGGATTTCCGGTACTTCCGCGATATCAACGGTCACCTGGCGTTCCTGCTGGAAACCCGCATGCCGCGCACCGTACTCACGACGGCACGTGAGACGACACATCAGCTCTCGATCGCACTGCTGGTCTTTGGCGCAGGCATCTTCCTGCTGTTGCTCGTGGTGATCCGCTTTGCGGTGTCGCGCCCGCTGGGGCAGCTTGCGGGTCATATGCAGCGGTTGCGCGAGACCGGTGAGATCCGGCCGGCTGCGAATGCCGATTCCGGTGATGAGATCGGTACCCTGGCCCGCAGCTTCAATGAACTGCTCGGCGCCCAGCAGAAGGCCAGCAGTGAACTGGGCATGCTGTCGGCCGCCGTCCGGCATGCCGATGAAGCGATCGTGATCCTGGAGCAGGACGGCTGCATTGCCTGGGTGAATCCCGCCTATGAGCGCAGCCGCAATGTGAGAAATGCCGATCTGGTGGGCTGCAAGCCGAACGATGTCATCGAGGGCTGCGATGATCCCGCAACGTATCTGGCCATTTGGGCCTCGGCACGGGCGGGCAAGACCTGGAAGGGACGTCTGCGGACGGTCGTCGATGATGGCCGGGTCGTCACCGAAGACGTGGTCGTCTCGCCGGTACTGCACGCCGGCCAGACTCAGCCAGGCGGTTACGTGATGCTGATGCACGATGTCAGCGAACAGATCGCGCTGGAGGCGCAGATCGCGCAGACGCAAAGGCTGGAAGCGGTAGGGCAGCTGGCGGCCGGTGTCGCGCATGAGATCAATACGCCAGCCCAGTACGTGGATGGCAACGTGCGTTTTCTCGAAGAAGCCTTCAGCGCGTTGTCGGGTTTGCTCGGCAAGATCTCTGACCAGGCCTGCGCTGCCGGCGATGGGGCGCTGTCCGCGGCCGATATCTCGGCCCTGCTGGCCGAGGCTGAAGTCGACTATCTGAAGACCGAAGTGCCGGTTGCAATCCGGCAGACGCTGGAAGGTGTCGGGCGAATCAGCAGTATCGTCCAGTCGATGAAGGAACTGACCGATCCGGCGCCCGATTTCGTGCCAGCCAACCTGAACCCAATCATCGAGGGCGCCGTGATTGCAGCGCGAAACGAATGGGCTGATGTCGCCGAGTTCCGCATGCAGCTCGATCCGCAGCTGCCCTGGGTACCATGTCAGCCCGAGATCATCAACCAGGCCGTGGTCAACATGCTGGTCAATGCGGCGCAAGCCATCGCCGGGAAAGGGGAGGCGGCACCCGGCCATGTCGTCGTCAGTACCTGCAGTGCCGGTGACGGCGTGGAGATCAGCATCAGCGACGATGGTGCCGGTATGGCCCCGTCGGTACAGGCGCGGATCTTCGATCCCTTCTATACGACCCGCCCGGTGGGCGAGGGTACGGGCCAGGGGCTCAGTACGGCGCACAGCGTGATCCGCAAGCATGGCGGTACGATCGCCGTGGACAGTGCGCCCGGCCGTGGCAGCTGCTTCAGGATTCACCTGCCGCTGGCCGAAGGACAGCAGGCATCAGGCGGGTATCAGGATGCGCAGCTTCTGCGAGACACTCGTCGGCTCGCCAGCTGAAGTCGCAGCGGTCGTCTCGCGCAACTGCGTGAGCAGCGGGCTGGTGATCTCCTCGCCACGAAACATCAATGTCTCGCCGTTGTCGGCGATGATGTCTTCATCGAGCACCATGCCTGGCCGCAGTTCATCGAAGCCGACCCAGCGGATATCCATGTAGGCACTGTGCATGTGCACGGTGCGTACGGCTTCGATAATCGCCTTGGGCAGGCCCGGCATCGACTGCTCCATGCGTTTCAGTGCGTCAGCCGGTTGTTCACCGGTAGCCATCAGGTCATCCAGGGCGGTGGCCACGGCGAGGATTACCGTTGCCGTGTCTTCTGCCGGCCACGCGCTGACCTCGGCCGGCAGCGCGGCAAAGTCCGTGGGCTGTTGCTGACGCGCGACCATCGCCGCAACCGGCCCAAGCTGTGGAATGCGACCGATCAGTGCCGCGGCGACTGCCGGATGGCGGCGATAGAGACGCTGTTCTTCGTCGTCCAGCGGTGTGCCCGCATACAGTTTGTCGAGCAGTTCGACCGGCAGGGTGATGCAGCCGAGCTGCGACAGAAGCGTGGCGAGGCGCAGATCCCAGGGCATGGTGAACTTCAGCGCACTGGCGATGGCCGCCGAGTATTGCCGCACACGCCCGGTGCGCCGGCGTGCAACCGGATTCGTGATGCCGAGGATGTCGGTGAGCATTTCCACCAGGCCCTGCAGCGTCTTCTCCAGCAGTTCCTTGCGCGCGGTGATCAGTTCGTACTGTTCCAGGCCGGCATTCACCGCGCGGCGCAGCGCGTCTTCGTGACAGGGCTTGGTCAGGAAACGAAATACATGTCCGTCGTTGATCGCGGCAATCGTCGATTCGAGATCTGCCTGACCCGACAGAATCATGCGCACCGTATCCGGGTACTCTGCGCGGATTCTGGTCAGCAGTTCGGTGCCGTTCATGCCGGGCATGCGCATGTCTGAAACGACGAGTGCAACCGGGCCGGTGTCTTTCAGCAGCGCCAGGGCTTCGACGCCGCTCGTGGCTGTCAGGATGTCATGCGACTTCCGCAGCTGGCGGCGGATGCTGTCCAGAATATTGGGTTCGTCGTCGACAAAAAGTACACGCATTGAAGGTTGATTCCAGGTCTGGTGCCCCATGTCCGGTCCATGGTAGCGCCCTGGGGCGTATTTCCGGTCAGCAACCGGTCACAGAACGGGCCCTGCTCAGTTCAGACGCACTGCGGTCAGTCGCAGTGTGATCTTGCCGAAGATGGGTGCGCTGCCGGACAGCAGCAGCGGCGTGCGCGTCTCGGCGTCGAGGGCCAGTTCGATATTGCCGTGCAGGCCCAGCAGCTCGAAGTCGTCATCGCTGTCCGCACTCGTCTTGCCGGACGGGTCCACGACCGGCAGGGCGCGCAGCGTGAGACGCAGAGGTGTGACCTTGCCCCTGCGCTGCACCGAGCCACTGGGCCACAGTTCGGCGTAGTTCACACTGATGGCGCGCGGTTCCATGACCTCGACATGCACGATCTGCGTATCCCGCCGCCGGAACACCAGCAGCTCGACCTGATCGCCGGGTTTGTCCAGCGCTGCTGCGGCGATGGCGTAGAGCAGGCCGGTGGATTCCAGGACCGGTCGCCCGGCCGGGTCGACGGGATATATGCGCGGACCTTCGCTGGTCTTGGTCCATTTCGCCGGCGGCAGGGGCTCCTCGGCGCGGTTCACCGGCCAGCGGGTGCGCAGGTAGACGCCCGTCTCTCCATAGCGCCACGTGCGATAGCGGTGCTTGCCTTCCAGGTCATGGTGAGCGCCCTGGATGGCAGCGCCATTTGCGGGGTCCATGAGCAGGGTGAGGCGCGACCGGCGGCCCAGACCGCTGGCCTCGTAAACCAGTTCCAGTACCTCCGCGCCTGGTGCGATCGCCCGCATGCCGGGTATCGGCAGCAACCCGCTGCGGATGGAAGCCTCCGGCACCATGTTCAGGGTGAGGCGGGCATCGGCGCTCAAGAACAGCTTGGTGGCGGTCATGCTGATTTCCGACCAGCCGATGCGGGCCGGATCGAACAGCGGCGCAACCGCCGGCGCGTCTCCGGCGGGTACCAGGCCGGCGTACAGGAGCGCCGCGGCGGTCACCAGCATGTGGCGTGCTGCTAGACTCATTTGCGGATCATAGCGTGCTGGCCCCGGATGTACTGAACTGATGCCCGACCTGTATCGAGCCTGCCGCATGTTCCTGCCCAGGTCCCGCCGTCCGGGATGCCTCGCGCTCCTGCCGCTTCTGCTGCTGTCCCTGCCGGGACAGGCCGAGGTGGTGTTCAAGGGCCTGAGCCGAACCACCGAAAAAGTCGTGCGCGCCACGGTCGTACTGGCCGGCGAATCCTGCAGTGCGTCGGACGCGCGGGTCCGACGCCTGTACCGGCGTGCCGATACGGAAATCCGTCAGGCACTCGAGGTCTACGGCTATTACGCGCCGACCATTGAAAAGACGCTCGGTCGTGACGGAAGCTGCTGGCAGGCAACTTTCACGGTCAAGCGTGGTCCGCGCGTCAGGATCCGCAGCCTGAAAGTTTCGGTATCGGGTCCCGGAGCAGACGACCGGATCCTGTCCGGCAAGGATGCCCGGCCGGATTTCGAAGTTGGCGACGGGCTCAATCAGCGGGCCTACGATGCGTACAAGGTGTCGCTGGCTGGCCTGGCCCGGCGCCGCGGCTATTTCGACGGGCGATTCGCAAGCAGTGCGATCGATGTGTATCCGGAGAAGCTGGCTGCGGATATCCGCATCGACTATGCCTCGGGTACACGCTACCGCTTTGGTCCCGTCGAGTTTGACCAGGACGTTGTCGCTCCGGATCTTGCCCGGCGCTTCGTCGAGTTCGCGGAGGGCGAGCCCTACGATGCGGACAGGATCAATGATCTCTATACGGCTCTGCTCGCCAGCGGCTATTTTCAGGGTGTCGAAGTGCGCACCACGCCGAGGCCCGGCCCGACCCCCGACGTACTGGTCAGCGTGGCACTGACGGCCAGCAAGTCGCGCACCTGGACGACCGGTATTGGCTATGCCACCGATACCGGTCCAAAACTCCGTCTCGACTACCGCAATCAGCGTCGCAATGAAGAAGGCCATCAAGTCGAGTTCAACAGCCAGGTGTCCAAGGTGGTCGGCGGTGCTTCGGTCAGCTATCGCCTGCCCGACGGGAAACGGCAGGACGAGTGGCTCAGCATCAACATGGGCTACAAGTACGAGAACCCGGAAGACAGCAGGAGCGCCGAGTTCCGGGTCGGTCTGCAGCAGAGCAGACGTCGGCGCGGCAACTGGCGCGAAACGCGCTTTATCGACTACATCCACGAAAACTACCGGGTGGGTGACGATCGCGGCAACAGCGACCTCATCGTGCCGGGCATCAGCTGGGCCGAGCAGCCGCTGCTGCTGACCGGCCGGCCGCGGCGCGGGCGGCGTCTGAACCTGAAGCTCAGCGGCACGGATGAACTGCTTGGCTCTGATACAGCGTTCATGCAGATGGAAGCCGGCGGCAAGCTCATTCTGCCGCTCGGTTCGAATGCCCGTCTGCTGACGCGTCTGGAGGCGGGCTGGACGATCAAGGACGACTTCTCCGATCTGCCGTTTTCAGTGCGTTACTTCGCTGGCGGCGACGGCAGTGTGCGCGGCTACGACTACAAGTCGCTCGGTCCCACCGATGATGACGGCAATGTGGTCGGCGGCGCCAACAAGCTGGTCGGCAGCATCGAGTTCGACGCGCAGGTATACGGCAACTGGTCGGCTGCCGTGTTCGCGGATTCCGGCAACGCTTTCAACAGCTTTCGCGCCATGTCGCTGAAAACCAGTGTCGGTACCGGGATCCGCTGGTACTCGCCGCTGGGGCCGGTGCGTTTCGATGTCGCTTTTCCGCTCGACAGCGATGCGTCGGACGCCTGGCGTATTCATATTTCACTGGGACCGGACCTGTGATCGGTACGCTCGCCGGCCGGATGCTGTCCGCACTGGAGGCGCTGCTGCTGGCAGTGCTCGTGCTCTGCCTGTGGGTGCTCGCAACCCCGGCCGGCAGCAGCTGGCTCATCAACACGCTTGCCGCACAGACAGATGGCGTACTCGGCGTCAGCGGCTTGCACGGCAGCCTGCTGCGCGGCATGCGGGCAGACCGGGTCGAAATCCGGGTCACGCGCACCAGCGTGCTGGTCTCACAGGCCGAGCTGTCGGTGTTCTGGCCCGATCTGCTGCGCAGACGCCTACGACTGCGAACCGCGCGGGCCGCCGAGGTGCTGGTTGAGGTCGGCCCGCGTCCGGCCGACGAACCCGATACGCCGGTCAAGCCCCTGCTGCTGCCCGTCGTGATCGCCGCCGACAGTCTGGAAGTCGGTCAGCTGAAAATCCGCATCGAGGGAAGTGATCCGGTCAGCCTGCACGCGGCGCGTCTGCAAGCTGAGCTGGCCGATGGCACGATCCGTTTCAATTCGCTGGCGCTGCAGGTCCAGGGCGTCGAGCTGTCTGCTGCGGGTTCCTTCAGCACCGGCGAGCCCTTTGCGACCAGTGCCGAGTTGCGCTGGTCCGTTCCGGGTCAGGACCTGGCCGGACAGGGACCGGTCAGCGGGGATCTGGCGGCGCTGCGTTTTGAACAGGTCGTGCGCATGCCGGACCCAGTGGGCGTGGGCGGCATTCTGCGCCTGCTGGGCGACAACCCCGAATTGATCGCCGGTGCGCGCTGGCGGAATATCAGCCGCGATACGGGTGCGGCCGGGATCGTGGTCAGCGATCGCGGTCAGCTGCAACTGCGCGGCTGGACAGATGGCTTCAGGGCGCAGCTCGATGCCGGTATCGCACCCGGTGCGTGGTCGCGAATGCAGCTGACTGCTGCCGGTGCCGGTGATATCCGGCAGTTCAGTGTCGATAGCCTGCGTCTCAGCGGACCCGAGGGCACGGTCACTGGTCAGGGGCTGCTCAACCATGTGGCCGGACTGCGCGGTGCGTTTTCCCTGCAGGGGCGCCGTATCGATCTGCGTCCGGTGGATGCCCGCCTGGCCGGGAAGATCGATTTCGATGGCCAGCTCGGTTTCGATCCGGCCGGCAGCTTTTCATTTCTGCTCCGGGATGCGAAGGGCACGTTGTTCGGGCGACAGTTCCGCGCCTCGGGCACGGTCGCCAATGCCGAAGTCGGTTATGCCTTCGACGAGGTGCGCGTGCAGGCCGGCGACAACCGCCTGGACATCGATGGCATCTGGGGGCCGGCATTGTCCGGCCGTTTCAGCATCGATGCACCGGATCTGGCCACGCTCCGGCCGGGCCTCGAAGGTTACCTGCATGGCAAGGGCACGCTCGGTGGCTCGTCGGGGAAACCGGAGTTTGAGCTCGAACTCGACGGCAGAGGGCTGGGTCTGGGGGCCTTGCGTGTGGACAGTCTGCGTGCGCGTGGCGGCCTTGGCGCGCGCGATACGCTGGCGCTTGAGCTGACTGCCGCCGGACTTGCCGTGGCTGAACAGGAACTCGGTGACCTCGATGTTGTTGCCGGCGGCGCACTCGATGACCACACCCTGCGCATCACGCTTTCCGGTGGCGAAGTGACGGTCGGACTCGAAGCCAGCGGTGCCCTGAAGCAGGGTGGCCTTCAGGAAAGCTTCACGCAGGGCTTTGTGATGCTGCCGGGTTCCCAGCACTGGAAGCTGAGCGAAGCAGCGGTGCTGCGTCTTGCCGGTACCGACCTGAGCCTGAGCGCGCACTGCTGGCGCTTTGCGCCCGCCGAGCTGTGCCTGTCGGATGCGCGTTCCGATGCACGTGGCCTGGCTGGTGGCCTCCGCCTCAGGCGTTTTCCGCTGGCCAGCATCGCGCATTACCTCAGTGCAGACGTGGATTTGCAGGGAACCGCGGAAGCCGATCTCGATTTCCGGCAACTTGACTCGAAACTGACCGGCCACCTTCAAGGCGAGTTGCAGGATGCCGCATTCATCTATCGTGCGGGTGGCGGCGAGGACGATATTACCGTTCCGGTCCATGAATTCACGGCAGAGGTGGATGCCACCGAGACATTGATCCGCTACTCCGGCCGGCTTGTCGCCGGCTTCGGCCTGTCGCTTGCCGCTGGCGGCGAGGTGCATGATCCCTTTGGTGCCGAGCCGGTGATCCGCGGTACCGTCAGCGGCGGCATTCCGGATCTGTCGCCAATCAGTCCCGTCATCGAGCGCTTCGTCGATATCGGCGACATCAAGGGGCGTATCGAACTGCGTGCCGGACTCTCCGGCAATGCGCGCCGGCCGGACATCAGCGGCGGGCTTGAACTGAAAGATGGCGCGCTTGCAGTACCCGTGGCCGGTATCTCGGTGGACCAGATCACACTCTCGATACTTGGTGGTGCGGACGGCGCAGCGGTCATCAGTGGTGGCGCGCATTCCGGCAAGGGGATGGTGGATGTGGATGGCACGGTACTCTGGCGCGATCGACTGCTGCCCGAAGCCAGTCTCGCCGTCAAAGGCAGCATCTTCGAGCTGGTCAACCTGCCCGACGGCCTGATCGAGGTTTCACCGGATATCCGCGTGGCGCTGCGTGAGCGGCAGTTTCATGTGAGCGGTGCAGTGCTGGTGCCGCACGCCGAGATCAGGCTGAAAGAGATCGGCGAGAGTGCCGTGCAGACTTCACCCGACACCGTCGTGCACGGCCGCCAGGAGGTGGTCGTCAATCGGGCGCCGCCATTGTTCGTACTCGATAACGTCAGGGTGCAGCTGGGTGAGAAGGTGAGTTTCGACGGCTTCGGTCTCAAGACCCGGCTGACCGGAGAGATGAGCCTGTCGCAGGCACAGGTCGCCGGCCAGACCGGCATCAGCGGGAACGGCGTCATCAAACTCGAGGAGGGCAAGTTCGCGGCCTTCGGCCAGAAGCTCGGCATCGACCGGGGCTCGCTGATCTTCGCCGGCGATGTTACTGATCCGGGCCTCGACGTGAAGGCCAGTCGTACGGTCACATACGAAGGCAGCGACATCACCGTCGGCGTGCTGCTCTCGGGCACCCTGTCGCGCATCCTGACCCGCGTATTCTCCGAGCCGGCGATGGGCGAGATGGATGCGCTCTCGTATCTCACCACCGGCCGGCCGCTGTCGGCTGCCGGTACGGGCGATCAAAACACGGTGGCCAATACCGCCCTGGGTCTCGGGCTTAACGGCGCGCTGCCGGTTGTGCAGCAGCTGGGTTCAGCACTGAGGGTGGACGAGATTGCGCTTGATACGACGAGTACCGGTGGTACGGCTGTCGTCGTGGGCGAGCAGCTCGGCGAAGACCTCTATATCCGCTACAGCTATGGTGTGTTCGACAGTCTTGGCACGGTAAGGGTCACCTACAAGATCGGCCGTCGTCTCAGCATCGAGGCCAGCTCCGGCGAAGAACAGGCACTCGACCTGATCTATTCGATCAACTGGTGAGTTCCTTGCGGACTTTGGTCATCAGCTTCTGGATGTCCTGATGCCTGCCTTCATCGGCCGAGGCCCGGCCCGGGCGCGGTGGCGCTTTCAGGGCTTTCTCCAGGTACTGCAGAGCGCCGGCATGGTCGTCCTCGTCATACAGGAACTCGGCGTAGAAGTAGTTCGGATCGATGCCGTCCGGGTTCAGCTGCAACGCCTTCTGCAGATACTCCCTAGCCTTCTTGTCGCTGCCGAAGCCGATCGGAAAACCCGGTACCTTGTGATAGAGCGTGCCGAGGCTGGTCCAGGCCGAGCCATCGAGAGCATTGGCATCGATGGCCAGCGCTGCCTCGAGCTTCTCGCGCGATTTCTTTGCCAGGCTGAGCGCACCGAGCCCTCCCTTAACGCCAGCGGCAGTGCTGAGCACGATGCCTTCCCAGATCAGTGCTTCGGCGCGCTGCGGGTTCTGGTTGCTGAAAGCGGCGGCGCGCACGATCAGCTTGTCGAATGCGGCCTCACGTTCTCCTTCGGGCGTGGCGTAGTTGGCAGTTGCCCAGTCGGTCTGAATGGCCCGCAGTTCCGCATCAAAGGTCGGGGGCAAGGCGTGTGCCGTCAGGCTGAGGCTGAGCAGTGCTGCGGTCAGGCAGCTGAAAATCCGACGACTCGTCTTGTGCATCATGATGGCCTCCTCAGGCTGATGGCCTGGCTGTCGGTACGATTCCGGCATAGCGCCGGATTACAGTGAGTTGCTTCGCGATGGCCCTGTCGACCAGCCCCGGCAGTACGCCATTGATGCGGGTAAACAGCTTTTCCGGCCAGCCGAGCACTGTTTCCGTCGATTCATTTTCGAGAATGCGGCAGGCAGCTGTCGCCACGGTTGAAACCGCGTCCATGGCAACGCCGAGTTCCGCATTCATTTGCTCCACCTCGGCGGTGTTGATGCCGGTGCGGGTCGCGCGCGGCGCGAGGTAATGCACGCGTACCGTGCTGTCGCCGAGTTCCCGGCGCAGTGCTTCACTGAACCCGCGCATGCCGAACTTGGTGGCCGAGTACACGGCATATGCCGGATAACCGATGCTGCCGAATACCGAGCCGGTGTTGAGAATGTGTGCCGCACTCTGCCGGCGCAGGTGTGGCAACAGGAGGCGGCACAGGTGAATCGGCGCCTGCAGGTTTACAGCCAGTGCCAGGTCGATGGCTTCCGGCGACTGTTCGTCGAGCAACCGGAAGTGGCTGACGCCTGCATTGTTGATCAGTACGTTGATCCCGCCGCGGAAGGTACACGCCTGTTCGCACACGCGACCCCGGTCATCAGCCCGGGTCAGGTTGGCGGCGATACTGGCCACACGGTCGCCGTACCGGGCAAGTCGCTCGCTGACAAAGCGTTGCAGCGCTGCTTCATTCATGTCAACCAGCAGCACCGCGGCGCCCTTGGCCAGCAGTGCCTCCGCTATCGCGCCGCCGATGCCGCCGGCACCTCCGGTGAGCAGTACGCGCGCTGTCTTGAGATCCATCTTCAGTCTCCGCTGCTTCCGGGCGATGTGGTCGGGCTGGCGTTGCAGTCGATGCTGCGAAACATCTGACCGTACAGCCAGTACATGGCTTTTGCACAAGCTGTCACTGCGGCCCGGTCCTCCGGCTCGCCGAGGCCGTCGAGGATATTGGCGAGGTCCTGGATGTGCTGCTGGTCAAGCGTGCCGTGACTGCGCAGGTAGCTGAATGCAGAGTCGGGCAGGCCCAGCGCGATCTGGATGGCGTCGGCACCGCGCAGGGCCAGGGCCGCGCTGCTGCCTTCCAGGACAAACACCATGCCAAAGAAGCTGATCGGGTTGCGGCGCATGATCGTGTCCCATGCATAGGCGACCATCGCTTCGGTCTCGATATTGGGTGCCGAGCGGACTGCCGCGTGCCGGTCGCCGCCGGCCGCTTCGATGTCGTCGAGAATCCAGTCGTCATGACCGGTCTCCTCCTCCAGATAGTGCAGTACGTTGCTGCGCAGGGCGGCGTGCCGGTCGGGGAGGCGGCTGCCGAGCGCCATCAGCAGCGGGATGGTATGACGCACGTGGTGCCAGGCCTGGACCAGAAATGCGAGGTACTGCGCACGGCTGATTTCACCCGCGAATGCCGTGCTGATGATCGGCGCCGTGAGCAGAAAATCCCGGTCGGCAGCCGTGGTCCTGTGCAGTTCATCGTGGAAGGAGGTGCGCGCGACGCGCAGACTGGCGTTCATCAGAAGGCGGCCTCTGTTTCGGTTGCTTTCGGGTAGAGGGATTCCAGTACGCGGCCATGCTGTTCGAGAATCTGCGCCCGTCGCGGCCGACCATTGGCGGTCAGCAGGCCGTTTGCGAGAGTGAAAGGCGTGGTGACCACTGCCCATCGACGCAATTGTGCGTAGTCGGGCAGGCGCGCATTTGCCCGTGCCACGGCGGCATCAATCCGTGCGTGGTCTGCTGCGCCGGCCGCACAGATCAGGGCGCTCAGATACGGTTTCGCCTCGCCAAACACCACGGCCATGCCGATTGAAGCTTCCATCTGCAGTTCGCGTTCCACCCATTCCGGCGAGATATTGCGGCCGAGGCTGGTGATGATCAGGTTCTTGAGTCGTCCGCGCACATGGACGAATCCGTCCGCATCGATCTCGCCCAGGTCGCCTGTGGCGAGTTCTCCCGTCGCGGCATCTGGCCGTTCTGCATCGCCCAGATAACCCGACATCAGCGGCCCGCTGACCATGATCTGCTGCTGTCCGTCGAGGCGCACGCGGACATGGGGCAGGGGGCGGCCAACACTGCCGCGCCGGTTCGCGCTCGCGGTGTTCACGCAGACCACCGAGCCGCATTCGCTGAGCCCGTAGCCTTCGTAGACTGGCAGACCACACTGTTCGGCGCTGGCCAGCAGTTCCGGTGCCACGCTCGCGCCCCCGACGGCGATGAAGCGCAGGCTCGCGGGCGGCTGCCAGCCCTGCTGGGCGGCCATTACCAGTACGCGCAGCAGTTCCGGAACCAGAATCAGGCTGGAAGGCTCATGGGCCGTGATCGCGGCAAGCAGCTTGCGCGGATCGAGGTGGCCATAACTCATGCCGGTGGTTTGCAGCGAGGGAACGATGCAGCTCGCGTTACTCCGCAGCGCTGCATGGACGCCGCCGATGTTTTCCAGCAGGGTGGCGAGCGGCAGCAGGCACAGGTGTCGTGTCAGGCCGAAGTCGGCAGTGGCGGCCGCAAGCGAAGCGGCCACAGCGTCGAGACTTTGTGCCGACAGACACACGCCCTTCGGTGCTGCAGTGCTGCCGGAGGTGTAGGTGATCTTGATGGTCGCGGGCGGCACCGGCTGCGCGGTCGTTCCGGTACGCCGGCGAAAGAGATGCAGGCCGGTCTGTGCGGAGATACCGGCGGGTACAAAATCTGTGGCGAGCTGAGTCGCGCGTTCCGGCTGGTCGGTGAGCAGCGTGTCGATACCCGCATCACTGATGACATGGTGCAGCTGTCCGATAGTGAAGTAGCCCGGCAAGGGCACATTGAGCAGAGCGCTCCGGTGCAGGGCCAGGTCAGCAAGCACCCAGCCGCAACCATTGTCGGCCAGCAGTGCGAAACGGCTGCCACCTGAACTTCGCAGCCAGGCTTGCTCTGCATCGACCAGTGGTCCGAGCTCGGTACAGGTGATCGCCCGTCGCCCATCGGCCAGGGCGACCCGGTCCGCTGCGGGTGCTGCCGCCCGAGTCATCATCAATGACGGACGCGATGCCGCGGCGAGAGATGCAGTCCATCCGGCAGGTAGCCGGCCATCACGCGCGGATCATTGCGGTAGTAGGCGCCCCACATGTCGTTGCCGATCGTTACTCTGGAACTGTCAGCGACGGCCAGTTCAACCAGTGTGGCACCAACGCTTTCCAGCACGCTTCTGACCAGGCTGGTCGCCGTGAACACCGCCCAGGTATAGCCGCGATCCAGCAGATAGGGCGGCAGCAAGCTGACCAGATGCCGTGCCTGCCGGCAGCCGTTGCTGGCGAGATTGCCGATCTCGATGATCTGCGCGCGTTCGACCGGTCGGGCGAGTTTCGCCGCCAGCACTGCTTCTACCGGCTGGTCCAGATATTGCTCAAGGAACAACCGCTCCTGCTGCGCGGTTCGGTAGCCGGCGGCGGCCCGCAGCTCACCGGTGACATTGCGCATGCCGAGCAGATCGGGCATGAACGAGCCGATCTGCGCGCCGTGCCTGTCCCTGAAGGCGGTGGCGATAAAGCGCTCGAGTTCGCCGCGGACCGGTGCGCCATGGGGCACCTGCTGCAGGGCAAACGGGGTGGGCGTGTATTCCATTACGAGGTCTTCCATCCCTGACATAGGTTGATCCAGGCAGACCGCGCTGCCGGTACACTGTGATCTGCAGCCTCTGACGGTGGCCACTGGTGTTATCAATCGGTACACGACCGGGATACCGATTGATTCCGGGCGGCCGCTTCGTCCAAAGTCCGTGACAGCAATCGAGATGCCCGACCGGAATGTGATGGAGTCGACAGAACTCATAGCGGCGATGCTGAAGGGCGATGAGCGTGCGTTCACCGCCTTCTTCGACAGCTATTTCCCGCGCGTCTATCGTTTCGCACTGCCGCGTCTGGGTGGCGATGCCGATGCGGCGGCGGAAGTGGTCCAGGCGACGCTGGTGAAGGCCATGCGCAAGCTGGCCGATTTTCGTGGCGATGCCTCGCTGTTTACCTGGGTCTGCCAGATCTGCCGGCACGAAGTGGTGGACTGGCTGCGGGTCCAGCGCCGCCATGCCGACAAGATCGTGCTCATGGAGGACAGCCCGGAACTCAGGGCTGCGGTCGAAGCGATCGCCGCGCCCGAGATGGAAGAACCGGGCAGCCGCTACAGCCAGACCGAGACGAGACGCCTGATCCGCTCGGTACTCGACCGGCTGCCGCCGCGCTATGGCGATGCGCTGGAGATGAAGTATGTCGAGGGTCTGTCGGTGGACGAGATAGGTGTCGAACTCGGTATCGGTACGATCGCGACGCAGTCGCTGCTGGCGCGCGCGCGGGTGGCCTTTCGCGATGCGCTGGAATCGGTGTTCGGTGCGGCGGCACAGGATGTACTGGCGAGCCTGTCCTGAACAGCTTCGTTTCCAGGGACCATGAACATGATGCAGGAAAACGATGAGGAGATGCGGCCCGGCGAGGAAGCCTCGCTGGCGGCACTGTTGCGCGATGTCGGCCCGCGGGCCGAACCGCCGGCGCAGGTGGCGCGGCAGGTGCGCGCGGCGGTTGAGGCCGAATGGCGGGCAGTGGTTGCCGCCCGGCAGCCGAAGGTACAGCCGACTGCCCGGCCCCTGGCCCGACGCTGGCCGGTACTGGCCCTGGCGGCGAGCATTGCGGTGGCTGCGATCGGTGCCTGGTTTGCCCTGCCGTTACTCAATCCGCCAGCAATGCCACTGGCCACGCTGAGTCGCGTGGATGGCGCGGTCGAGGCGGGTTCCGGCAGCGACTGGCAGCCGGTTGCGGTCCGGCAGACGCTGACGGCAGGTCAGGGACTCGTCACCGGTCCGCAGGGAAGGGCCGCCGTGAAATTGCGTGACGGCATCACCCTGCGGCTGGATACCGATACCCGTGTCGCGTTGCTGACGCCCGAGCGGATCGTCGTCAGGCGCGGTGCTGTTTATCTGGATGCGGGTCCGCGCAGTGCCACAGCTGATCCGCTGGTCATCGAGTCGCGCTACGGCAGTACCCGGCACCTGGGGACGCAGTACGAAGTGCGGATCGCGCCGGACGCGATGGTGGTCAGTGTCCGCGAGGGCCTCGTTGAAGTATCGGGCACCGGGCTGGCCACACAGGCAAAGGCCGGCGAACAGCTGCTGCTGAAGGCCAACGGCAGCATGCAGCGCGAGACCATAGAGCGAACCGCTGCCCTGTGGGACTGGACGCAGGAAGTGACCCCGCCCTTTGCGATCGAGCAGCGCACGCTGCCGGATTTTCTGGACTGGGTTTCGCGCGAGACCGGCCGCCAGCTGGAATACGCGTCGCCACAGCTTCAATCGTCGGCGGCAGGGATCGTGTTGCGTGGCTCTGTCGCCGGCCTGCGACCGGATGCCGCGCTGGCCGCGGTGATGGCCACCACGCCACTCGACTACACGGCCGATCGAAGCCTGATCACCATCAAGGCGCGCACGCCCCGGTAAATATTCCGCTGCGCACTGCCTGGTTGTCCGCGCCGGGCAGTGCATATTCATCGTGTTAACATCACCGCGCCTTCCCCGGGGCTGCGGCACTCTCAAGCATGTCTGGATATTTCCGGTCGCAACCGTTTCTGCGTCACCTGTTGCGAGTCTTTTCTGTCCTGTTTGTCGTGGCCGGTCCTGGCCTCGCTCTCCTGTCTGCATCGCCAGCATCTGCCGCGGAGGCTTACGCGGGCCGGCCAGTCAGCGAGGTGTTGCAGGAATGGCAGGGTCGAGGCCTGACGCTGATCTACAACGATCAGCTCGTGTCGCCGGCGATGCGTGTGCAGCAGGAACCTGCCGCGGCCACGGGCATCGCCCTGCTCGCTGAAATCCTCGCACCACACGGTTTGAAGCTGCAGGCTGTCGGCGCCGGTGTCTGGTCGATCGTGGTGGCTGCGGATCACGACCTTCCCGTGCGGGATGCAGCGGCGGGTGTACCTGCGGCGCGGCTCGACACGATCGTGGTCACGGCGAGCCGCTATGTGCTGGCCCGTGAAGATGTCGGTGTCAGTACCCTGCTGGTGCAGGACGAGTTGCGCACCCTTCCCAAACTCGCCGACGACAGTCTGCGCGCGGTACACCGTCTGCCCGGTGCAGCCAGCAACGGAATTTCCGGCCTGGCGCATATCCGTGGCGGCGAGGAAGACGAAACCCGCATTGTGCTCGACGGCCTGCCGTTGTCCGAGCCCTTCCACCTGAAGAGCTTCTTCAGTCCCGTCAGCGTGCTCGATGCGGAAATCGTCGGCGCCATGGATGTCTATGCCGGCGGCTTCCCGGTGGACTACGGTGACCGCATGAGTGCGGTGATCGACGTGCGCTCGATCGTGCCGCCGGCCGAGGGCATACGCGCGATCGGCGCATCGCTTTATCACACCAACGGTCTGGTCGGTGGAAGCTTCGACGATGCCCGCGGGCGCTGGCTGCTGTCCGGGCGGCGCAGCAATCTTGCCGACGTGATCAAGCTCGCCAACAGTGATCTCGGCGAACCGAGGTATCTGGATTCTTTCTCGAAGGTCGAATACGACTTTTCGGATGCCACGACCGGTGCGCTGCATTTGCTGGTCGTCGACGACCACATCAGGTTGAACAACTCGGAGAAGACCGAGTATTCCAGTGTTGGCGACCGGAGCGCCTGGATCTGGGCTACGGTCGGGCATCGCTGGTCCGAACGGTTGTCCGGCCAGGCAATACTGTCATACACGAATGTAGACAATGACCGTGACGGAACCGTTGATGATCCCGGTGAGCGTTCCGGGTTCGTGCACAATCACCGCAGCTTTACCGCGACGAACCTCAATCTGGAGTTGCAGCAGGGCGATGAGCAGCTGCTGTTTCGTTACGGTCTGGAGCTGGGGCAGCTCGACGCGCACTACTCGTATGCCAGCAGCCTGGATGTATCTGCAGGCAACCCGTTTCCGGATTCACCACCGGGCCTGACGGTGCGGCAGTCAATCCTGCAACCTGGCGGCACTCAGATGGGTGCATTCTTGAGCGGCCGGTGGCGGATGACCGAGCGGCTGACCGGCGAAATCGGCATGCGCTGGGACAATCAGACCTGGGACAAGGTTGATGGCGGCACGCAGCTCAGTCCACGCGTGAATCTGCGTTACGACCCCGACGCACGTACCCAGCTGCGGGCCAGCTGGGGCCGCTTCCATCAGGCGCAGGCCATCAACGAGCTGCAGGTCGAAGATGGCGTGGAGACTTTCTTCCCGGCACAACGTGCCGATCACCTGATCCTGAGCGCCGAGCATGAGCTGGCCAACCGGATACGTATCCGGCTGGAGGCCTATTACAAGGACTACGACGAACTGAAGCCGCGCTTCGAGAACCAGTTTGATCCGGTGGTGCTGATACCCGAACTCCAGACCGACCGCATCGAAGTGGCCGCGACCTCGGGGACCGTGCGTGGTCTGGAACTGCTGCTCAACCGGCGCGGCGTCGGGCCCTGGGGCTGGTGGCTGAGCTACACCTGGTCGCAGGCAGACGACAACATCGACGGCGTGGACGTGCCGCGCAGCTGGGATCAGACCCATTCATTCAATGCCGGCCTCAACTGGATCAGCGGTCCGCTGGAAGTGACGCTGGCCGGTACCTGGCACACCGGCTGGCCGACGACGCCGGTGATGCTGGGCGAGGCACCGCCCGGCGAAGTGCCGCCGGTCCTGATCGGCGAACGAAACGCCACGCGTTTCGACGCCTTCAAGTCGGCAGACCTGCGTGTTGCCTACACATTTGCCCTGGACAAGAGTGAACTGCTGACCTTCGTCGAATTCACCAACCTGCTGTTGCAGAAAAACCCCTGCTGTGTCGAATATTCAGTGCGCGACACGGGCGGCGGGGTCTATACGCTGAACCGCGATGTGGACAACTGGATCAGGTTTGCGCCGAATATCGGCATGTTGTGGCGCTTCTAAAAAAAAGTGCCCACCGGCTCCAGGGGGGTGGAGCGGTGGGCTTCACGTGGGGACCGCGGGCAATAACCTCCAGGGGGGGCGGAGGAAGGGGAAGGGCCGCGGCGGTCTCCCGGGTGATCGGTGTGGTTGCTGCCTAGAGCAGGAACTGCCAGGTAACGACCAGGGTAACCAGCAGCGCCGTCACGGACAGCAGCAGGTCGCCAAACTCGTAACCGCCAAGAATTTCTTCGTTTGTCATCTTCGTCTCCTCAAGCCGGTTGGCTTCTCTATGGGACGTACTCTAGATGCCGGCGACAAGGGATTCCTTTCAGGGGGGTAACACTTTGTATCGATGTGTAACATGGCCGTTCCGAGCAAGATGAGCCATGGCGATGATCGCGGACAATGTCCCGACCCCACGTGAGTTCCGCTTGCGGCGCGGCATGAGCCTGGTGCTTGCCGGTGGCCCCGGCGCAACGCCTGGGACTTCGCCGGCGGTTCGTCGCGTCGCGCTGCTGGGTGCGGACTATCCCGGTACACGGATGGCAGTGCGCGTTGCCGTCGGCGACCGGCTAGGGCTTGGGCAGGCGGTGATGTGTGACCGGCACGATCCGGCACTGCTGTTTACCTCGCCTGGCACCGGCACCGTCAGCAGCATCACGCACGGCGAGCGCCGCGAACTGCGATCAATCGTGATCGACCTCGATGGTACGGAACCCCGGGAAACTTTTACCGATCCGCTCGATCC
>JACKNI010000007.1 GCA_024234935.1 Chromatiales bacterium
GCACTCGTATCTGCGCATGCTCTACAAGTATCCGCAGACCGCATTTCCTTATGCGCAACTTGTCAGCGAAAACCATCAGCGCGGCGCGTCGCAGCCCGAGTACGAGCTGATGGACACCGGTGTGTTCGACAACGATCGCTACTTCGATGTGTCCGTCGAGTACGCGCAGGCGGCGCCTGAAGACATCCTGATGCGCATCACTGCCGTCAATCGCGGTGCTGATGCCGCGCCGCTGCACATCCTGCCGCAGTTGTGGTTCAGGAATACCTGGAGCTGGCAGGAGCACAGCGTGCGGCCGCGCATTTGGCACGCCGATGAAAACGAGCTATTTGCCGAGCACGCCGAGCTGGGTACTTGCCGGCTCTATGTCGATGGCGAGCCGGAGCTGCTCTTTACCGACAACGACACCAACTTCCGCAAGCTCGATGGCCTTGACGTGTCTGGCTACTTCAAGGACGGCTTTCACGAGCGTGTGATCGGGGGTGCAAAAGATGCCGTGAATCCGGCCCGTACCGGCACAAAGTTTGCAGCCTGGCACCGTTTTACCGTGCCGGCGCAGGGCAGCGTCGAGGTGCGGCTGCGCCTGTGCCGGCAGCCGGTCTCGCTGCCTTTCCGGGATTTCTCCGCCATCCTTGCCGAGCGCAAGGCGGAAGCCGACAGCTTCTATGCACGCATACAGCTCGGCCTGGAGGACGATGATGCGCGCGCCATCCAGCGTCAGGCCTTTGCCGGTCTGATCTGGTCCAAGCAGTTCTACTACTACGATGTGCCGCAATGGCTGAAGGGTGATCCGGCACAACCGCCGCCGCCTTCGAGTCGCCGGCATGGACGCAACTGGGAATGGCAGCACCTCAACAATGCCGACATCATCTCGATGCCGGACAAGTGGGAATATCCCTGGTACGCGGCCTGGGATCTGGCCTTCCACATGCTGCCCTTTGCGCTGATCGATCCGGGCTTTGCCAAGCGCCAGCTCGTGTTGCTGACCCGTGAGTGGTACATGCACCCGAACGGGCAGATACCGGCCTATGAGTGGGCCTTTGGCGATGTCAATCCGCCCGTGCATGCCTGGGCGGCATGGCGGGTGTTCCAGATCGACCGGGTGCAGCGCGGCGGCAGGGGCGACCTGCCATTTCTCGAGCGCGTATTCCACAAGCTGCTGCTCAATTTCACCTGGTGGGTGAACCGCAAGGACACCGATGGCCGTAACGTCTTCCAGGGCGGCTTCCTCGGTCTCGACAACATCGGCGTATTCGACCGCAGCTCGGAACTGCCGACTGGCGGCTTCATCGACCAGTCCGATGGTACGAGCTGGATGGCAATGTACTCGCTGAACATGATGCGCATCGCGCTTGAGCTTGCCCGGCATAACAACGTCTACGAGGATATCGCGACGAAATTCTTCGAGCATTTTCTGAGTATCGCCGAAGCCATGACCAGCATGGGCGAAGGTGAGCTCGGGCTGTGGGATGACGAAGACAAGTTCTTCTATGACGTCCTGCATATGCCTGACGGCAGGATGGAACGCCTCAAGGTCCGCTCGATGGTCGGCCTGATCCCGCTGTTTGCCGTGGAGACCATCGATGCGGACATGCTGGAGAAGCTGCCCGGCTTTGCCCGGCGGCTGGAGTGGTTCCTGAACTACCGTCCTGATCTCGCCGCGCTGGTCTCGCACTGGGATGTGGGCGGCAAGGGCGAGAGACGTCTGCTGTCACTGTTGCGCGGCCAGCGCATGAAACAGCTGCTCCGGCGCATGCTCGATGAGACCGAGTTTCTGTCGGAGTTCGGTGTACGGGCGCTGTCGCGCTTCCACGCGGAACATCCCTACGAGTTCGACGTGAACGGCGACAGACTTGTGGTTGCCTATCAGCCGGCGGAGTCGGATACGGGCTTTTTTGGCGGCAACTCGAACTGGCGCGGGCCGATCTGGTTTCCGGTGAACTTTCTCATCATCGAGTCGCTGCAGAAGTTTCACTATTACTACGGTGACGACTTCAAGGTGGAGTGTCCGACCGGATCGGGCAACTACATGACGATCAAGGAGGTATCAGAGGAACTGACGCGCCGGCTGGCGCGGATTTTTCTCAAGGGTCCGGACGGCAAGCGCCCGGTATATGGCCATGACGCGCGCATGCAGACCGATGCGCATTTTCGCGACCATCTGCAGTTTTACGAATACTTCCACGGCGATACCGGCCGCGGTGTGGGTGCCTCGCACCAGACCGGCTGGACGGCGCTGATTGCCAAGCTCCTGCAGCCCCGTCGCCCGACCGGCTGAATCGCGGCTGAAGCCGCTCCTACGACGCGCCCGGCAGGAGCGGCTTTAGCCGCGAGTCCGCCGCGATCCTAGCCGACGTGGGTCTGCATCTCCTTGAGCAGATCGGCGAGGTCGATGGCAAGTTCCTCATCCTCTTCGTCCAGGCAGATCGCACCGCTTTCGTCGGTCTCGATCAGGGTGATGCCGGGGTTGGCCCGCTCGAGTTCATCCAGCAGGGCCTGCTTTTTCTCATACTCACGCAGCAGTTTGCAGCTCAGCTCAACCAGTTGCTTGTGCTCGAGTGCCTGACGGATGGTGATGCGCAGCTCGGCCGGATTGCACGGCTTGAGCAGGAAACGGTAGACCTCTCCCTCGTTGATCGCGCGGACTGCGGCTTCAAGATCCGCCTGCCCGGACAGGATCATGCGGATCGTATTCGGATACTTCTTGCGTACCTCGGTCAGGAACTGCGATCCGGACATGCCGGGCATGCGTTCATCGGAGACGATGACGTCCACCGGTTCGCGCGCCAGAATGTCAAACGCACCGCCAACGGTTGCTGCCGTGTGGATTTTCCACGGATCACCGTGCAGGGCACGTTTCAGTCCTGCCGTGACGTTTGGCTCATCGTCGAGCAACAGTACGGCGGGTAATCTGGCCGGGCTGTTCATGATCTTCTCTGGTGATGCATTCATTGTGTTCGTTCCTACAGGCAGACGACTACACGCAGCGGTTCAATGATGCCGACGCCCGCCGCGACACTGTGCAGCCGTTCCAGCATGGTGCGGGTCACTTCCTGGCCATTGGGTACCAGACGGATTCCCTTGCTGCTCATCACGTCCTGGTCCAGGACCATTCCCGGCTCCAGCTGGCGCAGTTCGAGCACGCGGGTTACCGCTTTTGCCCGCTCCAGGGGTATGTTTCGCAGGGCTTCCAGTACGCTTTTTGGCAGCTCGTATTCCGGCGCCCGCAGTGCCCCGACGGCTTCCTGCGGTTTGCTGCCGCTGGAGAGCATCTGATCAAGTTCACTGGCGGTACGCAGCAGCAATTTGCTGAGCGAGGTCGCATCCCAGGCGGACAGCTCTGCCGGCATCTTGTCCAGTGCCTGGTGCGCGTCCTGAGCGGCGACGATTTCGGCAACGGCTTCGAGTCTGGGTACGCCGGCCAGCAGCTTGCCGGCAAGTGCAGGATGCGTGGCGTACATCGTCTGTTCATCGGGCGAGAGGGTTTGGCCGGCATAGACCTTGGCCAGCGTGTCGGCCGGCAGCGCGACACAGCCGAGCTGGGACAGCATGCTGGCGAGTTTGAGCTCCCAGGGCATGGGCAGGCCAAGCGCATGGACCAGCGCCTCCGCGTAGCGCTGGATCCGCGCTGCCCGGCTGTAGGCACCGGGGTTTGTCATGCCGAGTATTTCCGTAAGCACGCCTACCGCGCCGCTCAAGGTTTTTTCCAGCAGCTCTTTTTCGGCATGGACCAGTGCGTACTGTCGCAGCGCAGAGTCAACCGCATCGACCAGATGCTCGCCCGAGCAGGGCTTGGTCAGGAAACGGAAGATGTGTCCTTCGTTGACTGCCGCGATGGTCGATTCCATATCTGCCTGGCCGGACAGGATCATCCGTACGGAATCGGGGCTGACAGCCCGCACCCTGGTCAGGAATTGCGAGCCGTTCATCTGTGGCATGCGCATGTCGGAAACGACAACCGCATAGGGGCCGTTGGCGGCGAGCATCTTCAGCCCCTCTTCAGCGCTGGTGGCGGTGTCGATCGCCACGTGCTTGCGCAGCTGACGTCTGAAGCCCTCGAGGACGTTGGGCTCATCGTCGACAAACAGGACCCTGGCTGTCATTCGGCAGCTCCATGGAGATGTGCTGACCATGCCGATTGCCATACCGGCCACCTTTCGCGCATGCCGAACTCCGTGAGGCAACGGGTATCAAGTCCGAGTTCCTTGCAATCGGCGTCCGTTTGCTCCGGAAAATGTACCAGGCGGTCGGCAGCATGCACGATGGCCGGCAGTCCGATTCCCCCGGTTACTGCATCGCCGGCGCGTTCATGGAACGCCACCGACTCAACCACTGCATCGGTGAGTCCCCACAAGCCGAGCAGGTAGGCGCCGATATCCGCGTGCGTGGTCTGCAGGACTTCCCGTTCGGCGTGGATGGCACTATTGTCGCGTGCCGTAGCCAGTACTTCGCCAAACTGCTCGGGCATGGACTGGGCAAGAACCAGCTTGCCGACGTCGTGCAGCATTCCGGCCAGAAAGGCATCGTCGAGTTCCGCCTTGTCGCAGCCCTGCTGGCCGGCGATGATTCGCGCGGCACTGGCCGTCGCCAGACTGTGTTGCCAGAGTTTCTCGATACTGAAGCCAGGTACGTTGATCGGCGGCGATTCCTTGAAGATCCCCTGGGCCAGCACCAGCGTGATCAGCGTGTCCAGGCCCAGGAAAGCCACGGCACGCTCTACCGTGTTGACCGGCTTCGACAGGCCGAAGAAAGCCGAACTCACCAGTTTGAGCAGCGTGGCGGTCATGGCCACGTCTTTGCCGATGACCTTGCCTACATCAGCCAGTGAGGCATTGGGTTTCTGCAGGCTCGCCATGACTTCCCGGTAGACCACCGGCAAGCTGGGCAGGCTGCCGATTTCGCCGACTATTTTCTGCAGATGCTCATCCTGCAGCAATGTGCGCAATGCAAAGGCGCGCTTGATGGTGCGCTTGAGCAGCTCCGGGTCACAGGGTTTGTTGAGGTACTGGTGGGCGTTGCCTACCGTTTTCATGATCGAAGCGGTATCAGAATGCCCGGAGAGAATCAGTCGCACACTGTCCGGCGAGATCTCCTTTACGCGGGCCAGCAGGTCGGCACCATCCATGCCGGGCATGCGCATGTCGGAGACCACGACGTCGAAGGGCTTTTGCGCACTGCGCCACTCAGCCATGACGTCGAGTGCGGCTTCGCCGCTTTCGGCAAATTCCATATCCCATTCGTTGCGCATGCTGCGCAACATGCGACGCATGCCCTCGCGAATATTGGGCTCATCGTCGACAAAAAGTATACGAGTCATGCGTTGCTTCTCCATGGCTGGTCTGCTCATGCGGCCTCGCTGTCGCTGTCGGAGGACGCATCGGCATCCGGCACGGCGAGAGGCAGGCGGATGATGAAGGTGGTGCCTTGGCCGGGTGCGGACTCGACGCTGATGGTGCCACCGTGCTTGTCGACGATGACGTTGTGGGTGATGGCGAGTCCCTGTCCGGTGCCCTTGCCGACCCCCTTGGTGGTGAAGAAGGGATCGAAGATACGGGCGGCCACCTCGGGGGTCATGCCGCAGCCGGTATCGCTGATGGAGATCTCGGCACAGTTGCCGTCCTTGCGGGTGCGGAGGGTGATGGTGCCGCGGCCATTGGCGCCGTCGCCGACCACATCGCCGATGGCGTGTGCGGCATTGACGATCATGTTGAGGATGACCTGGTTGAAGTCACCGGGCATGACCGGGACCTGGGGCAGCTCGGGGTCGAAGTCGGTGACGAGTTCAGCGACATACTTCCACTCGTTGGAGGCAACGGTGGCGGTGCTGGCCATGGCACGGTTGACATCGAGCGGGGTGCGCTCGGTGGCCGGATGGGAGAAGTCCTTCATGGCGCGGACGATGTTGGCAACGCGCGTGACGCCATCGAGCGACTGGCTGATGGCGGTGGGGATCTCGGTGAGCAGGTAGTCGGTGTCGGCCGACTCAAGTGCCTTGCTGAGCTCGGCTGAAGGGATTGCGCCTTCAACGGCGCTCTCGGTGAGCGCCTTGAGTGTCTTGAGCAAGATGCCGACGTCGCCGAACGACTCCTTGAGGAAGCGGATGTTGTCGCCGACGTACTGTGTCGGGGTATTGATCTCGTGGGCGATGCCGGCCGCGAGCTGGCCGACCGCTTCAAGCTTCTGGCCGCGCAGCAGCTGCTGCTCCATCTCCAGCTTCGCGGAGATGTCGCGCTTGACCACGACAAATGCGCTGAGTTTTCCGTCACTGTTCCGGATTGGCGAGACGCTCACGTCTTCAACGAATACCGTGCCCTCATTGTCGCGGCTTGTCAGTACGCCATGCCACTTCAGGCCACCACGTGCCGCAGCCTCCATGGCGTCTATCTGGCCGTCGCTTGCGTCGAATTCACGGAGTGTTTCCGGACGTTTGCCTTTCACTGCAGCCAGTGTGCAGTTGTGGGTACGTTCGTAGGTCGGATTGATATAGATGATCTCTCCGGTCGGCGTCAGGATCTCCATGCATTCCTGAGCTGATTCGACGGCTGCTGCGAGATGCAGCAGGCGTTCTTCAGCCTTCTTGCGCGCGCTGATGTCACGTATGACGGCGCCGAACAGCTGTTCGCCATCTACCGTGAAGGTATCGAGCATCAATTCAACCGGGAAGATTTCCCCGGATTTCCGGCGGGCTCGTACCTCGCGTACCTGCCCCAGCATGTCAGTGTCCTCACCGGTCTGGTACCGCAGATAGTCCTTGACGTGTTTGGCCTGGGAACGCGTCGGCAGCAGCGCACTGACCGAGGTGCCAAGAACCTCGCTGGCCATATAGCCGAAGATCCTTTCCGCAGCCGGGTTGAATCCCACGATGCGTCGCTGGCTGTCGGCGACGATGTGTGCGTCCTGCATGGTTTCAATGATCGCGCGGTGCCGTGCTTCGCTGCTGGCCAGATTCTGGACCAGACCGGAAAATGCGCGAGCCAGTTCACCGATTTCATCCGTATTTTCGACGGGCAGCGTATCCAGTTGCTGTCCATGCTGGTATGCCCTGACCGCAGTGTTCATGCGCAAGAGCGGGCGCACCACCTTTCCGGTGGCGAGAAAGACGATCGGCAGGGTCAGCAGTCCGGCCGCCACAAAAGTGCCGAGTATCTCCAGCCAGCTGGGCTGGATGGCTGCGGCAATCACGGCCTCGGGCGTCGCCAGTGTGATGTGCAGGAACCGTTCGGGCTTCGCGGGTTCCAGTGCTACGTCTGCATTGGCCAGTACCTGCAGTGCGCCATGGTGGTCTGGCGTGAGGATGGTGCTTGCCTTGCTGGCCGAAAGCTCTGGCAGGACAAGCTCCGGAAACCGCTGTCCCATGCTCGCGAGACTTTCCTGGTCGCCGGGGTTGAGCAGGATGGTGCCGTCTCTGCTACTGACATACGGCCTGATTGCCTGTCCGGTCTCGTTGTCCATCGACTGACCGAGGGGGGCGAGGTCCATGTCTACAAAGGCAAGTCCGAACCGTGTCCCGTCACCGGCATAAAGCGGCGTCACGGCGCGGATGAGGGTGCGTCGCGTGGGCCCGGGTGTTGCCGCCTTCTGTTCATTCCAACCATCAGAGAGCCAGGTCTGGTCTTCCGCAAGCATGGTCCCGGCCCTGAACGATGGCGTTGCGCGCAGATCGTGCAGCGCCGTGTCCGGAACGGCGGCGGGATACTCGCCATCGCTGTGTACGCGCATGACCTCACGGCCATCGTTGCCGATGATTCCGATCTGGTGGTAAGTCGTCCTGGCACGCATCAGGGCAACAAGAACCTGTGTCGCGCGGTTGTAGCAGCGGCGCAGATCAACATCTATGGCGGCCGTACACTCGGTACTGGTGAATTCGGTGATGGCCGGCAAGGTGGCTATGAGCAAGGTATCGCGACGCAGGGTATCCAGGTTCCGGGCGAACATCTTTTCTGCCGACTGTGCCTCGCGGCTCAGCAAGGTGCGCTGGGTAGCCAGCAGTCCGAGCTTTGCGCCGTGGTAAACCAGAAGGCCTCCCACCGCGACTGCGTTGAAAGTCAGTACGCTGGCTATGGCCATGGTCTTGAAACGTATGCCAAAGCCCCGCTTGTGCGTTTTCGCGGGCATGTTGATATTTGCGAGGGAGGTGCTCATGCGGCCTCGCTGTCGCTGTCGGAGGACGCATCGGCATCCGGCACGGCGAGAGGCAGGCGGATGATGAAGGTGGTGCCTTGGCCGGGTGCGGACTCGACGCTGATGGTGCCACCGTGCTTGTCGACGATGACGTTGTGGGTGATGGCGAGTCCCTGTCCGGTGCCCTTGCCGACCCCCTTGGTGGTGAAGAAGGGATCGAAGATACGGGCGGCCACCTCGGGGGTCATGCCGCAGCCGGTATCGCTGATGGAGATCTCGGCACAGTTGCCGTCCTTGCGGGTGCGGAGGGTGATGGTGCCGCGGCCATTGGCGCCGTCGCCGACCACATCGCCGATGGCGTGTGCGGCATTGACGATCATGTTGAGGATGACCTGGTTGAAGTCACCGGGCATGACCGGGACCTGGGGCAGCTCGGGGTCGAAGTCGGTGACGAGTTCAGCGACATACTTCCACTCGTTGGAGGCAACGGTGGCGGTGCTGGCCATGGCACGGTTGACATCGAGCGGGGTGCGCTCGGTGGCCGGATGGGAGAAGTCCTTCATGGCGCGGACGATGTTGGCAACGCGCGTGACGCCATCGAGCGACTGGCTGATGGCGGTGGGGATCTCGGTGAGCAGGTAGTCGGTGTCGGCCGACTCAAGTGCCTTGCTGAGCTCGGCTGAAGGGATTGCGCCTTCAACGGCGCTCTCGGTGAGCGCCTTGAGTGTCTTGAGCAAGATGCCGACGTCGCCGAACGACTCCTTGAGGAAGCGGATGTTGTCGCCGACGTACTGTGTCGGGGTATTGATCTCGTGGGCGATGCCGGCCGCGAGCTGGCCGACCGCTTCAAGCTTCTGGCCGCGCAGCAGCTGCTGCTCCATCTCCAGCTTCGCGGAGATGTCGCGCCAGGTGGTGACGTAGTGTGTAAGTTCGCCATCCGGCTTGACCAAGGGGGTTACGAGAAAATCGTCGTGCAGTCGACGTCCGTCGGGCAGCTCACTGATCACGGCCCCGGCCCAGCTTCGTTGGCCTTCCATAAACGAAGCGGAAATCTGTGCCAGTTGGGCGTCACCGCTGATGGTTTTCTGAAAGTATGCGATCGTCTTGCCGATCATTGTGCTGCGCGGCTGTGACAGACGTTTTTCCATTGCCGAGTTGACATACTCGATGAGCCCATTCCTGGCAGTGATGCACACAGCGTCACTGGCATTTTCCACCGCCGCACTGAGCAGCTTCAGCTCCGCCTCTGCAGCCCGTGTTGAAGTCAGGTCATGAACGATGGCGCTGAAGTAAATGCCGCGGCTTGTGCTCACGCCGCTGATCACGACTTCCACCGGAAATGTCCTGCCGTCTTTGTGCAGGCCGGCATCGTCATATTGCCGTGTCACGCCCACCATCCCGCCAGGCTGGTTGATGACAGCGTGCATGGTTTCGATATTGACTGCCGCATGGTGCTTGGGTGCGATCAGCAAGGTGACCGGTTGGCCATAGGCCTCAGCCTGCGTATAGCCGAACAGGCGTTCGGCGGCTGGATTTATGCTAAGGATCAATCCATCGCTGTCAGCAGTGATGTGGGAATCCAGCATGCTGTTGATGATCGCCCGGCTGCGTTCCTCGCTTTCTTCCGTGGCGAGGATTGCGCTGGACAGTCGCGCGTCCACCATGCTGCCGATCCACAGTATGCCCACGATCACGGATACCAGCATCACGATCACCGGCAGGCTGTCGGGGTGCATCAGTGCGGTATAGGTGCCCAGCGACTGCCGCGTGAAGAAATGGGTTTGTCCCATCGCCGAAAAATGATTGCCGACGGTGCTGAAAGTGATCAGGGCCGAGCCGAGCAGCTTGCGCAGCAGTGAATTGGTGCGCGTACCGGCCAGGCCGAAATAGGCGTAAAGACCGACCATCGTGCCCGCATAGCCGATTGCCAGCGGGACAAGCAGCGTACCGATGTCAATCACCAGGGTGGCGTTGAGACCGAGCGACAGCAATACGGCATAGTGCATGCCACTCAGCCCGCAGGAACACAGCAGGGCGGCGAGATGCAGGCGCCACCCGTTGACCGACTGAACGCCAACGAGATCGATCATGAACATGAAAGCGAGGATGCCGGGCAGCGGTGCCGCCAGGACCCGGACGATATCGAGCCGGACCGGAATCGGCATGGTCATGCCGAAGAAGGAACTATAGAGCATGGCGCACACGCCGATGGCCATGGATGCCGCGCCGGCGAGTATCCAGGAATTGCGTGCCTCGGCAGTGCGTGAAGCCGCGACCCGCTCCATGGTCGGTAACAGCGACAGCGCGGCCAGCAGGCCGATGCTGGTGGCCAGCCAGCCGATGGAACCCTCGTAGATCGGGACGGCTTCAATCCCCGGTGCGGTACCAAAGCTGATGATCTCGCTGAAACTCATTGTCTGGCGCATCCCCGCTTGCACTGGCCCATGCCGGCGTCAAGGCAGCGCCAGCCAAAACTCACCGGGATCTCTCCTGGATCGCTTCAAGTATCGGCAACGGCCGGGATTAAGTTATGCGCCAGTTCACAGATCGGTGGACGGGTATCACGCCGGGAATGGCGGATGAGGCACAGGGCCGGAATCAGTCCCGTGATGGACCCGCAGACGAGCCCGGGTGGTGCTATGCGTCAGACGACGTAGTCGTCGAAGTCCTCGATGGCCGCGCGCAGCATGCGGCTTTCACGCGCCTGTTCGATCTTGCGCGCAGCCTCCAGGTGGAAGCCCAGCCGGACGGCAGCGCCGGTGGGACCGCCGTTGAACTCGCCGCCGGCGTCGTCGGCGTCGGTCGCTTCTTCCGGGCTCTCCCAGCTCAATTCGGGTGATTCTGCTTCGCGCTTGCTCATCTTGCAGGGTCCTGTCTCAGGGCTGCGGCCCGGTTCGGGGCGAACAATATTTCAAATCGTATTGAAGTCAAGAGGGGGCGTCATGACGCCCCCCGTTCCGAGTGACGCGCCGGCTTGTTCAGCGCTTGAGGCGCATGGCCACCGGGATGAAGATCGCCAGGGCCAGCAGGCAGCAGGCGATCGCCAGGGTATTGGCTGGCCCGTAACCGGCTCCCGGGGTCAGCATCGACCCGGCGATGACCGGGCCGAGGAAGAAACCGCCGATCTGGGCGGTGGGAATCAGCAGGCTGACGCGACCGGTTGTGTCGCTGAGCGCGATGGTGCCCATGATGTAGGGTCCGTTGAGGTTCCAGAAAATCTGGAATACGGCGGCAGTAAGCATGAACTGCAGGAAGCTCATTTCGCCCTGCAACAGGGCGATCATGACCACCTGTACCAGCAGCGCAACGGTGACCGGAATGATTCGCCCGATACGGTCCGCGAGCCACGAGGCGGTGAGTGCCCCGACGGTGGCCACACCGGTGGAAATTCCCAGCGCGATGCCAACCCGCGGTGCTTCGATACCGGCCGAGGTGCCGATCAGTTTGACAAAGGCCCAGATCGCGCCGAGGCCGGTACACCAGATCAGCATCACGGCCAGCGCAATGAATGCCGGCAGGGCAGAAGCATTTGCGTCGCTGCCGCCGGCATGATGGCCGGTTGCCCCGGTGGGTTGCGGTATCCAGCCAACGGTGAACAGGGCAAGGAAGGCGAGTCCGGCCAGCGGCAACAGCACGCCGCCGACGCCGGCATCTCTCGGCATCGGCAGCAGCAGGAAGCACAGCACGCCCAGCACGACCTGGGCCGCAATCAGGAAGGCAAAGTTGCGATCCTTCTGTGTGGTGCTGCTGACGATGGCGATGGCGAGTGCAAAGGCCGTGCCTTCGCCGAAAAAGCCGACTGCAAATCGCAGCGCCGCCAGCGCAGCTGTCGAGTCCAGATAGCTCGAGACCACGTTGCCGGCAATCACCACGAGGATCGCGACGATGGCCGCGGTACGCCACTTGACGCGCGGCATCCAGAAGGCCGCGGCCACCGGTCCCAGCGCGGTACCCAGGGCTTCGGCGGCAAAGATCTGCCCGGCCACACCCGGCTC
Organism: Chromatiales bacterium; assembly: GCA_024234935.1. Lineage (NCBI taxonomy): Bacteria > Pseudomonadati > Pseudomonadota > Gammaproteobacteria > Chromatiales > Chromatiales bacterium. The sequence continues at coordinate 12,117 of JACKNI010000007.1, forward strand.
GATGCCGAGTCCGGCGACGAGGGCCTCGGTGATGATCGGTCCGGCCATGATGGCCAATACACCGATGCAGCCCAGCAGCAGGGCCGCAACAAGAGCGGTTGGTTTATCGGCTGGCATGTCTCTGTTCTCCCCCAACGCACGGCGGGCGCCGCGCGGCGGCTACTGTAACCCGGCAGACCTGTTCCGGCGACCGCTACGGCTGTGCCAGACGCATCGCCGTCCGTTCCGGCGCCTTGTCAAGAACCGTATCGAGCGCCTGCACGAAGGCCGCAATGATCGGCTCGTTGTACCTGCCCACCGGCACGCCGTTGTAGATCACATGGGTACCATCGACGACATATTCACGGACGTAGGGCACCGTCCAGTCCGGATAATCCACCTGCTCGTAGCGGTCGTAGCCCGGTATGTCCTCGAAGTTGAACATCGCATGCGAGAACAGCGTGTCGGTGTTTTCCGCGAAGAACTCGATGGGGATATTGATGACGTAGTCGAACTTGTCGCGGATGCCGTCCTTGAAGGCCTTGTTGGTGGACAGGTACTTGCCGTCCGGGTTGTTGACCGGGTCCGCAAAATGATCCTGGCCGAGCACGATTTCCCGGCGGCTGAAATCATAGGTATCGAGCAGGGCCTTGAGGTCTTGCAGGGTGGTGTCCCGGTAGGCCGGTGCCAGCTGGATCCACGCTTCATTCGGTACCCGGTCCCAGGCCATGCCGTGTATCGACATGACGACCTTCACCGCAGACCCTCCCGGGAGCTGGTCGAGCCGGTCGCGCAACATGTTCACCCAGGTCTGGCGCAGCACGGGAAAATTGCCGAGCTGGGGCTGGATGATCACCTTGATCGGTTTGTGCCCGTGATCTTCCTGCCACTCATGGATGTAGTGCATGGCGTGGCGGATGCTGCCGTTGAATTCTTCGTGGTGCGAATAGATCGGTGCAGGGGCTGCAAGGATCACCGTGTCCACACCGGCATCGAGCAGCTCATGCATGGCCTGACGGGCCAGCCCGAAATTGTCGGCGGTTACCCAGCGCCACTCGATGGGGCCGTAACGGGCCTGGATCTCCCGCATCGCCGGCTCGACGATCGCACGCATGCCGGCCTCGTGCGGGATCTTGTGTCCCTTGATGCCGATGCCGTGGTAGTAGGTGAGCGCCTTTGTTGCGAGCTTCGCCGACACCGTCGGCATGCCCTCCTGGCGCGTGGTCAGCAGGAAGTAGCCGTGATCGAGATGCAGACGGGGGTTGGGCGGCACCCATTCGATCTCGCCCGCATGCAGTTTGTCGACATAGGGGAGGCCGTCGAGATCGGTGTCGCGGCCCCAGGCATCGACCAGGCGTTCCGGTTTGAACTGCTCGAACTCGTAGGGTCGGGCCGGATCGAGCAGCAGTACGCCGCGGTCGGCGATCCACGGGATGCTGACCGGCCACGGGATGTATTGCCGGGCCTTCTGCGCCAGCAGGAAGTAATCCTCGATCCGGTAGTCCTCCGGCATGATCAGGCTGGAGATGAAGATTCCCGTCCGGCCTTCAGGCACCGTGTCCTGACTGAGGTAGTAGTCGTAGTAGTTCGGCGACACCAGCTGCGCCGGCGTGCGGTTCATGTACTTGTAGCTGGCATAGCCGCCGCCAGCCGTGAGAGCGGCAACGCCGGTCAGCCCGATCAGCAGTTTCTTCAGCAGGCGCATGGATATCCCCCCGGCAGCGCTTGTGCTGATCCTACAGGAACGGCGTGATCCGTGAGCGCCGGCACAAGAATGAAGTGGATGCATATCGGCGTGTCGGTCGCGTCCGGTATTTGCTCAGGCGCGCTCGAATTTCGGCAGCACGTGCTCGGCGACGATCTTCAGGCCGGCCATCGGCTCGTCGAACAGGCGGATCGACAGTTCGGTCAGACCGGCCTTCTCGAAGACGCGGAAACGTTCGATCTGCAGATCGATGTCGCCGAGATCGCCGGCCGAGGAGCAGGCAGCGATCAGGCGGTTGACGATCGATTCCGGTACGTCATCGATCTTGCCGGTACGGGTCCAGAAGGCCTTGGCGAAGTTCTGCCACTTGTCGATGACCAGCTGGCGCTCGTCTGGCGTCACGTAGGGCAGCATGTCGTACTTTGGCGGCAGCAACTCGCCACGGAAGACCAGCTCGCGACGCGCCTCGTACATGGATTTCTCGCGGTCAGCCTTGATATGCCAGGCCCAGAAATTGCCGATGCGGAAATCGGCGGCCGGCGTCTTGCGTGCGGCGAGGCCGGCGCGCAGGTGTTCCATGTGATGGTCGATCTTCTCCGGTGTGACGTCGCTCATCTGCGTGCCGTCGGCGATCTCGCCGGCCAGATGCAGCATCTTTGGTCCGGTCGCGCAGGTGAAGATTCCCGGCCGTGCGGCCTTGGCCCAGCCGTTCTTGAGCGGCCGGCTGAGCTGGAACTCCTGGCCGGCATAGTTCATCACCAGTTTGCCCGAGGTTACGGCAGTGACGATATCCACCGCTTCGCGCACGCTTTGCAGCATGTGGTTGGCTTTCGGGTCCATCTTGCGGCCGATCGCGCCCATCACTGAGCCGCCGCCGCCAATCGCGACCACGGTGCGCCCGTTGCTGATCTCGTTCAGTGTCTGTGTCGCGTTGGCGATCTTCAGCGGGTGCATCTCGTAGGGGCTGACTGCCAGCACGCCGAGGCGGATTTTCTTCGTCGCCAGTGCCGCTGGCACCAGGGCCACGAAGGCGTCCGGGTTCTGGTGATAGTTCGAGTGCCAGAGGGTGCGAAAACCGTGGTTCTCCGCGGCGACCGCCAGTTCGGCGACCTGTGCCGGGCTCAGATCCGGCTCAAGGATGATATCGATCTGCATGACAACGTCCGACCTGGTATTGCGGGGCGTGTAGGGTGCCCGCCGGCAGGCAATAACTCAACCGGTGCCGATTCGTGTTCGGTCAACAGGCGGATGATCCGGACTGATGTTTGGCTATACTGTGGCCAGCACCAATGAACCTTACCCTCTATTCCTCGCAAGGCTCCGGCAACTCCTACAAGGTGGAGCTGCTGCTGCGCCTGATGGGTCAGCCCTATCAGACGCGGCCGGTGGATCTGCGGCGCAATGAGCAGCTGGGCGTCGAGTTCCTGGCACGTAACCGTTTCGGGCAGGTGCCGGTGCTGGTCGATGGCGACATCGTGCTCACCGATTCGCACGCGATCATGCTGTATCTGGCCGGGCAGTACGGCGACCCTGTGCAGCACGACTGGGCGCCGCTTGACCCGCTGTCGCTGGCGCTGGTGATGCGCTGGCTGTCGGTGTCGGCAAATGAAATCCAGAATGGCCTGGCAATACCCCGCGCGGTAAAACTGCTCAACTGGCCCTTCGATTACATGCAGGGTGTCAGGCTCGGTTACCGGACGCTGCGCATCATGGATGACCATCTGGCCGACCGCGAATGGCTGGCCCTGGAACATGCCACCGTTGCCGATATCGCCTGCTATCCATATATCCTGCTGGCCGCAGAAGGCGGCGTGGACACGCGGCCCTTCGGCAATGTGCTGGCCTGGTGCAGGCGCATCGAAGCGCTGCCGCACTTCTGGCCGATGCCGCGCCTGCAGGGTATTCCGGCAGTGCCGCTGGTGCCGCTACCCATTTAAAAGGTGTCAGATTTATTTTTCCGCGCTGGAAAACTGGAAAATAAATCTGACACCTTTTTACCCCTTTTTACCTTTTTATTCGATCGTCGAGCACAGGTCTTCGGTGCGCGGATTGTCGTCCGACGGGCAGACGATATCTTCGCGAGCTACCCACAGCGGTGTACCCGCCACGATCCAGGTATTGACCGACTTGAAGCCCTTGATGCCGGCAATTCCCAGGTCCGGCAGGGGATTGAAGATCAGGTCAAACTTGCCGGCCTGGGTATCTTTCACGCAGCCGCTGAGGTCGTTCATGTATTTGGTCGAGACCTTGTGTTGCGGGAAAAACGCGCGCGCCGTCTGCGTGGCCAGCGGACCGGCGCAGATGCGCAGCCCCTCGCGCGCATAAAGGTCATCGATGCTGTTGATCTCGCTCGCAAGCGCCGAGTTTTCCGGGATATGCAGGTACTGGCTGATGGCGCTCATCGTGCAGGTGAAGCGTCGCGACGTACGCCGGCGCATGCCCTGGGTTTCGCCGCCCGTCGCGTTGAGCTGGCTGATGATATCCGCCCGGCCATCGACCAGCAGTGAGGTCGACGGCAGTGGCCCCGGGGGCATCACCACATTCTCGACCTTCAGGTCGACCTTGTAGTGGTTGCGCAACTCGACCAGCATCGCCTCGAACAGCGCATCGGTGGCCGCCGAGAAGTAGAACGAGGTGTCATTGGGCGTGTCGGTGGTCTTTTGCACGACCTGGCGGATCACGCCACGCTCGAGTATCTCTTTCAGCAGGCCGACCGGCCGGTCCGGAAACGGTGCCACCTCGGGAGAGGGCAGACAGTCCGCCAGCGTGACCATGTAGCTGCTCGCCGCGCCCGGCTTCGAGGGCGGCATCGACTTGTAGATTTCGCGGTCCTTGCCGCTGGCGACGACGCGGATCCAGGCGGCATCGAGGGCATCGACCAGCTGCTGCCGGCCTTTGGCGAGCTGCGGATCAACCACTGGCTGCTGCCTGGCAACCGGTGTGCTGGCGGGCTCGGTCGTGCTGCAACCGCTGATGACAGCGAGACCCAGCAATATCAGTGCGGTGATGCCCTGTTTGTGATCCATGCGTGCCTGCTCCGCTTGATGGGGTGCCGGAGCGGTAATCGCTCCGGCGCCCCTGGTTGTGTGCGAACAAAGCTGCCCGGGCTCAGAGGGCCGGCGCCGGCTTTTGCTCGCGTGCGTAGTGCTCGAGGCTGGAATGGCTCGGGCCGTAGTCTTCGGTCGGCGCGTTCAGCATGTGCGGGCAGTTCTTTTCCGCATATTCGCGCACGTGCTTCGGCAGCTTGTCGGCGGAGTCGAAGCCGACCATGGTCGAGGCGTACATGCAGTGGCCGGGCGTCTGTCCCATCAGCATGAACGGCAGCCACGGGGAGACGCGGTGCCAGGTGCCCTGGTAGGGGACGGCAGTGAGTTTCGGGTTTTCCAGGTCCTTGATCGAGACAAAGTAACGCATCATCTCCGAGACCTGCGCCTTCGGCCCGGCGGACTCGCGCGGCCACTTGTCCGGCTGCAGCGGATTCGGATAGTTGAGGTGCATGTCGGTGGACAGCACCAGCGTCTCGTCGTTGAGCTTCTGCCAGGGGAAGATCAGCGGGATCTTCGGCAGCTTGCTGCGGTCGCCCGGGAAATCCTCCGGCGCGAGGATCAGCGTGTCGCTGATCGTGTAGTTGAACGGGTCGTTGATGGCATGCACGACCTTGACGGTTTCATTGGTGTACGGATTCTTGTACTCCTCGATGATGTCGCCAGGCTGATTGAGCCGGTTGAGATTGGTATAGAAGATGACTTCCTTGTTCAGGCGGCGGATGTTGCCATCGGGCAGCGGTACCAGTCGCGTGGCAAGAAAGGTCTGGAAGCCAAGCAGCGGCTTGAGTGCTTCACCGGGCTTTACGCCAAGGATCACACCGCTGCAGTGGCTGAAGCGTTGCTTCTCGGAATCCAGGTCGCCCTGGATACGGGCCCAGCTGTCCCGGTTCCACCGGGGATTCATGAAATCGATTTTTGTCTCAAACGGAATGACGGCCATGGTCTGGGCTCCTCGGGGAAAATGGACCGGGATGATTTGCTGCAGATTCGCTGTTGTGCGCGGTTTCCGCCAGCAGTCGATGCAGTTTAGCGGAACAGACCGGCGCAGTACGGCGTCCCCGAGTGGCCATTAGCCGGCAGTGACCGGTGTGCGGGCGACGTGCCGGGTTAAGATCCCGCTCCTATGCAGCAGAAGAATCATCAGGTCGTACTCACCCGGCCATTGTCCGGCGTGCCGGTTGCCGACGATTTCCGTGTGCAGGAAGGGCCGGTTCCCGAGCCCGGCCCCGGTGAACTGCTGGTCAGGCACGTTTACCTCTCGCTGGATCCCTATCAACGCTCGGCGATCGCCGGTCGCCACCTGGGCAGCCGGCAACCGCTGGGTGCCGGAGGCATGCCGATGGCCGAGACTGTGGGCCAGGTATTGCGCTCGCGAAACCCCGCCTACCGCGAGGGCGACTATGTGCGGCATTTCGGTGGCTGGCAGGAGTACGCGCTGTCATCAGGCGAGCAGACGGAGGTGCTGGCGAAAAGCCGCGCACCCCTGTCGACCTGGCTCGGCGTCCTCGGCATGCCGGGACTCACGGCCTGGGCAAGCATGGTGGAGCTCGCAGACGTTCAACCCGGTCAGGTGGTACTGGTTTCAGCTGCGCTGGGTCCGGTGGGTTCGATGGTCGGACAGATCGCGATGCAGCGGGGGGCAGTCGCGGTCGGCATCGCCGGGTCTGATGAAAAATGCACCTTTGTACGCGAACTGGGTTTCAGCGCCTGTGTCAATTACCGGTCTGCGGATTTTCCGGGAGCGCTGGCCGCGGTACTGCCTGGCGGTGCTGATATCTACCACGACAATGTCGGTGGCCAGATGCTGGCTGATGCCTTCACGGTGCTGAAGAACTACGGCACGGTGATCCTCTGTGGCCTGATGGAGCGCTACAACGATCCATCCCGCTCAAAGCCGCTGGATCTTGCGCTGCCGATCGTCAGGCGCGCAGTGATGAAGGGTCTTGTGGTCACGGATTTTGAAGACCGTCGCACGCAGTTTGTCGATTTCGTTGCGCCGCGGATCGCGGACGGCCGGATACGTTATCGGGAGGATCGGGCCATCGGTATTGGCGCTACCGGCGTGCACTTTGCGCGCCTCATGCGCGGTGAGAATCTGGGCAAGTCCATCGTCGTGCTGGGCGATGAGGTCACGCAGCCCTGAAACAGGCGATCGGCATCAGACCGCAATTTTTCGCTGCATGAAAAAGGGGCTGCGCATCCCTGCGCAGCCCCGCTTTCGTGTGCCTTTCCGGTCCTAGAAACTGTAGGCCAGGTTGTAGTTGGTGTTTATCGCATAGGTGGTGGCAGTGGCGTTGCCCTGTATGGAGCCGCTGCTCGGGTTGCCATCGTCGCCGCGTGCTTCAAGAATCTGCACGACGTCGCCCGGCAGCGTACCGAACACGATTACATGCCCGCTCATGTTGTAGAGGTTCTGTTCGAAACCGATCAGGCCGCCAAAGGCGTGGGCAGGCTGCTGGTAACTTGCCGCAGTGGCATCGACGGGCCCCTTGAGAAAGCCGGCGCCGCGCAGGTGCTTCCAGATCAGGCGCGACTCGTTGGTATTGTTAGTGCTGTTCCAGTTGCCGGCGATGACGCCGTTGCCGTTGCCGTTGTCCGCAGCGCTCCAGGTGCCGGGAAAGCGGCTCGAGGCCGAGGGGTCGTCACCCGGCAGCACGCCGTAGCGGTCCTGATAGGCGAGGATGGCCGCGGTAATGCCCTTGTAGTCGTTCTCGACCTTGCTCACCTTGGCGTTGGTGATCATCTCCTGCCCTTTCAGCACACCGCCGATCAGCAAGCCGATAATGACGAGAACGATTGCGATCTCCACCAGGGTAAAACCCCGCTGACGGGAATGCCTGACCATAGTCGACTCCTGGATATGCAACGAAGCCCGCGGCTCCGGGGTTAATTCACGAATTCCGGGTTGATTGTGCGCGACCGCTTCCGGTCGTTCTGTCAAACGGGTCACAGTTTCACTTAATTGCCGCGACCTCAGGGCAACCTGCCGGCGCTGACCATCTGGCCATACAGGGTGCCGGGTGCGATCCACGTCACAAGATCGTCAAAACTGCTGCCTGTTGCGGTGCTCATGGTATGGCTGACGAATACCTCGTCGCTGGCGACAGGGTAGCTGCGGCCGGATGGCCCGCCGCCGAGAGTTGCGCCGACATTTTCCTGTTCGTCGGCAGAACCTGGCGTTGCAAAGTCCTTGCCCAGCGACAGCAGCACCGCCGGAGCAGTTGCCGTGATGATCGCACCGCTTGCGCAGGCGGTCGCGGACGATCCGGCTGCGGTGCTGCAGACATCCAGACTGGGTGCGAGATTCGCCAGTGTGACGTTGCGCATCTCGCCAGGCCGGACAAAGTCCCAGTTGCCGTCGCTGTCAGCATCGCTGTTGCTGACGGAGTAGCGGATCGGATCGCCCCATGCATCGAGCAGCAATTGATCGGCGTTTCGTGAGCCTGGCAGCCCCAGCGTCGCGGCCGGTACAAATCCATGCTGGCGCGTGCAACCGTTTGCCGTAGCTGATGCCTGTCCGTTGCTGGCCGGTGTGGCCGGACAGGGCAGGGCATCGTGAGCGAGCGCATAGCCTATCAGTGCCTCGCGGATATCTTCGAGCTGCTTCCTCGTGGTATCGATACGTTGCTGATCCATGCGTGCACTGAGCGGCATGATCAGTCCGCCGAGCAGCAATCCCACGATCAGCAGCACGATGGACAGTTCGAGCAAGCTGAAGCCCCGTTGCGGAGATGAGAGGGAAGCCTTGCAATGTGTGGGGTTCAGCATGAGGTGACACTCAGGGTGGCGTCGATACAGAACAGGATGTCGTTGAAGCTGCTGTTGACGGCGCCGGACTGGTAGTTGCCGTTGCCGGCGACATTCGGGTGGTTGCTCGCGTTGCGACCTTCCAGATAGTTGCTGATATCGCTGCGTGTGTCGGCATTCATCGGCGGCTCATCGCGAATCTGGTCAAGTGCCGCAAGCCGGCTGCCGGAAAACATCACGATGGCCGCATACGCGCCCGTACCGTTCACACGGAGGCAGGTCGTGCAGCTCGTGACCGGTGTGGCGTTTGGCTGGAAGTCCATCGCGACGGCGTAGAACAGGTGGTCTTTCCAGTGCTGCCAGAGCGCAGCCATCGTGGGCGTCCATTCGGGAACGGTGGCGGTATTGCAGGCGCTGAGGACACCGGTTGAACCATTGCCCGTGCGGCTGTTGGAATCGTTGACGATGTTGGCTACGCGGCCGCTCAGTTCTCCGACCGGCGTGTCGTTGTACTGCGGTGCGCTCCGGTATTCGGCCAGATCCACCGGTGCGGGCCAGGGCAGTCTGGGGTCGGCCGCGCCGCCCGGATTGCGCTTGCCGTAGTCGGCAATGCATCGGGCTGCCGCGCTGGTCAGCGCGGTGAGCTGCGCGGTCACGTCGGCGCGGCGCATGAGGCGATCCTCGATTTCGCCGCGCGTGATGAAGATCATCTGGTCGTTGACCGCAGTACCGCCCGGATCGGCAGCAATGAAATCGTCGATGGCATCGGCAGCATTGCTCACAGTGCTGTTGTTGATGCCGGAGGCGGCATCATTGTCGAGATAACGTGACGCAACGTAACTGCCACCGCATTGCTCGACGCCGCTGGCGATTGTGGCGCGGGTCTGTCCGGTGATCGGCGGCCCCGGCGCGATGATGACCGCAACCGGCCGCTCACCTGCGGTAACCCCGGCAATCAGTGTGCTGCCATCAGCGGCAAGCACGCGGAACTGGCCACTGGAGTCCGTGTTCAGCAGCTCGGGTTCATTCGCAGCGGCGGCTTTCCATGTGCCAGATACCGCATACCAGAGACATTCGCTGCCTTTGCCGCGACCGGGGTCGATGCCAATCGTCCGCCACGGAAAGCGGCCCAGCATGTTGCGATAGCGGGCGCCGCAGTTTGTTTCGTGGGCTTCACCTTCGGCGGTGCTGCCGGTGGCATCGATATCCGGACAGGGCAGAAAGCCGTATTTTCCGGGGTGAGTTGCATCGTGTGTGACGACGTAGCCGAGCAGGGCTTCCTTGGCATCGGCGAGGGCGGCAGCGTTTTTCGCGGTGCGCGAGGCTGAAGCCAGCTGGCCACTGATGTTGCGCGAAAAAAGCACGACGGCGCCCAGTACCAGCAACAGCAGCATGAGCAGCAGGGCGGCACCCTGTTGCCGGTCACGTGCAGGAATGGCGGCGATGCTGCGCACGGGCGTGCGTCAGGGGGTCCAGCTCTGGCCCGGTTTGAGCCTCACGCTGCGGCCGTCGGCAGTGTCCAGCAGCGTTACCGTATTCTGCGTGTCAGGCCCACGACGGACCTGCACCGGTGAGTCCTTGCTGGATGCGGCGCGGCCGTTTATCCAGACCATCGGCGGCCCGTCACTGCGTTTCAGTATGCCGTTCAGCACCACCCGGCCGCCAATCGGCGCACTGGCCGCTGCATCAGGATTGCCAGGATGAATCGACGGCCGCGCGGCATCCAGCGCACGTCGCTCTTCGTCGGTCATGAACAGGCGGCCCAGGCCGGGCGACATCTGCTGATCGAGTGCAACAGCCGGCTGGCTGCCAGCGAGCATGTTGCAGGCCACCAGGCCGAGCGCTGACAGGACTGGCAACAGCGTGCGGTGGCGTGCGGAAATACAGGGGTAGCTGCTGCTCATCATCACTCTCCGTGGTTGACAGCCGCGAGGCTGGTGCCGGACGGGATCGAAAACCAGACCAGCTCGCAGCTGCCGCTGAGATTGGCTTGATCGCTTTCCGGCGGAGCGTTGCGCTCCAGGCGCTCGATATTGCAGGAACGTACGTGGAACAGGCCCGGTGCGTCCCCGAGTTTGTCCAGCAGTCTCAGCAGATCCGCTTCATGGACGAGGCCGAGCTGCAGGTCCATCGGGGTGTCGAATACCGGGGCGCTGATGCCAGCCACGAGATACGGCGCTGCAAAAACTTCCTGCGGCCCGGTCGTGTAACGCAGGTAGGGCAAGCCAAGTGTCGCGGCGCTGTTGCGGAGTGCCTGCACCCACTGCAGCCGCTGGTCGGGGCCAACGATGCCGTTCCCGGTCAGCTGGCGATAAATGGCTGAAAACTGCTCGCGCGCCTCGCGCCGGCTGATCAGTTCCCTGCGCTCCTGCTCGATGCTGGCCAGTTCCTGACGTTCCGCCTCCAGCGTGTTGTCCAGGCGCGTGCGATATACCGTGGTGGTGCCCCACAGCGCCGCTCCGGCCAGCAGGCAGAGTGCCGGCAGCAGCATGCCCTCACGCAGAAATCTCCAGTCAGGGTCAGGCCTTGTCATTGCCGGTCCTCATGACGATATCGATGGCGAAAGTGGCTTCCCCGGCCTTGTCCTCACGGGAAACCTCACCGCTCAGCGTTGAGGTGGGCCGGATGTCCAGCGGCTGTTGCCGGGCGTTTACCGAGGTCACCCGCGGGTCTGCGCGCAGGCTGTTCATGAAGCTTTCAACTTCGGCAAAGGCCAGAGGGTAACTGCGGTCGAAGGGCTCGATACGTCCGCGCACCGTGATGCGGATCCGGCCCACAGCCGGCATGCCGGTGCCTGCATCGTCTCCGGATTCTGTCTCCGCGTCTGTTGGTGCTTCGCTGCCCTCGTCCGGGGCAGGATTGAAGGCCGCGAGCGGCGACCAGCCTATGGCGTCGATCTGCAGTCGGGGCTGCCGATCTACCGCGCGGCTGACCAGTTCGAAGATCTCCCGCGGCTCGGTACGGTTGGCTACGAGCGCCTGCCAGGCGCTGACGACCTCGCGCATCTGCAGCGGATCCATACCGCTGTAAGCCTGATATTCGGAGTGGGTCTGCACGCCCGCAGTCACGGTGTCGAGCGAGTTGCTGACCTCGCGTGTTTCCATCCTGGTATCGAGGAGCGACAGGCCATTCCAGGTGCCGGCGAGGAGTGCCGTGGTGCCGAGCACCAGACAAGCCGCCTGCGCGTATTTCCGGACCTGCCCCAGATGGAAATATTGTCGTCCACCGGTGGGCAGGTAATTTGCGGCAGGCGCGTGGCGGCGCAGGGTTTCAATGAACAGCAGATCGGCCTGGCCGGGACGCAGCTCTGCCCCGATGCCGAGCTCGGCCGTTACGCTGTCCAGGCTTGCCGGATGCAGATGAAAGCCTTCGTGCCCGCCGCCAGCTGCAGCTGCATTTTTTTGCGCCGCTGCCGGTTCACCGAGCAGAAACACATCGAGGGGGTTGGTTGCGCTGACGATGAAGCTGGGGTCGAAGTAGCGCACGCTTTCATCGAGCTGGCGCAGCAGGTGGAGCATGTCACCCGGACGCGCCGACAGCGACTTTCGCAGCAGGCGGCTGCTGATCAGCTTGCGGTCGCGGAAAAAGGCCAGACGCAGGCGTCCTTCCTGATCGCGCGTGACCAGCAATGCAGCGGCTGTGCAGCCGGCGGTCTTTGTTTGCAGCTTTTCGAGGACGGTCAGACTCAGCAGGGCCGGGCTGCAGATCCCGGCGACCGGCAGCTTCGCAGCGGTCAGCTGTTCGATAAGCGTGCGGAGATGGTCCGGTTTGGTCAGCGCGCTGAACAGGACATCCTGCCCCTGTGTGCTGTCGGTCGCTCGGCCCTGCACCGTTGCCGTGCTGAACTCGGTGCGTGGAAAAGCGCGCGCGAGTTTGCGTTCGAGCATGGCTTTCCGGTCGCGTCGGCCAAGCCTGGCAATCCGGTCCCGGCTGTACACCTCCTCGAGTACGTCGGCGATGATGTAGATGGTTCCGCCATTCTGGCGCAGGAAGGCGAGCAGCCTGGAAGGCTCTCCGGAAACCGGTGAGTAGCTGGCAACCGGCATGTAGCTGTCACCATGCCAGGTGTACAGCACACCGCTGTCGATGCCGAGATGAATGACGTGTTGTACGCGCATGTCAGATGGTCCCGAGTTTGCCGATGGTGTCGTAGATGGGACCAAGCACCGAGAGCATCACCCAGCCAAGGATGAGTCCGAGGATGACGGTCATGGCCGGTTCGATGAGTGTCTGCAGGCGGTTAACTGCCTCGTTGACTTCGCGGTTATAGAAGTAGGTGACGTTTTCCAGCGCTTCATCGAGTTTGCCGATGTCTTCGCCCATCTTCACCATGCGCAGGACGAGTGGTGGAAAGAGCCCGGCCTGGCCGATCGATCCGCTCAGCGAGTTGCCTTCATCGACATAGGCCGAGACCTCGTCAATCGCTTCGGCGATAACGACATTTCCTGCCAGTTCACGCGAGGTCTTCAGTGCATCGACGATGGTGATGCCGGACGCATACATGATCTGGAAGTAGGTGACGAAGCGGCTCATGATGATCTTGCTGAGGATGGGTCCGAAGACCCACACCTGCAGTTTCAGCCGGTCGAAGGCCCGCCGTGATCCGGCGTCGTGTCTGACCAGCCAGTTCCCCATGATCCCCAGCACGACCGGACCGCCAAGCAGCAGGTACCAGAACTCGACAACTACATCGGAGGTCGCGATCAACGCTCTGGTGTGCAGGGGCATGTCCTGGCCCATGGTTTTCAGGAATGCACCCATTTGCGGCACGACATAGAGCATCAGGAAGAACACCACGGCAAACACCACGGTGCCGACAAAGGCCGGGTAGAGCATGAGCTTTTTTGTCTGTGCGATCAGCTCATCCTGCCATTTCAATGTCTCCGTCATCCGTGCCAGGACCTGGGACAGTTCACCGGAGCGTTCACCGGCACGCACCAGGGCGACAAAAACGTGGTCAAAGGTGGCGGGATAATCGCCCAGCGCTTCAGACAGGCTCTTTCCGCCTTCGACAGCCAGTGATATCGAGGCGAGTACGTTTCGAAACGAGGGGTTGGCTGTGCTGTCGCGCAGGTCGCGCAGTGCCTCGAGTATCGGCAGGCCGGCGCGATGGGCCTGCTCGAGATGGAAGCAGAAATTGATGAGTTCTCGCCGGTCGACTTTCTTGCCGGCGGCGCCGATCTGGCGTCTGCTGAGTGGGCGGCAGGTGACCAGCTGCAGCCCGATCTGCAACAGGCGCGAGTCGAGCTCTGTTTCGCTGTTTGCCGCCAGCTCACCATGCAAGATGCGGCCGCTGGCATCGACGGCGCGATAGTTGAAGGCAGTCACCGTGTCGCTCCGAGTGCGCGCTCGGTCAGGTCGATGACGCGCGCAATTTCGTCGAGGCTCGTGTCGCCGCTCAGCACACGGCGGATGCCGTCGTCGGCCAGGGGCCGGAAGCCGCTGGCCACCGCAATGGCGCGCAGTTCACCCAGCGACTTGTTGCCTGCCAGTGCTTCGTCCAGTTCAGCGTCGAAGCGCACGATTTCCATGATGGACATGCGGCCGCGGTAACCGACCTGATTGCAGTGGCTGCAGCCCTTGCTGCGATAGATGGTCAGCTCGGCGGCCGCGTCAATTCCCATCAGCCGCCGTTCGATATCGCTGGCTTCGTAAGCCTCCTTGCACTCGGGGCACAATCGCCGGACCAGCCGTTGCGCGACGATGCCGATGATGTTGCCAGCCAGCACGCCAGGCTTCAGGCCGATGTCCAGCAGGCGTGGAATTGCCCCGAGCGCGGAGTTCGTATGCAGAGTGGAATACACCTGATGCCCGGTCATGGCGGCGCGAAAGGCCATTTCTGCCGTCGCTTCGTCGCGGATTTCACCGACCAGAATGATGTCCGGATCCTGGCGCATCAGGGAACGGATGCCGGTGGCAAAGTCGAGCTTCACCGCGTCGGCCAGGGAAGTCTGGCGAATCATCGGGAAGGGATATTCGACAGGGTCTTCGAGCGTCATGATGTTGACGGATTCGTCGTTGCGGTAGCCCAGAATCGAATACAGCGTGGTGGTCTTGCCGCTGCCGGTCGGGCCGGTGACCAGGATCACGCCTTCCGGCCGCGCCAGCAGCATCTTCAGCAGTGTCAGCTGATCCTCCGGCAGGCCAAGTCCGTCCAGCGGCACGATGCCCGCGCGCCGGTCGAGAATGCGCAGCACGATGTTTTCACCGTGGATGGTCGGCTGGGTAGCGACGCGGAAGTCCACCGTGCGGCCGCCGATCGTCAATGCGATGTGGCCGTCCTGGGGCGCGCGCGTTTCGGTGATATCCATGCCGGCCATGACCTTGATGCGCACCACGATGGCGGCGAGGAATTTCCGGTGCACTGTCGAGACCTGGTGCAGCACACCGTCTACGCGATAGCGCACGCGGACAAAGCCGTCCTCGGGCTCGATATGCACATCCGATGCGCGCCGCCTGACGGCGTCGCCGAGCAGCGCATCGATCAGGCGCACCATCGGCTGCGTGAGGTTGTCCGCACCGCGCGCAACAGCGCCCCGGTCCGTTGCGGGGGAATCGATTTCCTGCAGGATCGCTGCCAGCGACAGCTCCTTGTCGTAGATGTTCTCGATTGCGCCCTGGATCTCTGCTTCGCTGGCCAGCAGTGTCCGGATCTCGATCTGTCCGCCGAGCATTGCCGATACCTGGTCGCGTGCGACCACGTCGAAGGTATCTGCCATGGCCATGGTCAGGACACGGGTCACCGGGTTGAATGCAACAGGCAGCACGCGAAAGCGTCGCGCAACGTCCTCGGGCAACAGCGCGACTGCCGCGGCATCCGGCACGACCTTCGAAAGATCGATGCTTTCGACGCGGAGCATTTCTGCGAGCATGTCGCGTACGACGGACTCGGGGACGAGCCCCAGCCTGGCGATGACCTTGCCTATGCGTTCGTTCGACTGTTTCTGTTCGGTGAGCGCGACACGCAGCTGGTCGCGGGTGATCAGCCCTTTCTCGACCAGGAATTCGCCAAGCTGCTTGCGTGGACCGCGGCGCTCACCGGCCTGTGTTTCGGCCGGCGCACTACGGGAACCGGGCTTGCTGTTGGGGGATGTCATGACGACGTGGCCTATCGGGCTGCCGCGCGCAGGCTGTCCAGCCGCTGCCGGGCCGCCGCAGCGTCAAACAACGCACTGCCGTTTGCGAGAGCCAGGGCGCGTTCGTAGTAGGCAGCAGCAGCCGTTCCCTGACCAAGCTGGTCCAGGCTCACCGCCAGGTTATAGGCATAGTCGGCATTGACCGGTTCGTTGCGCACAGCCTCAAAGAAGGCCTGCTGGGCCTCCGGCCAGCGCCCGGCGCTGACATACTGCAGTCCGAGTGCGAAGTGCAGCTGGGCGGCGCCTGGCTGCTCGCGCAGCATGTTCTTCAGCCGGGTTTCATTGCCCGTATCGCCGTTGGCTGATGCGCCCGCTGGCAAGGTCGAGAGGGCGGCAACAGCGGCTGAATTCTTCGGATCAGCTTCGAGCACTGATTTGTAAAGTGACTGGGCTTCCTGCTCACGGTCACTACGCAAGGCGATCGCCGCCAGTCCAAGCAGCGCATCCACATTGTGCGCGTCAGCCGCCTGCACTTCGCGATAAAGGCTCTCGGCCTGCGCATAGTCGGCAGCCTGAAAAGCACTCCACGCTTCGCTGAGTTTTGGAAACAGCGGATTCTCCGTGGTGCCCCGCGAGATCTTGATCTGCGTTGTGGTTTCCGGCGTTTCTACAGCTGGCGTGTCATACCAGTCGGTGTCCTTGCCGACCATAGCAGCCGGCGGAGCGGTCGGCGGGTCGGCCACTTCCTTGCGCAGCGGGCGTACCACGGGCTGCGGTGTTGCCACTTCGCTGACTTGCTGTTGCGCCGGCCTTGCCTGAAGCGCTTCTGGCGGGATGACCACCGACTGATCGTCCCCGCGGTTTGCCGTGTATTGCAGGAGTATGGAAATGGCCGTCGTTACGGTCAGCAGGATCAGTACCAGGCTGCCGATCAGCAGTGAAGTGTTGCGGCGGACGCGTTGCCTGCGCTGGTTGACCGCAAACGACTGGGACGCATCGGCTGCATTGTCCTGCGGATCACCGGGCACACCGCCAAAGGTGTCTGCTACCGTCCCGGCATCGTGATGTTGTTCAGCGGCCTGCGACGCCTGCTGCTGGCCGATGGTGAGTTCGGGCATGCTGTCATCTGCATCGCTCGCCACCAGCGCTTCTGCAGTGCCGCGATTATCCACGGCAAGATGCAGCTCAACGGTCTGCATATGACTCTCGGCTGATCTCTGCGCGACGATGGTCTCGTCAGCTGCAGGCTGTGCCGGCTTTTTCTGCAGGATGTCGAGCAGGGAGCTCATGGCGTCGCCCCCGGCTTCCCGGTAGTGCTGAGGGGTGCAGCGGCACTCGCCAGTGCTGGCTGACCGGCCCCGGCACCGCGAATCACGGTGGGACGCAGGAACAGCACCAGTTCGCTTTTCTTGACTGCATCGTCGCGATAGCTGAACAGGTCGCCGACACCAGGCAGACGTGACAGCAATGGCACGCCATCACGCTTCTTTTGACTGGTGTCCTGCATCAGCCCGCCGATGACAACGGTCTGTCCGTCGGCCACCTCCAGCAATGATTCGATCTCGCTGACATGTATCTCCGGCACGAGGTTGTCGAAATCCTGACCGAACTCGCTGAGGCGGGGAGCAGGGTCGACGACGTAACCGAGGATGCGCGTGATGGTCGGCCGCACATTCATGCTCACGTTGCCGTTGTCGCTGATCTGCGGCGTCACGCTCATGATGAAGCCGACCGGAACGGTCTTGATTTCACTTGTAATGGTCGATCGTTCCGGACCATTGTCAGATGCTTCGACGATGTCCTGTGAAAGGCTGAAGTAGACGCGCTCATCGACCACCTTGAGCATGGCGGTCTGGTTATTGAGGGCCATGATGCGCGGCGTGGACAGGACCTTCGTGTCGCCGAACTGCGACAGCATCTTCACAGCGGCCGAGAAGCCACTGCCGTCAGCATCGAAATTGGCGTACTTCATGGTGTAGACAGGTGCAGTGGAAAGATTGCCGCCGGTCAGTGTGTTGATGAATGAAATGCCGTCCTGGCCGAGTCCGCCGTTTGCAGAGACCCGCGACCAGTCGACACCAGCCTGGTAGCTGTCGTTGAGTTCGACTTCCACGACCGTCACTTCGATCAGGACCTGGCGTTTTGAGCTGACCGTTACCTGATCGATAAAGGCCTGGACCTTCTGCTGCTGCACACTGTTGGCGTGGACGCTGATGACACCGGCGATCGAATTGACTGCCACCGGGTCAGGGCCAGCTGCCGCGTCGCTACCGGTTGCCTGACCCGTGACGATCTGGCGCAGGTTGTTGCCGAGAACCTGCCAGTAGCTGTTATCGGAGGTGCTCTTGACCGTGGTTCGCGAAATATTCTGGTCATCGCTGTTCGTGCCGCCGCTGCTCTGCGAATCCTCACGGACGCTGCCACCGGTAGAGGCGACCTGGGTAGCAACAGTGACTTCACCTTCGCTGCCGCGCGCCAGGTTCACGTAGTCCACCCGGTAGTTCCGCCAGTACGGTGCGTCCGGCATGACAACGAGCGTGCCGTTTTCGATGTTGTGACGGATGCTGACCTGCCGGCTGATGCGTTCGAGTATCTGTGGCAGCGTCTGGTTGACGGCGTTGAGCGTGACATTGCCTTCGATGTTGCCCGAGATGTCCACATTGATCGCCGCATCGCGGGCCAGTGCGAACAACACTTCGCGTACGGGTACGTCAGTCACCACCAGCGTGTAGGTTTCCTGGACTGGCTGCGCGACCGGTGCCGGTGGCGTGGGCAGCCGGGTGACCGGTGCGGGAATGATCCTGTTCCCTTCGACCGATTTCAGATGTTCCGGTGCCGGGTCAAACGGCTGCACGGTGCCGCAGCCCGCAACGAGTGCGGCAACACCGATGCTCAGGAATGCGCCACGGCGCCAAATGTTCTGTGTCATGACCAATCGTCTCCGCGGATCAGCAACCGTTTCCCGCCGTGCGTTGCCACCGTCCGGGTAAATCTCCCGCACAGGGCAAAGGCACGGTATCCCCTTAAGTTAAGGCCGGGTCAGGATCCGTTTTTTATGTCTGATGCGGCGTGCGCCAGCTCACAGTTGCCGGCTGGCGTGGTCGGGAAACGTGAACGGAGTCACGTGCAGGCAACGCGCACGGGGTACAGGACGTACCCCGTGCCGCAATGGACAGGTATCAGGGCTGGCCGAAGTGGTAGTTGACGCCGAGGCTGACGGCCCAGAAGTCGCCGTCGTCGAGGTCGAACCAGTCGCCCTCAAGGCGCAGGCTGACCTTGCTGGACACGGCGATTTGTGTGCCGGCACCGAAGGTGAGTCCGTCGGCACCGCGGCTCCTGGAGCTGGTTTCGGTGTCGATATTCTGGTTCAGGTTGTAGAAACCTGCCTTGCCGTACAGCTGGAGGTCCTCCGTGGTGAAGGGGAGGTAGCCGATGGCATAGATGGTCGTTCCGTCAAGGTCTACATCCACCTTGCCGCCAGGATTGGCCGGGTCTGTGTCTTCGCTGAAATTGCCGGATTCGAGCCATGAGCCCTCGATGCCGAAGTACTTGTTGAAACGGTACTGAACGCTCAGTTTGGCGCCGACGGCTTCGTCGTCAAAAACGCTGCCATCGATCTCATAGCTCGTGAGCATGCCGGAAATGCCGACCAGCCAGCCCGGATCGGCCGGGCCGGCCTGGGCAGACAGCGAACACAGGCCAAGCAGTGCAATTCCCGCTGTGCGTTTCATGAACAATGCTCCTTATTGACCAGCCTGCGTGGAAAACTCCAGGCTCACGCGGCGATTCAAGGCGCGGCCTTCTTCGGTCCCGTTGTCTGCAATCGGGTCCGCTTCACCAAAGCCGGCGGCCGTGAGCTGCGTTGCAGGTATGCCTCTTTCGATCAGATAGTCACGCACCGCTTCAGCCCGCTGTTGCGAGAGCGTGAGGTTGTAGTCATCGGCACCATGGCTGTCGGTGTGTCCACGTACCTCAACATTGAAGTTCGGGCGCCTGGTCAGGGTGGTGGCTACCGAGTCCAGGATCGTCAGGCTGTCAGGTGTGAGCTTCGCCGAGTCGAAATCAAAGGTAACACCACGCAGGATGAGCTGTTCCTCGCAACCGCGGGCATCAACCTTTGCGCCGGCCGGCGTATCCGGACACTCGTCGATATCATCTTTGACGCCATCGCCGTCGCTGTCCTTGACGACCGGAGCGGCAGCGACAGCTGCCGGCGGAGCCACGACGGCGACAGGTGCCGCGACGGCAACAGGTGCTGCTGCTTCAGGCGCACGTCCGAAACGATACTCGGCACCGAGGTTGATGGCCCACAGGTCGCCGTCGTCGATATCAAACCACTCACCCTCTGCGCGGAAGGCGAACTGCTTGCTGATATTGACGATCAGGCCGGCGCCGAGCAGCAGTCCATCCGGTGAATTGCTGGCGGTGACGATGTTGTTGCGTTCGAGTTCCTGGTCGAAGTTGTAGTAACCGGCTTTTGCATAGACGTCGACCTCATCGCTGTTGATCGGTGCGTAGAGGAGTACTGACCCGCTGTATCCATCCAGGCGCACATCAACCGAAGCAGCCGGCAACGGCGGCGCTTCGGAGAAGTCGCCGAAGCTGTGATAGGCGGCCTCGAGGCCAAACCACTTGTTGATGCGGTAGCCGCCGTAGAGTTTGAATCCGACGGTGCTGTCGTCGACCGAGTTGTCGTCAAATTTGTAATCGGCAAAAGTTGCGGCGACGCCTGCGTTCCAGACGCTGTATTCGTTGGCGTCCAGCAGTGACGTGCCGGCCATCAGCGGTGTGCTGGCCAGGCCCAGGGCAAGAGGTATCAGGAAACGCTTCATCACGCAGGCTCCTAAGCAGTGTTCTTGATTAATGTGAGGCTAACAGGCGGGAGACACTTGCGCCGGGCAACCCGGTGTTCACATTGTGGTCTCCGGCCAGTATACGGCCGGTCAAACAGGCGTCAACATGCGCCTGGCTACTATACTGGCGACCTCTGCACAGATGCATCAGTCCTGATGACACAACAATCGCAGTCCGATCCGGAGCGTTTTGATCCAGTCGCGGGATTTTTTCTTGCCCAGGCAGACCGGCCGGCCAATCTTGAATCCATCATTGCGGCTGAACTGACGCCGCTGCAACGGGCCCTGCTGGTGATCGATGGCACGGTTACCACTTTTCTGGAGGCATGGGCGCTGGAGCCGGTGGCGGTGACCTGCCTGTGGCAGCGTCCGCAGAAGCTCGCTGTCGCTGATGGCTGGCTTGATCTGCCGGCTGGCGCGACGGTCACCGAGCGGGCCGTATTGCTGAGCGGGGCGCGCAGTCGCGGCTTTTTCGCCTATGCCGAGTCGAGGATCAATGCGGATGGGCTGCCGGTGACGATGCGCGGGGCGCTGGAGGCGGGCGTTGCCGGACTGGGCCAGATCCTGCTTGCCAGCGGACTCGACAGCCGACGCGAAGGACTCTGGTACGGTCGCGAACAGATGAAGTCGCTGCCGGAGCAGGTAGCCGCCGTGACCGACGGTGATTTCCTGACGCGCAGCTACCGGGTGACTGCACGGGGTCGGCCGCTGATGATGATTACCGAGCGCTTTGCCTGGCGGCCGATCGCGGTTCCGGTGCCGGCGCTCGGCGCCAGGCTGCCATCCGACTGAATACGATTTGTTACGCAGGGGACTGTTAAAGATGTACAAGCGCACGCCGGTTTTCATTGCCTTGTTCCTGCACCTCGCTGCAGCCGGAGCCGAAGGCTGGGCGTACTACGGTGGCGACGAGGGTGGAAGCCGCTACTCGGCACTTGCGCAGATCAACCGGGACAATGTCGGCAAACTGGAACTGGTCTGGCAATACCGGACCGGTGCCGTAACCGCCAACCCGGCGTTGAAATCCATGATCGACTTCCAGGCCACACCGACGCTGCTGCCAGCGGCGGCCGGCGGGCATCTGCTGGTCTGTGATCCATTCGGCAAGGTGATCGCACTCGATCCGGCCAGTGGCGCAGAACGCTGGGCCATGGATCCGAAGGTCGACAAGACGCCGTACGCCGGCCGCTTCAAGTGCAGGGGTGTCGCGTACTGGGCGGATACTGCAGCGCCGGTGGACGCCGCCTGTGCCCACCGCCTGTTTCTTGCCACGGCTGACAAGCGCCTGATCGCCATGGATGCCCGGGACGGCAAGCTGTGCAGCAGTTTCGGCGTACAGGGACAGGTGAATGTGGATGTACTGATCAGATCCCTGGTGCCCGCCGATGGCACGCAGCTCACCCAGCTCGTCTCGCCGCCGACTGTGGTGCGGGATGTGGTGGCCGTGTCTTCGTTCTCCAACAAGTTCAAGACTTCGTCGTCAGTGAATGGCGCCATACGCGGCTTCGATGCGCGTACCGGTGCGCTGCTCTGGAGTTTCGATCCGCTGGTGCGCGATGCGTCCACCGGGCTGACGCCGACGCCACAGCAGGTCGGTGGTGCGAACACCTGGGTACCGATGTCGGCGGACAGTCCGCGCGATCTCCTGTTCGTGCCGACGGCATCTCCTGCGCCCAACTACTGGGGCGTGCACCGGCCGGGCAATAACGAGTACGCGAATTCGATCATCGCCTTGCGTGGATCGACCGGCGAGGTGGTCTGGCACTTTCAGACCCTGCACCATGATGTCTGGGACCGCGATGCCGGTTCAACGCCGATCCTCACCTCAATAGACCGCGACGGCCGCAAGATTCCGGCCGTCATCCAGCTGGTCAAGACCGGCATGGTGTTTGCGTTCAATCGCGAGACCGGTGAGCCGCTGTTCCCGATCGAGGAGCGACCGGTGCCGACTGACACCGATATCGAGGGCGAGCAACTGTCGCCGACCCAGCCCTTTCCGGTCAGGCCGCCGGTGCTGGTGCGCAATACCATCTCGCCCGATGATGCCTGGGGCTTTACGATCTTCGACAGGAACGCCTGTCGCAGGAAGATCGAGTCGATGCGCCATGGCAGTCAGTACGAGCCGATCATGAGCACCGGTACGGTCCTCTATCCGCAACCCGGTGGTGGGCCCAACTGGGGTGGCGGGGCATACGATCCGCAGCGCAACCTGCTGATCACGCCGGTGTCGCAGATTCCCTACTACGTGAAGCTGATCCCCAGGGCAGAGGTTGATCCCGGGTATGCACGGCGGCCGGAGGCCGGTGCACCGATGCAGGGTCCGGGTTATCTCGGTGACACACCTTACGGTGTCAAGCAGGGTCCGTTGATGTCGCCATCCTTTACCCCGTGTACGGCACCACCGTGGAACATGCTGGTGGCCATCGATATGGTCAGCGGCGAGATCCGCTGGAAGATCCCCTTTGGCCGGCTCGACAAGCTGATGCCGTTTCCGATCCCGCTGAATCTCGGCGGACCCTCGGCCGGTGGCCCCATCGTAACCGGAAGCGGACTGGTCTTCATCGGCGCCACTTCCGATAACCGCGTGCATGCCTACGATATAGAGACCGGCGAGGAGCTGTGGGAAATGCGGGCACCGACCTCGGCGATGGCCACGCCGATGACCTATGAGGTCGATGGCCGGCAGTACGTGGTGTTCGCAGCCGGCGGGCACTCCTGGTATGACGCCAAGGGTGTCGATGATTATGTGCTCGCCTACGCGCTGCCCGTGAAGTAGCTTCCGTTTCCGGCGCATGCCGCGACGTTGTGAGAACTGGTGCATGGCCGCGACCGGCAACCAGCGGCTACTCTCCGGCCTATGTTGGACTGGACCCTCATCAGCCTCGGCCTGCTGGCAGCGCTTGCCACCAGCCTGGTGCTGGCCATTGCCGTCAAGGTCTGGCAGGCGGGCCGTCGCTCAGGCGGTACGGTCGATACCCTCCATCACAGGATTCGCGGCCTCGAAGCCGATCTCCGCGTTGCGCAGCGCACTGCGGATGACGCTGTCAATGAACGTCAGGCGCTTGCCGGACAACTCGAGAGCATGACCGTTGAGCTGGCTGCTCTGCGGGACGAGACAGCGCGTCAACAGGACCTGGTGCGCAAGCTCACAGCCGAAATGCAGCACGAATGCCGGAAGACTGCGGAGCTGCGCAAGGAACTTGCCGATCGTGCCGAAGAAATGGTGCGTACCCATGTACAGCTGCGTGATGTGAAGACCGAGCTGGACGTGTCGCAGGTCGGGTCGGATGTCGTCATCGACCAGATCGAACGACTCACCCGCGAGCGCGACGATCTGAATACCATGGTGGAAGCCCTGCGGCGCGAGCTCGACATGAAGTCCCGGGATCCGGAGCGTTCCGGACTGCGGCGTGATCAGCTGGTTGACCACTGATGGCCTACCTCGGTCTTATCGGTATCGGTCTGCTGTTCGGCCTGGTGCTGAGCGGAATTGCCATCGCCTTCATCATCATGCGGTCGGGCGAGGGGCCTCTCAAGGAAAGCCTGTTTGGCAACGATTCACGTGCGCCGGCATTTCCTGGTACAAACAAGCCGCCTGAAGTTGCTCCGGAAACCGACAAGAAGATACAGACATTGCTCGAAGAACTGCGTGTTACGCAGCGGCTCGTCGACCAGGGCCGGGTCGAGCGCGAGCAGTTCCTGAACGCCGCGAAGGCCGGCAAGGCCGAGATCGATGCGCTGCGCGGGCGGGTCACAGAGCGCGAAGCGCAGATCGAAGCCCTGCAGTCTGAACTCAAGGCAGCGGCAGTCCGCCAGGAAGCGCTGCTTGCCGATCTCGATGTACGTACCGAAGAGCTGTCGCGTATCAGCCTGGAACTTCGCGATGCGCGTACTGAACTCGAAGTCGTGGAGTCCGGCACCACGCTGACCACCACCCAGATGGTTGATCTCCAGCGCGAACGCGACGAGCTGGCCCGCCTCCTCGACCAATACCAGTCTGCTGGCCGCGACCGCCAGCGGGCCTGAATCTCCGCCTATACTGCTCCGGGGAGCGGTACTCGCGGAGAATCATCATGCGTCTGGGTCTGGTGGCCGGCTATTCACCGGCAGCGTTGAGCGTCCCGATGGACGAGATCCTTGAAGCCGAGCGGCTGGGTTACGACTCGGTCTGGACTTCCGAAGCCTATGGCAGCGATGCTGTTTCAGTGGCGAGCTGGATCCTGGCGCGCACCACGCGCATCCGTGTCGGTACCGCGATCATGCAGATGCCGGCACGCACGCCGACCTGTACCGCGATGACGGCGATGACCCTGAACGCCCTGTCCGGCGGACGCTTCCTGCTTGGCCTCGGGCCTTCCGGTCCGCGCGTGGTCGAAGGCTGGTATGGTGTGCCCTACGGCCGGCCGATGACCCGTACCCGCGAATACATCGACATCGTCCGCCAGATTGCCAGCCGTCGCGCCCCGCTGCGTCACGATGGCTATCACTACCAGATTCCTTATAAAGGTACCGGTGCCACCGGGCTCGGCCGGCCGATGCAGAGCATCCTGCACGCCGACGGGCAGCTGCGCATCTACACGGCGGCGGTCACGCCGACGGGACTTGCCACCGCCGCCGAGATTGCCGACGGCGTGTTCCCGATCTGGATGGACCCGGAACGCTTCGATCTCATCGGCCCGCATCTGGCAGCAGGTTTTGCCAAAGGCAGCGAGGAATCGGGACGGAAACGCACACTGGCTGATTTCGATGTCGCACCCTTCGTGCCCGTCGCACTGGGTGACGACCTCGATGCCTGCCGGGCGCCGGTTCGTTCACATCTCGCTCTATATATAGGCGGCATGGGCCCGCGCCAGAAAAATTTCTATACGGACTATGTACGGCGCATGGGCTATACAGACGAAGCGGAGCAGATCCAGACGCTGTATCTGGCCGGCCGCAAGGATGAAGCCGCGGCGGCGGTGCCCGACCGTCTGGTCGATGCCATCGCACTGGTCGGGCCGGCGGCGCGCATCCGTGAACGCCTCGCCGTCTGGAAAGCGGCCGGTGCGCGCGGCGAGATCGGTTCGATGCTGCTGGCGCGTGCATCCGTCGACGCGCTGCGTCTGGTTGCTGAGGAGCTGCTCTGAGTGCTGCCGTGAGCAGCAGGCCGCCAGACAATAGGACAGGGAGTCGCTAACCGTGCAGATCGATGTGATCCTCGATGCGCGTGCCAGGGCGCAGGAACTGGCCGAGCTCGGCCAGCTCGCCGAAAACTGTGGCATCAACGGCGTGTGGGTATCGAGTCTGCTCGATTCACGCGATCCCTTCGCCAACATGGCGCTGCTCGCGCAGGCCACTTCGCGTATCCGCCTCGGTCCCATCGCGGTGAATCCCTTTGATACACATCCGGTGAAGATCGCTTCGGCGCTGCTGACCTTGAATGAAATGGCTGCCGGTCGTGCGCGCATTGTCATCGGCGGCGGTGGCGAGGCGCTGCAGGCGCTGGATATTCAGGCCGCGCGCCGTGTGCGCGCGGTGCGCGAGTGCGTAGAGATCATCCGTGCTGCCGCCAGTGGTGAGCGCATCAGCTACGCCGGCGAACTGTTTCGCGTTCGCAATCTGCAGCTGCGCTGGCTGGAGTCCGTGGCGCCGGCCATCCATGTCGGCGCAAGCCAGCAGCAGATGCTGCGCATGGCCGCACGCTGTGCCGACGGCATCATGATGAGCGACATGCCGCCGGGTCCGGCATCACAGGCCATCGCCACACTCGATGCGGCGCTGGCAGAAATTGGCCGCCAGCGACCCGCATTTGCCACCAATGTCTTCACTGCCTGGCATGTGTACCGGGATCTCCAGCAGGCGCGGCAGGAAGCGCGCCGCTGGCTGCTGTTGCGGGGCATCTTCCGCCCCTGGCTGCTGGCTGGATTTCTCGATCCGGCGGATGTCGATCTCGTCATGGCCAGCGAGGCGGCTTTTGCCCGGGCCTTCGCGACCGGCAGTCACCAGGTCGACGGTGTACCGGACCGGCTGCTCGACAAACTGGTCGACAAGCTCACGGTTTCCGGTTCACCCGACGATCTGGAGCCCGTGATCGGCAAATTGCGCAAGCTGCGCGATGCGGGGCTCGGCAGCGTCGCGCTGCGCCTGTATGCAGACCCGGCCGCTTCGATCCGCCTGATCGGGGAGCGGGTGGTGCCGGAGCTCGGCTGAACATTCCGCCGTTTCATCCTGAAACACCGATATGGCGGCATACTTGCCCGATGCGCTTCCTGCTTTTTCTCAGCTGTCTCGTTTTCTCGCTGACCGCCAGCGCCCGGGACAGCGATGCCGTTCTCCGCGGCAAAGTTATGCGCGTTACGGATGGTGATACCGCTCAGCTGAAGCTCCAGAGCGGGGCGATCACCGTCCGCTTTTACGGTATCGACGCGCCGGAGAAGAATCAGCCTTACGGGATGGAAGCCGCATCGGCGCTGCGGCAATTGATCGGCGGCAAGGTGGTCGACCTGATACCGGTAGAGCAGGACAAATACGACCGTCTGGTCGCTGTCGTCATGCTGGGCGAGCGCAACGTCAATCTGGAGATGGTTGCGAGGGGCAACGCCTGGGCCTTCCGCCAGTATCTCGGCGAGTTCAGGGACGACCCGCTTTACTGTGAGTGGGAGGCGAAGGCCCGCGACCAGCAGCTGGGGTTGTGGCGATCAACCGGCAGGAAACGGCATGCGCCCTGGGAGTGGCGTCACCGGGATAGCGGTGGCCCATACACCGACTACGAGGGCAGCACGATGGCAGATTGTGTGGCCGCAATCCGCGCTGCACCGGCAAGCGCGCCGGTGCCTGCAGGCCGGAAGTCCGGTGACTGCCTGATCAAGGGCAACATCGGCTCCGGCGGGAAACGCATTTATCATGTGCCCGGCAGCGCATCCTATGCGAACACCAGGATCGACGAGTCGAAGGGCGAACGCTGGTTCTGCTCCGAGGCGGAGGCACGGGCGGCGGGCTTTCGGGCACCGCGGAATTGATCCGGCAGACTGAAATGGCGCAACGGCAGCAAGAATGATTGCCGGCAGTCGAAGTTTTTTCCTCGGCTTTCGCGATCTGCCCAGGACTCATTCGACCTCGGCAGGGTCAGGCTGGCACAGGAAGGTACATGGCGTGGTCAGTTCCGGTTCTCGCCGGGCTATTCGAAATGGGATGGGCTATCGGATTGAGGTATACGGGGGCTTTACCCGCTGAGTATCACCGGTAATCGGCAGCTCCAGACTTCTGACTGATCGAGAATTCGAGGGATTATCCAGGGAGCGCAGAGAATGAATGACAGTGATATGCCGTCCATGGGTCGGCGCCATTTTGTCCGGGGTGTCGGTGCCGCTTTGTCATTGGCTCCGTTAATTGGCCGGAGCAATTCGGCTGACGGGTTGCCGGCCGGTATCGTTGACGTCGGCGCACATGAGAACCCGAAGCGAAATGATGCTTTTCTGAAAGCCTGCCGCGGTGAAAAAGTCGATTACACGCCCATCTGGATGATGCGCCAGGCGGGCCGATACCTGCCCCAGTACCAGAAGCTGCTGGCCAATAGCGATTTCCTGACCAGCGTGCGCACGCCGGAGATTGCCGCCGAACTCACGATTCAGCCAGTCGACGCTCTGGGTGTTGATGCGGCGATCTTCTATTCGGATATCACCACCGCAGTCGTGCCCATGGGCATGCAGCTGAGTTATTCAGACAAGACCGGGCCGGTCTTCGGGAACCCGGTTCGCAGCAAGGCCGACGCGGATCGGCTGATCGTGCCGGAGGACCCGGCCGATGGCTTGGGATTTGTCTACGAAGCCCAGAAAATCTGTGCCCGTGCGCTGGCCAACCGGGTGCCGCTGATTGGTTTTGCGGCTGCACCCTTCACCATGTCAGCTTATATGGTCGAAGGCGGTTCAAGTACGGCCTTCTCGCTTTTCCGCCGTTTTGTTTTTGAAGAGCCCGCAGGCTATGCCATCCTGATGGACAAGGTTGCACAGCACACGGCCGGATACCTGAAGGCCCAGGCTGCTGCCGGAGCCGACGCCCTGATGCTGTTCGATTCCAATGCGGGGCTCTTCGGGCCTCAGGACTACGAAAGCGTGAATCTGCCCTACGTCAAAAGGATCAT
Organism: Chromatiales bacterium; assembly: GCA_024234935.1. NCBI lineage: Bacteria > Pseudomonadati > Pseudomonadota > Gammaproteobacteria > Chromatiales > Chromatiales bacterium. The sequence continues at coordinate 40,643 of JACKNI010000007.1, forward strand.
TGCCGCACTGAAACCGACCGGGGTTCCGATTATTTACTTTGGCCTCGGCGCACACGGCTCACTGGATATGATCAAAGACTGCGGCGCGGATGTCATCGGCATCGACTATGGCATGCGACTCGACAACGCAGTGGCACAACTTGGACCCAATGTTTCGGTGCAGGGCAATATCGAGCCACACGTACTCTACCAGTCACCCGAGGAAATCCGCCGTCGGGTCGCCGAGACGCTCAATGCTGGCAAGGCCGCGCGGGGTCATGTGTTTAACCTGGGGCACGGCGTCCCGCGCTACTCACCTGTGGATCATGTCAAAGCCATGGTCGACAGCGTGCACGAACTGAGTCAGGCGAGGATGGCCTGAAGTTGCAGTCGGCCCGTAATGTGGCACAACCGATATGCGTATTGACCTCATACTGGAATCAAGCGAGTCCCCGGAACGGATTGCAGAGCTGAGCAAGCTGGCCGAAGACAACGGACTGGGTGGGGTCTGGGTCTCGAACACGCTGAGTGGTCGGGATCCTTTTCTGGGTTTTCTGGCTGCGGCTCAGGCGACCGACCGCATCCATATGGGACCTATTGCAGTTTCACCTTACGAACTGCATCCGCTGAAAATGGCAACATCGCTGCTGTCGCTGAATGAGGCATCCAACGGTCGTGCCCGGATCGTGGTCGGTGGCGGTGGCGTGATTGCGACGAGGGCCATGAATCTGCGGCCCGAGCGTCGGGTACGGGGTGTTCGCGAATGCATCGAGATCATCAAGCAGGCGGCAACAGGCCTGGAGATGCAATATGAAGGAGAGTTGTTCACCGCCAAAGGCTGCAAGGCAGCCTGGGTAACGAAGGCACCGCCCGTCATCTATGCTGCTGCCAACAAGCCACAGATGCTGCGCATGGCTGCTCGCTGTGCTGACGGCGTGATGCTGACCGACAAGATAGTGGAGCAGATTGGCGGCGTGCGGGAAATCATCGATCCGGCGCTGAAGAGAGCCGGCCGGGATCTAGCCGCATTTCAGCTCAGCAACTTCTGGGCGTGGCACGTCAAGAAGACACGGGCTGAAGCGGAAACCGAGGCACGCGTGAACCTGACGGTGCGCGATGTGCTGTCACGTGAAAAGAATTCACACTTCATGAGTGAGGCAGACATGCGCCTTGTCGAAAAGATGCGTCCTTCGTTCCTGGCAGCCTTGCGGAAGCGGTCCCCTGTCTACGAGGGAGTCCCGGAACGAATCATCAGGTCCCTTGTTGATAACGTCACGTCATGTGCAGGCATCGATGAATTGGACAAGGAAATCGCGCGTTTGCAGGCATTCGAGTCAGCCGGGTTGACCGGGATTGCCTTGCGTATCTACGAAAAGCCCGAGGAGGCGATTCGACTGCTCGGGAAAAGAGTCGTTCCGGTCTTTGCCTAGCGCACTGCTCAATACATTGGCTCCCGCCGTAGAGTCACCTTAAGATCGCTAAGATAACGGTGGTGGTCGGGTAGAGGGAGGAACACGTCATGGCAAATGACACGAGACGAGCGACGCGGCCTTTCCCTGCATGGGCAGGACTGGTGGCGCTGCTGGTGGTGTCGGCTGCCATGGCGGGTGATCGCGATGACTGGCAGCACTATGGCGGTGGGCCCGGCGGGTCGCATTATTCCTCGCTAGCGCAGATCAATCGCGACAACGTCGGCTCGCTCGCCCTGGCCTGGAGCTACCGCACTGGCGACATCGAGCGGCATCCGGAACACCGGCCGCTCGCCGCACTGAACGTGACGCCCATCCTGCTGCCGAAGGCGGCGGGCGAGTCGCTGGTGTTCTGCTCGGCGATGAATCGCGTGATCGCGCTGGATCCGGCGAGCGGCAAGGAGCGCTGGGTCCACGATCCGCAGATCCGCATCGGGCCCGTCGGCAGCAAGTTCCTGTGCCGGGGTGTGGCCTATTGGGAGGACAGCGATGCAGTTGCTGGTGCCAGCTGCAGGCACCGCATCTTCACCGCGACCAATGACTTGCGACTGATCGGTATCGATGCGCTGAGCGGCAAGCCCTGCGGGGACTTCGGCACCGCCGGGGTGGTGGACGTGCAGCCGGATATCCACGACGACGCCCCGGATCTCAAGGAAGGCGATGTGCAGTTCTCGGCGCCGCCGGTGACCATCGCTGATCTCGTCGTGATCGGGTCTTCCGACAACAGCAAGTTCTGGCGCGCCGACAGCCCGCGGGGCGAGGTGCGGGCCTACGACGCGCGTACGGGTGCGTTGCGCTGGAAGTTCGACCCGATTCCGCACGAGGCGGAAAATGCTGAAGCCCTGGGCTGGACCCGTGAGGGACTGGAGCACACGGGCGGCGCGAACGTCTGGAGCATGATGTCGTCTGACCCGGCGCGCGGGCTGCTTTTCCTGCCCACCGCGACGGCCGCGCCAAACAACTTCGGCGGCAATCGGCCCGGCGACAACCGTTATGCCAACTCGGTTGTGGCACTGCGCGCAGCCGACGGCACTGTCGTCTGGCACTTCCAGATCGTGCACCACGATGTCTGGGACCTCGACCTTCCGGCGCAGCCGATCCTCGTCGACCTGAAGCGCAACGGGAAACTGCTGCCGGTGGTCATCCAGCTGACCAAGCAGGGGCTGATCTTCGTCTTGAACCGGGAAACGGGCGAGCCGGTGTTTCCGGTGGAGGAGCGGCCGGTGCCGACTGACGGCGTGCCTGGTGAGGTGCTCTCGCCGACACAGCCGTTTCCGGTTCGTCCTGCACCGCTCGGCGTAGCGAGGTATACGCCGGAGCAGGCCTGGGGCTTCACGCTGTTCGATCGCTCGGCCTGTCGCAGGAAGCTCGCGTCCTTCGGTCGTTCAGGACTCTATGAACCACCGGGCTTCGAAGGCACGCTGATGGCCTCATCGGCCAACAACTGGGGCGGTGCGGCTTTCGATCCCGAGCGTTCACTGCTCGTGTTGCCGGTCTCGCAGGTCCCCATCTACACGCGGCTCAAGCGCACGGCCGACGTGACGCCCGAAGAACTCGATCAGCCACGGATGGGGCCGATCGGGCCGCCGACGGCGATGGCGGGTACACCTTATTCGTTTCAGTTCGCGCCGGTGCTCTCGCCGCTGTTCTCGCCCTGCACCCCGCCGCCCTGGGGCGAGTTGATGGCGCTGGATCTGTCCGGCGATACCGGCACGAAGTGGCGCTTCACGCTCGGTACGCTCGAAAAGCTGATGCCTGTGCCGATACCATTGCCCTTCGGTACGCCGCTGGCCGGTGGCCCGACTGTCACCGCCGGTGGACTGGTCTTCATCGGCGCGAGTGCGGACGAGAAGTTCCGCGCCTTCGACATCGACAGCGGCAAGAAACTCTGGGAGGTGAGCACGCCGGCGTCGGCGATGGCGACACCGATGACCTACTCGGTGGGCGGCCGTCAGTTCGTGGTGGTGGCGGCCGGTGGACACATCGTGGCCGGCTTCCGCAACGTCTCGGATTACCTCGTGGCCTATGCGCTGCCCTGAGAGGTAGCCGCCACTCAGTCCACCGGCTTTCTGCGCAGCGACTTCGTTGCGCCGCGCTGCTTCTTGCCTTCGAGTCGTCGCAGCTTGGCGCCTTTGCTTGGCCGGGTTGCGATGCGCCTGCGTTGTACCACGGTGACCGTGTTGACCAGTTCGTTGAGCCGGTCCAGTGCGTCGTCGCGGTTCATCTCCTGGGTGCGATGACGCTGTGCCTTGAGCACGATGATGCCGTCCTGCGTGATGCGCTGGTCGCGCAGTGCGAGCAGCCTTTCCTGTATCCCGGGCGGCAGCGACGAGGCGCGGATGTCGAAGCGCAGGTGGATGGCGCTCGCCACCTTGTTGACGTTCTGGCCGCCGGCGCCCTGCGCGCGGACTGCGGTGAGTTCGACCTCCTCGACTGGCACGCTGATGCGTGTGCGGCTGGCGGAGGGGTCCGGCATCGTCGCTCAGGCCGGGTTCTGCAGCAGGTTCTGCATGGCCGCGATGAACCCGGCGGTATTGCGCTCGGTCACGGGGCAGCTCTGCAGTTCATCCCAGTCGATACCGGCGGTTGCCTGCTCGAGTACCAGGCGGCCTTCCTTGCCGTTCCACACCAGGCGTTGCTTCGCGTCGTCGCGGCGGAAACGGATCAGCCAGCTGCCGTAGGCGCCCGCAGCGGCCACATAGTCCTGCACGCTGCAGCCGGCATCGGCGCAGGCGCTGGTGACCGCATCGGCAAATTCTTCGGTCGTTGCCGGGTATTCGATGGTGGGCAGCGCCGCCGGGCGGCGGCCGATCCACATGACTTCATGTTCTGCCACGGTTTGCAATCCTCAGGAAAAGACGAACGCCGACCAGCCTGGCCGATGAGTGGATGTTACCTGTCACAAGCCCCGGGCTGAAGCCATCGGCATCAGGCCTCGATCTGCTACGCTCGATGTCACAAGGGGCGTGGAGAGGGGATTCATATGCGGCGGGTTCAACGCTTGTTGCTCATCCTGGCCGGATGTTTCTGCGCGGGACTGGCGATGGCAGCACCCGTAGCCGGTGCACAGGACGGCGTGACCACACGGGAATTGCTGCACTTCCTGCACATCTTCCTGTTCGTTTTCTGGCTGGGCCCCGATGTGGCCACCTGGATCTGGAGCCGCAAGGCAGTAGACGCTGGCACACCACCGGAAATGCAGGCGGTGTCGCGGCAGATGATGGTGCGGGTGGAGATGATCTCGCGCGCCTCGATGAGCCTGATGCTGACGGTCGGCGGCCTGCTCTCGCATTACATCGGCATGGAGCACCCGTGGTGGCAGATGGCCGGCATCGTACTGCTGGGACCTGTCTGGCTGCTGCTCACACTCGTCGGGTTTTTCCGCGACGGCACGGCCTTCGGGACGACGGCAGTGCGTCTGGAAACAGCACTCCGCTGGGTAGTGATCGCGGCGGTACCGCTGTCGGTGATCTGGTCGACGCTGAGCGGGCGCCTCGATGTCGCACCCTATGTCGGTGCCAAACTGCTGCTGTTTGCCGCAGTCCTGCTGTGCTGGCAGCTGCTGCGCACCGGCGTACCGCGCAGCCGCCTGTATCCGGCGACAGTCTGGGTGGGCCTGCTGGCTGCGGCGCTGCTGGGGGTTATGAAGCCCGGTGTGCCGCAGGCCGATGGCTTGCAGGTCGGCCAAAAAGAAGCCCCGCACATGGCGGGGCTCCCGAGCCTCCAGGTCCAGGCTGATTAACTTGCGATCCGTCGCCGCAGACCCAGCAAGCCCACCATCCCTGAACCAAACAGCCAGGCGGCTGCCGGCACGGGAACCACGGTGTGCGAATAGGTCCAGTTGCCGAAGTTGCTTTCGACACCATAGAGAACCGAGTTGGTTCCATTCGAGCCTGGACCAGCCACGACAACCGGCCCCGGGTAACAGCTGCCGGCGGAATTCGCCAGGCTGAACGTGCCTGACGTGGACGGCACCGAATTCGCGGTGATCTGGAAGCCGGTGATCAGCGTACCGGCACAGGCGGTCCAGCTCGGCGCATTGTTGGTCAGTACGGAGCCGAGGTTGATGGTCGCACCGTTGTTCCAGCTGTAGGTGAGCGCTGTCAGTGCACTTACGGGGATGGCGCTGAAGTTGCTGGCATCCGTGATACCCGGGCTCGAGAAGGTCATGCTTCCGCTGCCGCCTGAACCGCCACTCGGCGTCCAGCTATAGACCACCGTCATGGCCGAGGCCGGCAGCGCGAGGCAAAGCGTGAGCGCGGCTGCAGAAATCCGCGCAGTCAGAATGGAACCGGTCGTCATTGGTCTTCTCCCCCAGGCGCGGTGTTGTGCACCGCAGCTATCGTTGTATGGCATTGAGGATGATCTTCCTGAAACCGTCTGCGCCCGTCGTCACCCGCCCGGATGATTTTCCGGAACCGTTTATGAAAGCTGTTTTACAGAACGCTTCTATCGGGTGACCAGATCCACCAGCGCGTCCGGGTCAAGCGGCAGCGAGGTGTCCACCTGCACCGCGTGTGCGTTCTCGTCCGCGGTCAGCGGTTCCCAGGTGTCGAGCTGGTGTTCGAGGACGGCAAGGTCCGCATCGGACGCGCCCCGCGCCCGACTCACGATGCGCTCGCGCAGCAGGGCAGGCGGCGCGGTAGCCTCGATGATTGTGCAACTGATATTGCGCGCCGCGGCCATCGCCCGGAACGGCGCCCGCTGCGAGACATCGAGAAAGGCCGCATCGACGATGACCAAAAAACCGGCGTCGAGCACCTGGCCCGCCAGGTCCAGCAACCTCGCATAGGTCCGGCGACTTCCCGCGGAGTCGTAGATGCCCTGGCCCACCGCCGCGCGTGCGTCGGCCTCGGGCGGCACGCCGGCCAGCCGCTTGCGCTCGACGTCGGAGCGAATGCGGATGGCGCCATGCTTCTCGACCAGAACGCCGGACAGCGTTGTCTTGCCGGATGCGGAAACGCCGCGAGTCAGGATCAGCCGGGGGCGTCCGGACCGCGCGTAGCATTGCGCCAGTGCCAGATAGCGGCGGGCTTCCGCCTCGGCCAGGGTCTTCTCGTGATCATCGATGCCGGCCTGACGCGCCCGGATGCCATCAACCTTCGCCCGGACCAGCGCCCGGTACACCAGGTAAAAGGGCAGGACGGCCAGCCCGGCGTAGTCGCCCGTGCGTTCGAGGTACAGGTTGAGAAAACGCGCGGCGAGCGCCGGCTGCTGACGCGCCTCAAGGTCCATCACGAGAAAGGCCACTTCGTTCAGTACGTCAATCCAGCGCAGGTCCGGGTTGAATTCGAGGCAGTCGAACACCAGCGGGCCGTCGTTGACCCAGGCCAGGTTGCGCAGGTGCAGGTCGCCATGGCATTCGCGCACGAAGCCATCGCGCTTGCGCTGCTGGAAAATTTCCCGCAATCGCGCGAATGTCCTGATGGTCCACTGCTCCAGTTCGGCGATGCCTTGCGCTGAAATTGCATCCGGCAGTCCTCGGCGCAATTCGGGGAAGTTCTCCATCGCGGGTGCGATGATCTGCTCCGGCCCGCCGTACTTCACGCTGGCCCCGGCAATGGACACCCGCTGGTGGAAATCAGCGATGAGCCTCGCGAAGGCATCCAGGTGATGGCCTTTGAGTTCCCCGTGGTCGAGCAGCCGGTCGAGTTGCGCCGACGGCGGGAACTGCCGCATCTGTACCGCGTACTCGATCGCGGCACCGTCACCGCCGAGGTGCGGTGCGTCGGGGCTTCCCGTCACTGGTATCACGCCGAGATAGAACGCCGGCGCGAGGCGCCGGTTGAGACGGACTTCCTCTGTGCAGTAGTGATGCCGTTTGGCCAGTGTGGAGAAATCCAGGAAGCCGAGATCGACGGGCTTCTTGATCTTGTAAGCGTAGGTGCCGGTGAGGATGACCCATGAGATATGGGTTTCGATCAGTTCGAGGGAGCCGACGGGGTGGCCGCAGGCCCCGGGCTTCAGCAAGCCGGCGACAAGTGCTGAGGACGCTGCTGTTTCGCCTGCCTGATGGCGCGGGCTGACACCGGTCTGGTCCAAGATCTGCTCCCGGCTGTGTCTTCGGTTCCGGTCGTCCGGTCATGGCCGCCTCGGCAGATTGCCCTGGGGCCGCACCGGCCAGTCTACGCCGTGCACTGCGCAGAAACGTCAGGCAAAAAAATGCCCCGGACTGGCCGGGGCACTATTGCATCCGATGATGCCTGTTCAGGTCGCAGCCGACAGTTGCCTCAGCAGAGGCCCGTCAGAGCGCAGAACCGGTTATATCAGGACGCCCGCAGGTTGGCAGCTGCTGGCTTGCCACGCTCGTTGGTGATGTCGAAAGAGATGCTCTGACCTTCGTTCAGGGTCGCCATGCCGGCGGCCTGCACTGCAGTCACATGAACGAACACGTCCTTCGAGCCGTCGGACGGCTGGATGAACCCGAAGCCCTTTTGGGCGTTAAACCACTTGACAGTTCCGGTAGCCATTAACGTAAGTATTCCTTATGGCGTTAAAAAAAACAGGACACTTGGGAATAACGCCGACCCCGCGTGACCTTTAACAATTATGGAGTTTGAGGGAAGCACTCGTCTTGAAATCCCGGACGGGATATTTAGTCGAAGGCTGGCCAAAAACGCCATTTGCGTGAGTCACGGTATGCGATCTCACAGGGCGGGTCAATACTCCGGTCGATTCTGCTGTGTGACAATCCGGATCCGGTCCCCGTTTGGGGTCCCGGTTGGCAGGCAGGGAGCAGAGCTGTGAATGATGGGCTGCGCCTTGAGGCGCTGGAATTCAAGTGTGCGTATCTGGAGCGGGCGATACAGGAATTGAGTGACGTGCTTTACCAGCAGTCGCAGCGGCTGGACGAGGCGGTGCTGCGCAACCAGCAACTCAAGCAGCAACTCGAGCTGATCGAGAGCCGGGTCGGCGAGCCGGCAGCTGAGGCGGAGATCCCTCCCCATTACTGATCCGGAGTTCATTGCGCCGCCAAAGGAACGGGCCACGACCCGCCTGTATGTCGTGCCGGTCTGGCTGCGGGTTCTGGCTGGTCTGCTGGCTTTGGCGGCCCTGTTTGCGGCGGTATCGCTGGTCAGCAGTGCCCGCGCGCACGGTGTCGCCGATTTGCCGGCCCTGCTGATGAGCGGTGCACAGGTCATCTTCGATGTCTGCATGGGCGGGTTGTTCGCGTACGTCGCCGTGACGGGCCTCGCGCCCACCCACCTGATGCGCAGTGCCGGCGATTCGTGGACGGGCGGCGTGCCGCGCTTCCGGCTTGAGCCGGATATGCAGCGTTATCTGCAGCAGATGAATGCCGGGCAGCCGCAGATCATCGAATGCTGGATCCTCGGTCGCGTTGTAAAGCGCCGTCGCGGTGACCAGTTCCCTGCGCAATGGTGGCTGCTGGTTTTTGGACCGGCTGCACTGGCAGAGAAGCTGCGCACCGACTGGAATATGCGTCGACGCGATGTGCGCCTGTTTGTGGTCGATGCCGACACGGACTCGGTCAGTGCTGCCTGGGGGCGACCGTATGACGGTGTCCTCGCTGACTGGTGCTGGGAATTCATCACGGACGAAGTTGCGCGCTTTGTTCCGCCGGCTGATGCCGGCGAGCAGAAGCAGCTTGTCGATGACGGGGATGCGCAGCGCGACGCCGCTCAGTTTGCCGAGCGCTTGTGGAGCAGGAACCCGTAGGCGCGCCTTCAGGCGCTCCAGAGAGTCTGTGGGACCGCAAGCCGCTGCCGAGGCCGCTATACTCGCCCGCCCCAAGCTGTGGATCCGTGACCCGTGTTGTTCAAGAACCTGATTCTCTACCGCCTGCCTGAAAACTGGTCCGTGCCGGCCGCAGAACTCGAAGAAGCCCTTGGGCGCCGGCCGCTGCAGCCCTGCAGTGGTTTCGACATGCAGACCCGCGGCTTCGTGGCCACAGGCTACGAAGAGCGGCTGCTCCATACGCAGGGCAGGCATCATCTGCTCGCGCTCGGTGTCGACCGCAAGTTGCTGCCAGCCTCGGTCATCAACCAGCAGGCCAAAGAACGGGCAGTGGAGCTTGCCGCACAACAGGGCTATCCCGTGGGTCGTCGCCAGATGCGCGAACTCAAGGCCCGGGTTACAGACGAGTTGCGCTCGCGGGCGCTCACCAGTCGTCGCACGACGCATGCCTGGCTCAACCTGCCGCAGCGCTGGCTGGCGGTGAATACCAGCAGCGCGCCACGCGCCGAGGAGCTGGTGGAAACGCTGCGCGAGACGCTCGGCAGCTTCGCCGTACAGCCGGTCGCCAGCCTGAACTCACCGGCCGGCGCGATGGCCACCTGGCTGACGCAGGGGCGGGTGCCGGGACGCTTCAGCATCGACCAGGATCTGGAGTTGCAGGCTGTCGATGGTGGCGGCGCAACCATCCGTTACGTGAATCATCCGCTCGACAGTGCCGAGATCCGCGGCCATCTCGGCGCCGGCAAGACGCCGACCCGGCTCGGACTGGTGTGGAACGAACGCATCGCTTTCATGCTGCAGCAGAACCTGTACATCAAGCGTGTCCGGTTCCTGGACGTCTACAAGGATGACAACGCGCAGGGCGAGAATCCGCAGGAACAATTCGATATCGACTTTGCCCTGATGACCGGTGAGCTGTCGCAGCTGCTGGAAGAGTTGCTGGCCGGACTCGGTGGCGAAGAAACCGCACCGGTCCGTCAGGCCGCCTGAAAAATCCGCGTCTGACCGCTATTTTGTCAGTGACCGGCGCGATATTCCTTTGCGCTGCGGAACTGCAGCGCTTCAAGCGGTGTAGCCTGATACGACTGCGCGATGCGTTCGGCCGGCGGTGTGCCATACAGTGTCGTGCGCTGTACCGGGCGACGGCCGATGCTTTCGATCAGCGCATCCATGCGCTCCGGTGACAATTCCTGCCCGAAGGCTGCACCTGCTGCACGAGAGATGCTTTCGTTCATCAGTGTGCCGCCCAGGTCGTTGGCACCGGCGTTGAGGATGCGCGCCGCACCTTCTTCGCCGAGTTTTGCCCAGCTCACCTGGATGTTGTGCAGCACCGGACCGAGCACGAGCCGGGCGATGCCATGCATCAGCATGGTTTCACGCCAGGTCGGGCCGGGGCGCGCCAGGCCGCGACGGTAAACCGGCGCTTCCATATGCACGAAGGGCAGCGGCACGAATTCGGTGAAACCACCGGTTTCGACCTGCAGGTCGCGCAGGCCGAGCAGGTGTCGCGCCCAGTGTCGTGTCGTTTCGAGGTGGCCGAACATGATCGTGGAAGTCGTGCGCAGGCCGAGTGCGTGCGCTGTGCGCATCACACCAAACCAGGCGGCGGTATTCACCTTGTCCGGGCAGATATAGCGTCGCACCTCGTCGTCTAGAATCTCGGCGGCCGTGCCGGGCAGCGTGCCGAGGCCGGCCGCCTTGAGCTGCCGTAAAAAGGTGTCGAGCGGAATCCCCAGCGTCTTGGCACCCTGCGTGACTTCGAGCGGCGAGAAAGCATGCACGTGTATGTCTGGTGCGGCCTCCTTTACGGCATGCAGCACGTCGAGGTAGGTCTGCCCGGTGAAGGCCGGATGGATGCCACCCTGCAGGCATACTTCCGTTGCACCGCGTTGCCAGGCTTCTTCAGTGCGTCGCGCGACCTCGCTCATGTCGAGTACATAGGGTGCGCCGCGCAGGTCTTCGTGGGTCTTGCCCTTGGAGAAGGCGCAGAAGCTGCACTTGTAGGTACAGAGGTTGGTGTAGTTGATGTTGCGGTTGACCACGTAGCTGATCGTGTCGCCGCAGCTTTCCGCGCGGGCCTCGTCGGCGAGCTGCAGCAGATGCTCGCAGTCGGACCCGCGCAGTGAAAACAGATGCGTGACCTCGTCTTCGCTGAGGCGCTCGCCCTGGCGTGCGCGCTCCATCAGCTGCACTGCCGGCGAGTCCGGTCGCCGGAGGGTGGTACCCGATGCAGCAACTGGCGGTGGCGCCAGTCCCGCGCCGGGTGACCAGTCATCGGTACGGGCGAGGCCGCTTGCATCGGCGTGTTTCAGGACGCTGGCGACAAGTCCCGGGTGCAGCCACTCCTTGCGCTGTTCAATGTAGTGCGGATAGATCGTGAGCCGCGGCACGAGCGTCTTGCCGGTCGCACGGGTCTGCTCCGCAAGGCTGTCCAGATGTGGCCAGGGGGATTCAGGGTTCACGTGATCCGGCGTGACCGGCGAAACGCCACCCCAGTCGTTGCAGCCGGCCGCGATGATCGCAGCGAGCCGGCCAGCGTTGAGGTTGGGTGGTGTCTGCAGGCTCATTGCAGCACCGAAGACATGCCGTGCCATGGCGATGGTCCACAGCAGTTCCTCAACGGGCGGTGCCGGCGCCTTTGCCATCTTCGTGCCCGGCTTCGGCACGAAGTTCTGCAGGATCAGTTCCTGCAGATGACCGTGCTCGGCATGCAGGTCGCGCAGTGCGAGCAGGCTCAGCAGGCGCTCCTCGCGTGTTTCACCGATGCCGATCAGCAGGCCAGAGGTGAGCGGTACGCGAGCCTGGCCCGCAGCGCGTATCGACAGCAGCCGGACGGTGGGCGCCTTGTCCGGAGAGCCGAAGTGCGGTCCGCCACGCTGCGTGAGGCGCGATGCCGCCGATTCCAGCATGATGCCCATCGACGGAGCCACTTCGCGCAGGCTGCGGAATTCCTCGTATGACATTACGCCGGCATTCAGGTGCGGCAGCAGCCCGGTTTCCCGGCGTACCAGTTCCGCCATCGCCCGCAGATAGTCGAGCGTGGACGCAAACCCCAGCGTGGCGAGGGCCTCGCGGGCTGCGCGATAACGCAGTTCCGGTTTGTCGCCGAGCGTGAAGAGCGCTTCATGACAGCCCGCGGCCTGTCCGGCACGGGCGATGGCAAGTACCTCTTCCGCTGTCAGGTAGACGTTCGTCAGTCGCCGCGGCGTTTTGGCGTAGGTGCAGTAGTGACAGACATCGCGGCACAGTTCTGTCAGCGGGATGAAGACCTTCCGCGAGCAGGTGACGATATCGCCGTGCCCCGCATCGCGCAGCGCAGCTGCTGACGCCATCAGTTCAGGCAGCGGTGACTCGCCGAGCTTCAGCAGCTCCGGCAGTTCGGGATGCGCAGCGGCCGGTGTTTTCAAGAATCTGTCGCCCTTTGTTGTCGTCTGAGGCGGTCGCGGATGCCGCTGGACTTCAGCCAGGCCAGCGTGGCACAGGCAATGCGCTGTTCCAGCAGCCAGTGAACATCATCCGGCGTGTCGATGTCACGTGCAAATCCGGCCAGTTCAGTATGCCGTGCCGGTATCCCCCTGGCGCGGGCGGCTTCCAGATGCCGCTTTGCGCTATCGGGTCCATACAGAAAGGGAATGGCCGTTGGCGGACTGAGCAACAGCGCATTGGTGCCGCCGTCCCGGGCGGCGGGGCACAGGCTGATGCCTTCCGTGTGACTTTCCAGCAGCCGGGTGACATCAGCGGCAGAGAGCGTGGGCAGGTCGGCGGGCAGCACCAGCAGATGACGCACGCCCTTTGCGGCCAGTCCGGCAGCAGCATCGCCGAGTGCCTTCCGGTAGTCATCGCCGGGCGGTTCGGGCAGCAGCTGTGCGCCACTGCCCGCGCTGAGCGCAGCGAGCTGCGGCTCGTTGCCGAGCAGGCTGATGCCGCTGATCAGGGGTGTGGCACCGAGGGCGCGCAGCACATCGAGCAGCATCTGCGCGGCAAGCTTTGCGCATTCCTCGCGGGTGAGCAAGCCATCAAGCCGCGTCTTGGCACGGGCGAAAGGCTTGACCGGTACCAGTGCCCAGGCGCCCGTCATGATTCAGAGTGTGGCCGCAAAGCCGAGCGCGAAGCTGGCAAGTTTCAGCCGGTCGTCCAGCGTGTGCATGACGGTCTGTGTCGCGGCCACCGCGATGCCGGCATCGATGATCGCTGCTGCTTCGCCGGCGTCGGTCTGGTCGAGGATGAAGCCGCCGAGCAGGTCGCGATAGTGATGCGCCACCGCCTGCGCCGAGGGCCGGAGGCCGAGTTCCGTCATGATCTTCGCGGTCGGCCCCTTCAGTGCCTGGCCACCGACGATCGGTGACACGGCGACGACCGGCGCGTGTGCCGAGCGTACCGCGGCGCGGATTGACGGAATGGCGAGTATCGGGTCGATGCTGAGCCAGGGGTTTGAGGGGGCGATGAAGATCGCTGCAAGATCGGGATCTGTCAGCGTTGCGGCGAGCGCGGCAGCGGGCGGGGCCGCGCTGGCACCCTGATAATGAATCGCTTTCACGCGTGGTTCGGCACGCTGGCGCACGAAGTAGTCCTGGAAGCCAAGGGTGGCGGGGCCGGCGTTGGTTTCGCAGTCGAGCACGGTGCGCACCGGCAGGTCGGACATCGGCAGGATCCGGGTTCTGACGCCGAGCTGCGCACACAGGTGTTGTGTGACATCGCTCAGGCTCCGGCCGGCAGCCAGCAGCCGCGTGCGTTCCAGGTGCGTGGCGAGGTCGCGGTCGCCGAGCCGGAACCAGGTCTCCGCGCCGAGCGCCTCGAGTCCTTCCATGCACGACCAGCTTTCATCGCGGAGGCCCCAGCCGGTGGTCTCGTTGACGACACCGGCTAGCGTGTACATCAGCGTGTCCAGATCCGGCGAAATCGCGAGACCGAGATGGCTGAAGTCGTCGCCGGTGTTGGCGATGATGGTCAGCTGATCCGCATCGAGCGTGCGCACCAGTCCAAGTGCCAGCTTGGCACCGCCGACGCCGCCGGCAAGCAGTACATAACGGGACTTTGCGCTCACCGGAACAGGTCTTCGTCGGCAGGCCGCAGTGCGTCGCGCGCGGTTTGTCCCGATTCGGTACAGGCTCCCGCGCCGCGGACCAGAACCAGCGGTGTGCCTTCGGCCGCTTCGCCCATCACCAGCACGGCCGTCGCCGCGATGCTGTCGGCCACTGCCACTTCGCTCACCTGCAGCGTTCTGCCGAACATGTCGGGCTGGCCGCGCAGATCGTTGAGCGCCTTGATGCCGGCGCAGCCGATCGCGATACCCACGGTGCCGAGCCGCCAGGCGCGGCCGATGCTGTCGGTGATGATCAGTCCGAGCGCGACGCCGAATTCCTTCTGCAGTGCTGCGCGCAGACCTGCCGCCGAAGCGTCGGGATCTTCGGGCAGCAACAGCGCGGTCTCGTCGCTGTCTTCGAGGTTGGACCGGTCGATGCCGGCGTTGGCCAGCACGACGCCGGTGCGGTGTTCGACGATGATCACCCCGGGCGAGACGCGGATCACCGAGCGCGATTCGCGCAGGATCAGCTCGACGACGCGCGGATCCTTGTTGGCGCGTGAGGCGATGTCCTCCGCTTCGGCCGAAGGCCTTACCGTATCGAGCCGCACGCTGCGGCCCTCGGCCTTGGACACGATCTTCTGTGCGACGGCGATGAGGTCGCCGGCCAGCGGCTTTACGCCGCCTGCGCGCAGTGCGGCACTGATCAGCGCGGCCAGATCGTCACCGGGCTGTACCAGCGGTACGCCCGGAATGCGCATGAAGCTGAGCCCGTTCACGGACGCTCAGCTGGCGTCGTCAGCGATGCCGGTAATGCGTATGCCCGTATGCAGTCCGCCATAGCGCTTGTTCATGAAGATCAGCACCGACGTGAGCGCTTCGGCCGCCGCCGCATTCTCCAGTGAACCCGCATGCCAGGCGCGCAGCCCGGCAGCCCTGGCGAGGCCCACCACGACTTCGCGGGCCTCCGCCTTGTTGCCGGTGACCAGCACGTCGCAATCAAGAGCGTCATCGCTCTGCATCGAGTCAGCCGAGACATTATGAAAGGCTGCGACGACAGTCGTTTGTTCGCCGACCAGTTGCTGGGCGATGAGCGCGGCGCAGCCTTCAGGCGGCAGCTGCACGCGGGCGACCCGGGGTGGAACCAGCGGTACCGTGGTATCGACGAGTATCTTGCCCGGCAGCGCAGCGCGGATTTCTCCCAGCGTCGGTCGCTGGTGGCTGAAAGGTACGGTGAGGACAACCACGTTGCCCTCGCGGGCAGCTTCGAGATTGGACAGGCCGCGGACATTGGCACCGGGAAAGGCCTTGCGCAGCTCGCCAGCCGCCGCTTCGGCCTTGACCGCATCCCGCGAACCGATGATCACCGGAATGCCGGCCTGGGCCCAGCGACGGGCCAGCCCGCCGCCCAGCGCGCCGGTGCCGCCCACGATGGTGATTACGCCGAAGCGGCTGTCATTGACCATTGACTTGAACTCGTTGCTGCAACCCGGGGGCAGGCATGGTACCGAGCCGCTGCAGAGGGCACAAATGGCGGCTGGCATGGTCGCGGCTGGCAGGGCAAAATGGCGCCCTCAGGCTGCCCGGCCACCGGTCCCAGGCTCGCTGCGTATAACTGAAACCGAACATCCGCGGGCAAACCGGCCGCGACTACAAATAAAGAGAGCTATGGAGATCTTCAAGGAGTTTATCTTCGAGGCGGCGCACCGCCTGCCCAACGTGCCTGCCGGCCACAAGTGCAGCCGGCTGCACGGCCATTCGTGGCGCGGGGCGATCTATGTCGAGGGGCCGGTCGATCCGCATGCCGGCTGGGTGATGGACTTCGGTGAAATCAAGCAGAAGTTTTCGCCCGTCTACGACATCCTCGACCATCATTATCTGAACGATGTGCCGGGTCTTGAGAATCCGACCAGCGAGGTGGTCGCACGCTGGATCTGGCAGCAACTGAAACCGGTACTGCCCCTGTTGTCGAAGGTCATCGTGCATGAGACCTGTACGAGCGGTGCGATCTATCGGGGTGAGGACTGCGAGGCCGGTGGCTGACGAGACGCTGATGCGCGCGGCGCTCGCGCTGGCGCGTCGCGGGCTGCTTGCCGGTGAAGCGCCGGTCGGTGCCTGCATCGCGCAGGACGGGCGGGTGATTGCCAGCGCGCACAGCGCCGTGGCCGGTGGTCCCGACGCAAGCGCGCATGCCGAGATTCTCGCCATCCGTGCCGCGTGCCGCAGTCTGCGCAGCGCGGCGCTTGCCGGCTGCGAGTTGTATGTCAGCGTTGAACCCTGTGCCATGTGTCTTGCCGCCTGTCACTACGCCGGGATTGACCAGGTGTTTTTTGCTGCCAGTTTGCAGGACATGCAGGCGGTCACCGGCCACGAACTGGGTGCGCCGGTACCTCTGTCGATCCGGTTGCACGGCGGTGTGCTCGGTGATGAAGCGCGCGCCATGCTGGCCGAGTGGGCAGCACAGCGGCAGGTGCGGGTGTAGCTGTGGCCGCTGTCTACGACGCCTTCGCCCGCGACTATCAGCGCAGCAAGGCCTCACCGCTGCGCGCGGCCATCGAAAGCTGGACCATCGATCGCCTGCTCGGTGATATCCGGGGATCCGCGATCTTCGATGCAGGCTGCGGCGACGGCTTTCATGCCCGGCGACTGATGGCAAGGGGCGCAGGCCGCATAGCCGGCGTGGACGTTTCGGCGGCGATGATCCGGCTCGCACGCGAGGAGGAGAGCCGGGAGCCGCTGGGCATCCTGTACCAGTGCTGTGCGGTCGAGGACTTGCCGGAGCTGCCCTGTGCCGGTTACGGAGCAAGCGGTTTCGACATCGTGCTGGCTGCCTATCTGCTGCACTACGCGCCATCGGTCGAGGTGCTCGCCCGCATGTGCCAGCGGCTTGCGAACGTACTGAAGCCCGGCGGTCGTCTCGTCGCCCTCGTCGAGAATCCGGACCAGACGGTGGCCGACTACGCCGGCTATGCGCCCTACGGCTTTGACAAGGTCGCGGCGGAGCCGCGTGCCGAAGCCAGCCGGATCCGCTACTCGCTGGTAGCCGGGCGGCAGATGATCCGCTTTGATACCTGGTACTACTCGCGCGACAGCTACGAGCGTGTGCTGCGCGACGCCGGCTTCAGCGCGATCGCATGGCACCCGCTGGAACTCGACCCTGATGCCGGGTCTGCCGGCTACTACGCTGACTATCTGCGTAACCCGCCGGTACTGGGCCTGACAGCCGATTTCCCCGGGATGCGGCGATCATGAGTACGCTGTTGCGCACACCGCTGCCGCAGTCCGATGCGCCGGATGCATGCCTGTCGCTCAGCCTGCTGGAACGCCTCGCCGCCCACGTGCAGCTGCGGCCCGACGCGCCGGCAATCGTCTGTGGCGAACAACAGCTGGCTTATGCAGCGCTTGATGCTGCGGCCAACCGGCTTGCGCATCGCCTGCAGGATCTCGGCGTTGCCCGCGATGTGCCAGTCGGCATCTGTCTCGAGCCCGGAACCGAGCTGCTGGTTGCGATGCTCGCCGTGCTGAAGGCCGGTGGCGCTTACTTGCCGCTGGATCCGGCCTGGCCTCGCGAACGCCTGCAGCAGATGCTGGGTGTCGTGAATCCGGCGGTGCTGATCAGCTGTGCCCGCCTGCGCGAGCGTTGCCCGGCCGGCATGCATGAGCTGCTTGATCTCGATCAGGAGCACGCGCGGATTGCGGCATGCAGTGCTGCGGATCCGGCAGTGGAGATCGTTCCGGAGCAGCTCTGCTACCTGATGTTCACTTCCGGTTCCGGCGGCGCGCCCAAGTGCGTGATGGTCACGCATGGCAATCTCGCCGGGCTGTTTCCGCCGCTCTGCGCGGCGCTCGAGTTCGGTTCCGATGATGTCTGGAGCTGGTTTCATTCCGCTTCCTTCGGCTTCTCGGTCTGGGAGATCCACGGTGCGCTGCTGCACGGTGGCTGCCTGCAGGTGGTGCCCGAAGTGGTCCGCAATGCACCCGCTGCACTCGGTGCCTGGATTGCCGAGCGGGGTGTGACGGTCTTCAGCCAGACGCCGTCAGCCCTGCGCCGGCTGCTCGGCGTGGCACCTTTTCATCAGGCGATCGCCGGCAGCCGGTTGCGTTATCTCGCGCTCAGTGGCGAGGCGCTGCGGCCGGAAGACATCGCCACCTGGCATCACTACCAGGATGCAGAACGACAACCCTCTGCGCCACGACTGCTCAGCACCTACGCGCTGACCGAGACCGCTGGCCAGGTAACCTTGCGCATTTACGGCGCAGCTGATTCCGGCAGCGAAGCAGTGCGCAATATCGGCCAGCCCCTCGGCGGTCGTCACGTGCTGGTACTGGATGCTGCCGGCCGGCCCGTCGCTCCGGGCGAAGCGGGCGAACTGTGGGTGGCCGGTACCTGTGTCGCGGCGGGCTATTTCGGCGACGCATCGCTCACCGCACAGCGCTTCACCACGCATGTCGTGGCCGGGCAGGGATTGCTGCGCGGTTACCGGACCGGTGACCAGGTGCGGCTGCGCGCTGATGGCGCACTCGAGTATCTGGGCCGTGCCGATATGCAGCTCAAGTATCGGGGCTACCGTATCGAGCCTGCGGAAATCGAAGCCGCATTGCGTGGCCACCCGGGCGTACGCGATGCAGCCGTGGCACTGCAGAGCGATGTGGCCGGCAATCCGCGCCTCACGGCGCACATCGTCAGCGCGGAAACAAAGGCGGATGCAACCGGACTGGAGTTCTGGCCTTCGCTGGGCGCGTATGAGGTATACGACGAGTTCCTGTACGGACTGATGAACGCCGAACCGGTGCGGCTGAACGCTTATCGCGCGGCTTTCGCCGGCAGCGTGCCTGGCAAGGCTGTACTCGATATAGGTACCGGCAGCGATGCTGTGCTGGCGCGCCTGTGTATCGAAGCCGGTGCCCGTCACGTGTATGCGGTTGAAATACTCGAGGCGGCAGCACGGCAGGCAGCTGAACTGGTGCGCACGCTGGGGCTCGAAGATCGCATCACCGTTTTGCACGGTGATATTGCAGCCATGGTGCTGCCGGAGCCGGTCGAAGTGTGTACCCAGGGCATCATCGGCAATATCGGCAGTGCCGATGGCATCGTGGCGGTCTGGAATGCCGCACGCCGCAATTTTGCTGCGGGCTGCGTGCCGGTCCCGTCCCGTTGCGTCACCCGGCTTGCGCTGATGGAGTTGCCTGCCGCAGCGCGCGAGCGGCCACGTTTTTCGCCGCTTGCCGCCGACTACGTGCGGCGCATGTTCATGCTGACCGGAAAACCCTTCGATGTGCGTCTCTGCGTGCGCAACGTCAAAGCTGCGGACCTGCTGACCGCAGGTACCGATTTCGAAGTGCTGGAGTTCCACGGGCCGTTGCCGCCCGGCCACATCGGCAGTGCCGAACTCGAAGTGCGACGTGACGGATACCTGGATGGCTGCCTGCTGTGGACCGTGGTGTCTGCCGATGCCGTACACACGGTGGACTATCTGCAGGAGCAGCGTGCCTGGCTGCCGGTGTTCGTGCCGATGGCAGAAACCGGCATCACCGTGCATCGTGGCGATGTCGTGCGCATCAGCTGGCGGGCTTTCAACGAGTCAGATCCGCGCCATCCGGATTACGAGTTGTGCGTGTCCCTGGGCGCGGAGGGCGACAGGCCGGCGCGCGAGTTCAGGCAGGTGACGCGCCATTCAGGCACCGAGGCGGGTGCGATGCGACTGCATCGCGAACTGCTGGCGGATGTCGGTAGCGAGGATCAGGTGGTGTCGGTCGACGCCCTGCGAGCCTGGCTCGGCGATCGCGTACCCGAATACATGGTGCCGCAGAGCTGGCTGTTCCTGCCGGAGCTGCCGCTGACGCCGGGCGGAAAACTCGACCGCGAGGCGCTGCCCGCACCGGGCCGATATCGGCCGCGGCTTGCTGCTGCAGCCATCGCCCCGCGCAATGCCGTGGAGAATGCTGTTGCCGGACTCTGGGCGCGGGCGCTGGGCCTGGAAGCGATTGGCGTCGAGGACAACTTTTTTGATCTGGGTGGTGACTCGATCACCGCGGTGCAACTCACCACGACGACCCAGCGCTGGCTGGATGCGCCGGTACCGCTCGCAGCCCTGTTCGATGCGCCTACGGTGGCCGCGATGTGCCGCCATCTCGAAGCGGCATATGCAGCACCGCTTGCGGCCGCACTCGGGCGCGGTGGGGCTCATATGCAGCAAGGCTCGATGGATCGCGAGCACGGCGAGCTATGACCATCGCGGAGCTGCTCGCGGCAACGCGCGCGGCGGGAATCACGCTGCGGGTCGAGCGCGGGCGTCTGCTCTTTGACGCGCCGGCTGGCGCGCTGACCCCGGAACTGCGTCAGGCCCTCAGCGAACGCAAGCCGGAGCTGCTGGACTATTTCCACAACGGGAACCCGGCGCCACTCGGCTTTGCACAGCAGAGCCTCTGGTTCCTGCATGAACTCTATCCGCAGGACACCGGCGCCAGCGAGCAGTTTGCGATCCGTATCGATGGTCCGCTCGATCCGACGCTGCTCGCGCGGGCCTGGCATGCCCTGCTTGCGCGTCATTCGATACTGCGTACGACTTTCAGTGAAAAGGACGGCCAGGTCTGGCAGGTACCGGCAGCACCGCAGCTGAATGGTCCGCCGCTGTTGCAGGTCAATGTCGGTACGGTGCAGTCCGGTCTGCTGGAAATCGCTGCCACAGCGTTGCGTGAGCCCTTCGACCTGCGGCGTGGTCCGCTGCTGAAGCCGCAACTCTGCCGTATGGCCGACGAGCAGCACGTACTGCTGGTCACGGCACATCACATCATCGCTGACGGGCTGTCGGTTCCGGTCATTCGCGCGGAGCTGGTTGCGCTCTATCAGGCACTGCTCGCGGGGAAGCCATCACCGCTGCCACCGCTGCAGCTCGAGTATGCGGACGTGGCGCGTGCGCAGCTGCAGACCGATGCGCAGCATGAAACCGGCGTGCTGCAGCGCTGGCAGGAGATACTCGCATCGCCGCCGCCTGCGGCCCTGCATGCGCTGGTGCGTCCGCGGCGGGGCACCAAAATCTCCCGGCGCTCTGCCTTTAGCCTGGAGGCGTCGCTGGCCGACAGGCTGCGTCGACTCGCACGTGACAGCGGCACCACTCCGTATGTCGTGCTGCTGGCCGCGTTTCGTGTACTGCTGGTCCGTCTGACCGGGCAGCACGATCTGGTGATCGGTACGCCGATGACCCTGCGGGATACGCCCGAGCAGCGCGAGATGATCGGCTGCCTGGTGAACCCGGTTGCCTTGCGGACGCCGGTCGAACTGCAGGATTCATTTCGCAGTCACCTGTTGCGTGAGCGGGCAATGGTGCTCGAGGCCATGCAGTACCGGAATGTGCCTTTTTCGCGGGTAGTGGCTGCCGTCAGCCCGGAGCGAAAACTGGATGAGCATCCGCTGTTCCAGATCCTGTTTTCATGGGAGACCGGTATACAGCCGGAACCGGTGGTCATCGCCCCGGCTGATGCTGCGCCTGAGGTGCGCTTTTGCCTCCTGTCCCTGCCGGCCGAACGCGCTTCGTACTTTGACCTCGAGTGTCTGCTGCGCGATGCGGGTGAAGGGCAGCCGATGGACGGCTATTTCGCCTGGTCGACGGCTGTGCTTGAGGACCTGGTCGGCGCACAACTGGCGCAGATATACGCAGTGCTGCTTGCTGCAATCATCGACCGTCCGGATGCGCCGATGGCCGGGCTCAGCCTGCTGTCCGAAGTCGCACGCCGGAAGATCCTTCATGACTGGAACGATACGGCTGCGCCGTACCCGGAGCGGACATCGTTGCATGACGCCTTTCTTGAGCAGGCCCGTCGCGTGCCGGAGGCGCCGGCGCTGCACACCACCACAGGGCTCTGGAGCTACGCCCGGCTTGAGGAGCGCAGCGCAGAGCTGGCGGCCGACCTGACCGCCTGTGGTCTGCAGCCCGGCATGCCGGTGGGCCTGTGCATGCCGCGCTCGGCCGAAGCTGTCGTTGCGCTGCTCGGTATCCTGCGTGCGGGCGGCGTGATCGTCCCGCTGGATCCGGCCTGGCCGCTGGCACGTCTGCAGTTTGTCGCCGCCGATGCGGGCGTGCAGATCGTGCTTCGCGACCTGCATCCCTTCCGGCCGGATGCGCCGCTGAAGCCGGCCGTACCGGCGCCAGCCGACGCTGCAGTGATCCTCTATACCTCGGGCTCCACGGGCATGCCGAAAGGCGCGTTGACCACGCATGCTTCGGCGGTCAATCGTTGCCACTGGATGTGGCAGGGCTACGGCTTCGGTGCGGAGGACGTGTTTGCGCTGCGCACCAGTTTCGGGTTTATCGATTCGCTGTGGGAGATCTTCGGCGCGCTCGGTCACGGTATCCCGCTGGTGATCGTGCCGGACGATATTGCCGGCGATGCGCTGCGCCTGCCGGACTTCCTGCGCGCTCATGCGGTCACGCACCTGGTGCTCGTGCCCTCGCTGCTGCGCGCACTGCTCGATGCAATGCCGGCGGGAGGGCTGCCCGCGCTCAGCAGTTGCATCAGCAGCGGCGAGCCGCTGGATCCGGCGCTCGCGCGGCGTTTCCGCTCGGCTTTTCCCGGCGCGCGGCTGCTGAACACCTATGGCACCTCGGAGATCTGGGATGCCACCTGTCATGAAGTGACCGGGTTGTCCGCGGCGACGGAGCGTGTGCCGATCGGCCGGCCGGTTGCCAATGCGAGCGTCCATGTACTCGATGCCAACGCCGAGCTGCTGCCGCCGGGCATTCCCGGCGAGCTGTACGTTGGCGGCATCGGGGTCGGACCCGGCTACTGGCAGCGGCCGGAACTGACAGCGGAGAAGTTCATCACGCTCCGTCTCGCCACGGATGGCGAGCCGCTACGTCTGTATCGCAGTGGCGATCGCGCGCGCTGGCTTGCTGACGGCCAGATTGAGTGTCTGGGCCGGCTCGATGCCCAGTTCAAGCTGCGCGGGCTGCGCATCGAGCCGGGCGAGATCGAGAGTGCGCTCACTGCCCATCCGGCCGTCGCCGGCGCCATCGTCACAATCTGCGGAGAGGGCGAGGCCGCGCGCCTCGTCGCCGGCGTGGTGCGCGCTGCACAGGCGGATACCGGGTCCGATGCAGAACTGTGGTCAGGATTGCGCACACATCTGCGCCGCTTGTTGCCGGCGCACATGCTGCCGGCCGGCTGGCAATGCCTCGATCAGTTGCCGCTGACGCCGAGCGGAAAGCTGGACCGGCGTGCGTTTGCGGCGCTGTACGGCAACGGGAGCCGTGTCGAAGTACCGGCCGCCGGTGCAGGGCCGCGTACCGACACCGAGCGCGAGCTTGCAGCGATGTGGTCGGAGGTGTTCGGTGGCAGACACATCGGCGTCGATGAGAACTTCTTCGATGCAGGTGGCCACTCGTTGCTCGCCACGCGCATCGTCAGCCGGATCCGCACCCGCCATGCGCAAGACTTCACGCTGCGCGAGATGTTTGCGGCACCGACGATCGCAGCGCTGGCGGCGGCGCTCGACAGCCGGCGGCAGTCGCAAGCCGCCGCGGGCCTGGTCGCGGCAGCACATGACGATGTCGTGCCGCTGTCCTTTGCCCAGGAGCGGCTCTGGTTCCTGGACCAGCTTGATCCCGGCAGTCCGGCTTACAACATCGCCTGGACGGTGTGTCTGTCCGGAGCGCTGGACCGCGGTGCGCTACGCGCCGCACTCGACTTTCTCATCGCGCGCCACGAAGCCTTGCGCAGCCGCTTTCCGGCTGTGGCTGGCCGACCGCAGCTGTGCATCGATGAGCCCGGGTCGCTCGGCCTGGTCGAGCTCGATATCGCCGGGGAAACGGAATTGCAGGCAGCGCTATTGCGCCATGCGCGGGCGCCTTTCGTGCTGGCTACCGGCCCGCTGCTGCGCGCGGTACTCGTGCATCGCTCGGCGGATGAACACCTGCTGATGCTCGCCATGCAGCACATCATCACGGATGCCACCTCCAACCATGTGCTTTTTGAAGAGCTGGTGACGAGCTATGCGGCATTCGCCGCTGGCAGGGAGCCGGCACTGCCGCCGCCGGCGATCAGGTATGCGGACTATGCGCTCTGGCAGCGGCGGCGACCGCCTGATGCGGGGCTGGCCGCGGACCTCGCCTGGTGGCGCGCACAACTGGCGGGCATGCCGGCGGCACTCGAGTTGCCGACTGATTATCCGCGGCCCGCCGAGCAGCAGTTCCGCGGTGCCTGGGTACGCCGCACCTTGCCGTCCGGACTGGTGCGGGCGTTGCGGGCACTGGCCCGCGAGCAGCAGGGCACCTTATATATGGTGTTGCTTGCTGCCTTCGACGTGCTGCTGTCCCGCTACAGCGGCAGCGAGGACATTGTCGTCGGTACGCCGGTAGAGGGGCGGACCGAGCGTTCCCTGGAGCAGCTGGTCGGACTTTTCATCAACACGCTGGTGATGCGCACGGATCTCAGTGGTGACCCAACCTTTACGGAGTTGCTGCAGCGTGTGCGCACGGTGACGCTCGAGGCCCAGGCGCACCAGGATCTGCCCTTCGAGAAACTCGTCGAAGCGCTGCGTCCCGCGCGCAGTCTGAGCCGTGCGCCGCTGTTCCAGGTCATGTTCAACCTGATCCGTATGCCGGAAGAGCAACAACAGGTGGCGGGGCTGACGTTCCGTCTCGACCGGCTGGTAGACCAGGGCGTGTCGAGTTTCGATCTCACGCTGACGGCGAGTGAGCAGGGCGAGCAGGTCGGGCTGATCTTCGAATACGCGACCGATCTGTTCGCAGTCCGGACCGTCGAGCAGCTTGCCGATTCCTGTCTGTGTCTGCTCCAGGGGATCGTCGAGTGCCCGGCACAGGCCATATCGCGATTGCCGTTGCTCGATGAAGCCGGCCGGCAGCACCTGCTCGACGACTTCAATCCGCCGGTCCTTGCGGCGGGCTTTGTGCCGGTGCATCAGACCGTGGCCGGCAATGCGCTGCGCTGGCCGGATGCGCCGGCGGTTTCGCTGGGTGGAATATCCCTGCGCTATGGCGAACTCGAAGCGCGTGCCAACCGGCTTGCACACTTCCTGCTCGCGCGGGGTTTGCCAGCCGGCGCGCGGATTGGCATCTGCCTGTCGCGCGAGCCGTCCTTGCTGGTCGCGGTGCTGGCGGTGCTGAAAGCCGGTGCAGCCTATGTGCCGCTGGATCCCGCTTACCCGCCCGCACGACTGGCGGCGATGGCAGACGACGCCGATCTCGCTCTGCTGCTCGTCGATATGAAAACCCGTGCCTGCTTTGCGGTCGACGATGCGCGCCTGCTGCAGCCTGATGCGTTGCAGGCAGAAACAGACCGCTGTGCCGCGAGTCCACCGGTGCTCCGCGTGAGTGCCGATGACCTGGCCTACCTGCTCTACACCTCCGGCTCTACCGGCCGGCCGAAGGCCGTGATGGTCACGCATGGCAATCTTGCCAGCGCACTGTCGGCATGGCTTGAGCTCTATACCCTGCAGCCGGGCGAATCCCATCTGCAAATGGCGAGCGTGGCATTCGATGTCTTCAGCGGCGACTGGGTCCGTGCGCTGGGTTCGGGTGGCCGCCTGGTGCTGTGTCCGCGCGAGACGCTGCTCGAGCCGTCGGCGCTGCTGGCCGTGCTGACCCACGAGAAAATTGCAGTTGCCGAGTTCGTGCCGGCGGTGATCCGGCTGCTGCTTGCGCATGCAGACGCACAGGACCTGCAGTTGCCGCCGCTGCGTCTGCTGATCGTCGGTTCTGACCTGTGGTTTGCTGCCGAGGCCGCTGCGCTGCGCGCCCGCTGCACGTCTGGCACCCGCGTGTTCAATTCCTACGGCGTCGCCGAGGCAACGATCGACAGCGCCTGCCTGGAAGTCGGTGAGGATATGCCTGCCGCCGGCGCAGTGCCGGTTGGCAGGCCGCTAGCGAATGCGCGGCTCTACGTGGTCGACGCGCGCGGCGATATTGTCCCGGCCGGCGTGCCCGGTGAGCTGTGCATCGGTGGTGCCGGTGTGGCGCAAGGGTACTTCGGTCAGCCGGAACTCAGCGCGGAGAAATTCATTGCCGATCCTTTTGCCGGTGTGCCGGGTGCGCGTCTGTACCGTAGCGGCGACCGCGCACGCTGGCGCCACGATGGCAATCTGGAGTTGCTTGGCCGCGCCGACTTCCAGTTCAAGCTGCGCGGCTTTCGCATCGAACCGGCTGAAGTCGAGGCACGCCTGACAGAACATCCGGCCATCCGCCACGCTGTCGTCGGCCGACGCGAAACAGCGGCTGGCGATGCATGCCTGGTGGCCTGGATCGTGCCCGGCGATGCGGCTGTGCCGGTGCCAGACCTGCGGCTGGCCTTGCAGTCCAGTTTGCCTGAGCATCTCATACCCAACATTTTCGTGACGCTGCCGGCGCTACCGCTGGGTCCCAACGGGAAGATCGACCGGGCGGCCTTGCCAGAGCCGCAGTGGGACGCACCCGCTTCCGGGCCGATGCCGGTGAGCGCCCGAACGCCGGTCGAAGAAGTGGTCTGCGCGCTGTTTGCCGAGGTGCTCGGTCACTGTGCCTTCGGTGTACACGATGATTTTTTCGCCTGTGGTGGCCACTCGCTGCTGGCTACCAGGCTCGTGGCCCGCATCCGCGATGCGCTGCAGAGGGAACTGCCGCTGCGGGTGATCTTCACGATGCCGACGCCGGCCGGGATCGCCGCGGCACTCGATGACGCGCGGGGCAGCGGACGCGTGCGTACCCCGGAAATGTCGCGCTATCGCCAGCGTCCCGATTCACGGCAGGCCGACAGGCCGGCGCCGCTTTCAGCGATGCAGCAGCGGCTGTGGTTTCTCGACCGTCTGCAGCCGGACAGCCGGGCCTGGCACCTGCCCTGGGCGGTGCGTCTGCGCGGCCGGCTCGATCGCGATGCGCTGCAAGTTGCCGTCGATGCGCTCGTCGCGAGGCATGCCGTGCTGCGCACCCGCTTCGTCGAAGACGATGGTATAGCCACGCAGCAGGTGCTGAAGCCCGTGGATATCCCGGCTGGCTGGATCAGTGCGGCGTTCCTTGCGCTGAATGGCCGTGACCCGCAACTGGCTGCCGCAGACTATCTGCAGGGACTGCACTTTGATCTGGCTTGCGGTCCGTTGTGGCAGCTCCGCGTGCTGGAAATCGCGCCTGATGATCAGCTGCTGGTGCTGGTCATGCACCACATCATCGCCGACGGCTGGTCGCTGTCGGTACTGAACCGCGAGCTTGCGATTGCCTATCAGGCGGCGTTGTCCGGCAGCGCGCCCGACTGGAATCCCTTGCCGCTGCAGTACGCGGACTATGCGCGCTGGCAGGCTGACTGGCTGGCCAGCGGTGAACTGGCACGACAGCTCGATTTCTGGCGCGAGGCCTTGCAGGGCGCGCCCGCACTGCTGTCGCTGCCCGCCGACCAGCCGCGCGAATCCGCCGACACGGCAACCGGTGCCTGGCATCATTGTCTGCTGCCGTCGCGCAGTTGCGCCGGTCTCCACGAACTGGCGCGCGCACAGGGCTGCACGCTGTTCATGGTCCTGCTCGCGGCATTCGATGTGCTGCTCGGCCACCATGCCGGCAGCGAGGATGTGCTGGTCGGCACGCCGCTGGCTGGCCGACCGCACACCGAGCTCGAGGGACTGATCGGCTTCTTCCTCAACACGCTGGTGCTGCGCACGGATTTGCGCGGCGATCCGGCTTTCAGCGAGCTGCTGGTGCGCGTCCGGCGCGTCGCGCTCGATGCATACGCACATGCCGATGTGCCCTTTGAAAAGCTGGTCGAGGTGCTGGCACCGCAGCGCTCGCTGAGCCACAGCCCGATCGTGCAGGTGCTGTTCACCTTGCACAACCAGCCGCGCGTGCCGCTGGTGCTGTCCGGGCTCGAGAGCGAGCCCGTGCCGATCAGCGTCGAGGCTGCGAAGTTTGATCTCAGCGTCCATGTGGCCGAAGACGCGCGCGGACTCGATATCGCATTTGCCTGGCGGAGTACGCTTTATTCAAGGAAGCGGATCGAGTCACTCGCTGCAGATTTTCTCGTTCTGCTGGAATCCGTCGCCCGGGCGCCGGAAGCACGGCTCTCCAGCCTGCGGCCGCAGCTGGGTGTGCCGCTGCGCGCTTCTGAAGTGCCGGAAGCAGCCGTGCCCGCCGCATCTGATAATAGCTTGGTACCGCTTGGCGAACTGGAAGTGCAGCTGGCCGAAATCTGGCAAAGCCTGCTGCCGGTGGCGTCCATCGCGCCGGATGATGATTTCTTCGCCATCGGCGGCCACTCGCTGCTGGCAACGCGGATGATCGCGCGGATCGCCGCCCGGCTGGGCGTGGAGCTGCCGCTGATCAGCGTCTTTGAAGCGCCGACCATCCGCGGGCTGGCCATGCGCGTGGCGGCAGCTGAACAGCGCAAGCCGGTCGCGCCGGATGTGATTCCGCGACTGGAGCGTCGGGCAGAAGCATGAGTACCGCGCACTACGTCTTTCCGGCTTCGTTCGCCCAGCAGCGGCTGTGGTTTCTGGACCAGCTCGAAGGTGCGAGCGCGGTCTACAACCTGAAGATGGCACTGCGACTCTCCGGTCGGCTGGATCACGACAGCCTGCAGCGCGCCGTCGATGCGGTCGTGGCGAGACATGAATCCTTGCGCACCAGCTTTGCAACGCGCGGCGTCGATGCCGTGCAGCGGGTCGCGAGCCAGCTTGAAGTACTGGTGCAGACGGCTGAACTGCATGGTGCCAGCGATACCGTGCTGGCGGCAAAGCTGAATGAGCTGGGATCAACGAGTTTTGATCTGCAGCGCGGGCCCTTGCTGCGTGTACACCTGCTGCGTCTCGATGCAGAGGCCACTGAACATGTGTTGCTGCTGGTGATGCACCATATCGTATCGGATGCCTGGTCAGCTGGCGTGCTGTACCGGGATCTTGCCGCGTATTACAGCGCTTTCAGTCGCGGCCTTGTTGCACAGCTGCCGGAACTCCCGGTGCAGTACGCCGACTTCGCGGTCTGGCAGCGCGACTGGCTTGCCGGTGCCGAACTCGAGCGGCAGATGGCTTTCTGGCGCGAGCATCTCGAGGGCGCGCCGCCGCTGCTCGAGCTGCCGACTGACCGGCCGCGTCCGGTGCTGCAGACCTACCGCGGCAACCGGTTCAGCCGCGCTGTACCCGCGGCGCTCAGCGCCCGGCTGCAGGCGCTCGCTGCAGAGGAGGGCGTGACGCTCTACATGTTGCTGTTTGCCGCATTCAACCTGCTGCTTGCGCGCTGGTCGGGTCAGTCGGACCTCGTGATCGGTACGCCGATTGCGGGACGACGGCGCAGTGAACTCGAGGCGCTGATCGGCTGCTTTGCCAATACGCTTGCCATCCGCACCCGGCTGGAGGGCGCTGAAAGATTCAGCGAGCTGCTCGCGCGTGTACGCACTGCCACGCTCGGCGCCTTTTCACACCAGGAGCTGCCATTCGAAAAGCTGGTCGAGGTCCTGAAGCCGCCGCGCAATCTTTCGCACTCGCCGCTGTTCCAGGTGATGTTCATCCTGCAGAACACGCCCTGGGAAGCCGTGGAGTTCGGCGCGCTGGCAGTAAGGCCCGCGGAGATGGATGCGGCGGATACCGCAAAGTTTGAGCTCACCGTGTCGGTCTCGGAGTTCGAGTCGCAACTCTGGCTGGCGCTCGAGTACAACAGCGATATCTTCGACCGGGGCACCATCGAGGGTCTTGCTGCGGGCTACGAGACGCTGCTGTCTGCGATCGTGGCCGATCCGTCTGCATCCCTGTCTGTGCTGCCGGTGCAGGCCGAAGCGGACCGGCGACAGCTGCTCGACACGTGGAATGACTACGCTGCGCCCTATGACAGAAACTGCGGCGTCTGGTCGCTGTTTGCTGCCCGGGCGGCGCGCAGTCCCGGGTCTGTCGCCGCCGAAGCCGATGGTGTGGCGCTGACTTATGCGCAACTGCTCGACCGTGCGGAACAGCTGGCTGCGGCCCTGTACGCCCGCGGCGTGCGGCCCGGTCAGGCTGTGGCGATCTGCCTGGAGCGCGGCATCGACATGCTGGCGAGTGTGCTCGCGGTGTTGCGCATCGGCGCCCACTATGTGCCCCTGGACACGGCGCATCCGTCCGCGCGGCTGGCGTTCATCCTCGAGGATTCCGGCGCCAGCATGCTGGTTGCCGCGCCTGCCCTGGCCGGGAGACTGGCGGATTTTCGCGGCACCGTGTTCGATCCCGGTACAGCCAGGTCCGGTTCGGTCAGCAGCATTCCGGCGTTCGCGCCGCTGTCCGGCGATGCCCTCGCTTACCTGATCTATACCTCCGGCTCGACTGGCCAGCCGAAAGGTGTGGCAGTCCCGCAGCAGGCGGTGCTGAATTTCCTGCACAGCATGGCGCGCACGCCGGGCCTCGCGACGGATGACCGGCTGCTGGCAGTGACCACGCTGGCCTTCGATATCGCCGTGCTGGAACTCCTGCTGCCGCTTGCCGTCGGTGCAACGACGGTGATTGCCATGCGCGATGAACTGGCCGATCCACAGTTGCTGATCCATCGTCTGGCGGGGTCGCGTATCTCCATGATGCAGGCGACGCCGGCACTGTGGCGCAACCTGGTCGCTGCCGGCTGGACCGGCCAGCCGGATCTGCGCATGCTCTGCGGCGGTGAGTCGCTGGATGCGGACCTGGCCTCTGCGCTGCTCGCACGCGGCGCTGACCTCTGGAACATGTATGGGCCAACCGAAACCACGGTCTGGTCCTGCTGCGCGCGGATCACGGCGGTTTCCTCAGCGCCGGTACCGGTGGGCCGGCCGATCGCCAACACGCGCTGCTATGTGCTGGACGCGCAGCGAGAGCCGGTGCCGCGAGGTGTACGCGGCGAGCTGTGGATCGGTGGCGATGGCGTGGCTTGCGGTTATCACGCGCGGCCGGAACTCACGGCCGAGCGCTTCCTTGCCGATCCCTTTGCCGGTGTCCCTGCGCGCATGTACCGGACCGGTGACCGTGCACGCTGGCGCAGCGATGGCGGTCTGGAAATCCTTGGCCGCAGCGATTTCCAGCTCAAGCTGCGCGGCTTTCGCATCGAGCCGGGTGAAATCGAGGCGGCGCTACTTGCGCATCCGGCCGTCAGCGCGGCGGTCGTGGTGCTGCGCGATTTTGCCGGCGATCCGCGGCTGGTTGCTTTCATGGTGCCGGCTGGCGCTGACGTCTCGGCCGGGTTGCTCGTGCGCCATCTGCGCGGCCGTCTGCCCGAATACATGGTGCCGTCTGAATTCGTCTGGCTGCCCGAACTGCCGCTGAACCCGAACGGCAAACTCGACCGGGCTTCCTTGCCGGCCGTGTTGCCAACTGGTACCAGGGCAGACAGTGCTGATGCGCCGCTCTCGCCCCTTGAAGTCATGCTGTGCGAGCTGTTTGCCACCGTGCTGGGCCGCGACCGTGTCGGCGCAAACGAGGATTTCTTTGCCCTGGGCGGGCACTCGCTGCTCGCCACACAGCTGATTGCGCGGATCCGCGATGCCCTGCAGATCGAGCTGCCGCTGAAGGCCCTGTTCATGACGCCGACCGCATCCGGTATTGCCGCCGGCCTGCCGACAGCGCATATCACATCGCCGCCGGCGCTGCCTGCACCGTCTGCAGTGCACAGGCTGGCGCCGCTTTCACCGGTACAACAGCGGCTGTGGTTTCTGGACCGGTTGCAGCCAGGCAGCCCGGTCTACAACCTCGCGTGGACCTTCCGCCTGCGGGGTGTGCTGGATCCAGAGGCCCTGCAGCTCGCCGTAGACGCGCTCGTCGCACGTCATGCGGTGCTGCGTACCCGCTTTGTGGAAGCCGATGGCGAGCCGCGGCAGCTCATCGACGAGACGCTCGCCGTGCCGGTGAATGTACTGAGCGCGGACCCACCCGCCAATGTAGGCGATACCGGGGAGGCCCGACTGAAGACCTGCTTGCAGCTGGTGCGTTTCGACCTCGCGCATGGTCCTCTGCTGCGGGTGTTCGTGCTGCCGGCAGCGAAGGACGACCAGGTGCTGGCGATCGTCGTACACCATATCGTCGCCGATGGCTGGTCGCTGGGAATATTGAGTCGCGAGCTGTCGGCGCTCTACAACGCGGCGCTGGCCGGCCAGTCACCGCATCTGGCAGCATTGCCGCTGCAGTATGCCGATTATGCGATCCGCCAACGTACAGCGCTCGAAGACGGCGAACTCGCACGCCAGCTGGACTTCTGGCAGACGCAGCTGAAAGATGCGCCGCCGTATCTCGATCTGCCCACCGACCGGCCGCGTCCGGCGCTGAGTACACATCGCGGTGCGCGCTGCTTCCGCCTGCTCGAGCCGGGGCTGCAATCGGCGCTCAAGTCGCTGGCGCAGGCTGAAGGCTGCACGCTGTTCATGGTCTTGCTTGCTGCTTTCGATGTGCTGCTCGCGCGTCATGCCGGCAGCGAAGACGTGGTGGTCGGTACCCCGGTAGCGGGCAGGCCGCGTACCGAACTGGAAGGCCTTGTCGGTTTTTTCGTCAACACGCTGGTGCTGCGTACAGAGCTGCGCGGCAATCCACGCTTCCGCGAACTGCTGCAGCGGGTAAAAGACGGCACGCTGGCTGCCTGGGCACATGCGGACGTGCCCTTTGAACAACTTGTCGAAGTGCTCAAACCACCGCGCAGTACCGGTCGGTCGCCGGTCTTCC
This sequence comes from Chromatiales bacterium, assembly GCA_024234935.1. Classification (NCBI taxonomy): domain Bacteria; kingdom Pseudomonadati; phylum Pseudomonadota; class Gammaproteobacteria; order Chromatiales; species Chromatiales bacterium. The sequence continues at coordinate 73,422 of JACKNI010000007.1, forward strand.
AGGTGCTTTTCAACCTGCACAACGAACCGGCCGGTCGGCTGGAACTGTCTGGTATTGAGGCGACGCCACTGGCGATCGATCGCGGTACCGCGAAGTTCGAGCTGAGCGTGTCGCTCAGCGAGACCACGGCAGGACTTGCCGTGAGTTTCGAGTACAGCACCGATCTGTTCAACGCTGCATCGATGCAGCGCATGCTGGATGATTTCGCCGCGCTGCTGGCGGCTGTGGTCTCCAGACCGGATGCGCCGCTGGCCAGTCTGTGTGTTGCTGCACCGCCTGTCGCACGCAGCCTGCCGGAGATTGCGCTCCTGCGTCAGGCGGGTGAGGGCACGCTTGCAGCAGCGTTTGCTGCGCAACTGCAACAGCGCGCGGCGGCAACGGCAGTTGCCGCATCGGCTGTTGCCGGCAGCAGCGGTGTGGAGTGGAGCTACGCCGGACTCGATCAGCGGGCCCGGGCAGTGGCGGCGGCACTCATGCAGCGCGGTGTCACACGCGGTACGCACGTCGGCCTGTGGTTCAACCAGGGAGCGGGGCAGGTGGCGGCGATGCTCGGCGTGCTGCAGGCCGGGGCTGCCTATGTGCCGCTCGACCCGCTCGCACCGGCGGCACGACTTGATGTCGTCGTTCGCGATGCCGGTCTGCGCATCGCAGTCAGCGAACGCGCGGCACTCGACAGTCCGACTGGTGCCTGGCTGAGAGAAAGTGCGCTGCAACTGATCGTGCTCGACGAATTGCCGGCTTCGCCGCCCGCGGCGCTCACCCTGCTGCCCGGCAGTCCGGACGATGCGGCCTATCTGCTCTACACTTCGGGCACCACCGGTACACCGAAACGTGTGGCGCAGACCCAGCGCAACGTCCTGCACTACGTGCGCAGCTGGGCGGAAAACCTCGGCCTGGGTCCGGCCGATCGGCTGAGTCTGGTCTCGACCTACGGCTACGATGCAGCCGTGCAGGATATCTTTGGCGCACTGCTGAGCGGTGCAGCTGTATATCCGCTCGACATCCGGCGACTCGATCGCGAGACGCTGCTTGACCGCATCGCCGACGCAGGTCTCAGCGTCCTGCACGCCACACCCACCGTGTACCGCTATCTGTTCGGCAGTCACGTCGCGTGCCGCCAGGACCTGTCGCGCGTGCGGCTCGTTGTACTCGGCGGTGAGACAGCGCGTCGTGCCGACTTCGAGCTGTTCAGGTCGCGCTTTCGCAGGGGTGCGCAGTTCGTCAACGGCTATGGCCTGACCGAAGCGACGGCAGTGCTGCAGTGTTTTTCGACGCATGACACCCAGCCTTACGGCAATGTGCTGTCGCTGGGCTGGCCGGTCGGTGACCAGCGCGTGCTGCTGCTCGACGAGCAGGATCAGCCGGCTGGCATCAGCGGCGAAGTGGTTATCGAGAGCCGCTATGTACCCGCCGGACGTCTGCACACCGGGGATCTGGCGCGCTGGCTGCCGGATGGCAGTCTGGCCTGGCTGGGCCGGCGCGACGATCAGCTGAAGCTCGGCGGTATTCGTATCGAGCCCGGGGAAGTTGAGGCCGCGCTGCGCACGCATCCGGCCCTGGCCGCTGTTGCCGTGGTCCTGCATGCCGAGCCCGCCAGCGAGCCGATGCTGGTTGCGTACTGCAGTCTGCGCAGGGCGGCGACCCTGCCGACACCAGCCGAACTGCGCGCTCATCTCAAACCGCTCTTGCCGGATCCGCTGCTGCCGGCTCACTATGTTGCCGTCGACAGCCTGCCGCAGCTGCCGAACGGCAAGCTGGATCGCCGTGCGCTGGCCGGCCGGCCGTTGTCGCGACCGGCAGCAACCGGCAGGGCGGCGATCGCCGAGGGCGATGTCGAAGCCACGCTGACCGAGCTCTGGCAGACGCTGCTGAAACGGGAGGATATCGGCCCGGAAGACGATTTTTTTGCGCTCGGCGGACATTCGCTGCTGGCCACCCGCCTGATCGCCAGGCTCCGCGACCGGTTTGGTGTCGAGCTGCCGCTGATCAGTATCTTCGAGACGCCGACCATCCGCGGGCTGGCAGTCGTCGTGGCGCAACTCACGGAGCGGTCAGGCGGTGCGGCGGTACCGGTGGCGATCGGACGGCAGGCCCGGGGTCCGTTACCATAGCCGGGCAAGAACAAGGAGCAGTCGCCGTGTCCCAGCAGCCCATTAGCAGCGCACCACCGCAGGACGAGCAACACGTCATCGAACAGATGACCGAGCGTTTCCGCGACATCATCACGCTGCTCGGCGAGGACGTGCAGCGCGAAGGTCTGGTCAAGACGCCAGAGCGGGCGGCGAAAGCCTTTCACTTCCTGACCCGCGGCTATCGCCAGGACATCAGCACACTGATCAACGATGCCGTGTTCACCAGCGATACCGATGAACTGGTGATCATCCGCAACATCGAGATGTACTCGATGTGTGAACACCATATGCTGCCATTCATCGGCAAGTGTCACGTGGCCTATCTGCCGAACGGCAAGGTGCTCGGCCTGTCGAAGATCGCGCGCATCGTGGACTACTACGCGCGTCGTCTGCAGATCCAGGAGGTGCTGACCAAGCAGGTCGCCGAATGCGTGCAGTCGGCGATCAACGGCAAGGGTGTCGGTGTGGTCATCGAGGCCCAGCACATGTGCATGATGATGCGCGGTGTCGAGAAGCAGAACTCGATCATGACGACCTCGTGCATGCTTGGCCATTTCCGTTCGCATCCGCAGACCCGCAACGAGTTCCTGCGGCTGCTGGGTACCTGACAAGCCGGACTTCCTTCCAGTGGGCCGGCAGGAGATGAGGCAATGAAGAAAAACCTGGTCCGGGTGGTTCTGGCAGTCATCGTCGCGATCCTGATTGCCTGGGTCTGGTTTTCCACCCGACTGCCCCGACAGCGGCCTGCCGCTGACATACAGGTCGAACTGACCGCGGAGAACATCGAGCGGGGACGTTATCTCGCCGTGAATGTCCTGCAGTGCGTGGACTGCCATTCAGAGCGTGACTGGAACTTCTATGGTGGCCCGCCGGTTGAGCCCATCGGTGCGGGACGCGCGTGCATGACCCGGGAAACCATCGCGGCGGGCGTCAACGCGGGCCAGGAAAGATTTCCGGGGCGGCTTTGCATCCGCAATATCACGCCGGATGAGGAGACGGGTCTCGGCAGCTGGACGGATGGCGAAATCATCCGCGCTGTGCGTGAAGGTGTGAACAAGGACGGCAAGGGCCTGTTCCCGATCATGCCGTACTTCATCTACAGGAACCTTGCGGATGACGACATCCAGGCGGTGGTGGCCTACCTGCGTTCGATGACGCCGGTGAAGTCTGTCCGCCCCGAGCGCCAGATCGATTTTCCGATGAACATGCTGGTCCAGCTCTGGCCGGAGCCCTTCGACAGTCCCGCGCACGCGCCGGACCGCTCTGATTCGGTGGCCTACGGCAGGTATCTGGCCACCGTGGCGCGCTGCGAGTTTTGCCATACGCCCAAGGATCCGCAGTCCATGAAAGGCTTTGAAGGGCGCGAATTCGCAGGTGGCATGCCGTTTTTCCTGAACGGCCGCACCATGTACACGATGAATCTCACGCCGCATGAAAGCGGGCTCGGCAGCTGGACCAAAGAGCAGTTCGTCCAGTTGTTCAAGTCGCGGGTGGCGCGCGTCGAGACTGACCCGACTGCCAACACCCTCATGAACTGGAATGCCTTCGGCGCGATGAGCGATGCAGACCTGGGTGCGCTCTATGACTTCTTCATGACCCTGCCGCCGGTGCCGTATCAGCAGGAGCCAACCTGATTGGCGACTGGCGCTCCACGTCATGAATGACCAGCGGCTGCGCGGCATCGCTTCGATGCTGCTCGCCGTGGCCTTCTTTGCCGGCATGGATGCGGTACTCAAGCTGTTTGCGGCGAGTTATCCGCCGCTGGAGGTGGCTGCACTGCGCGGCGCCGCTTCGCTGCCGTACCTGTTGCTGCTGTTTGCATATACCGGCAGCTGGCGCGAGCTGCGTCCGGTGCGCTGGGGCCTGCATCTCGGTCGTGGCGTGCTCGCGCTCGTCATGCTCAGCGGCTTCATCTATGCCGTGGGCCAGTTGTCGCTGGCCGATGCCTACGCGATATTCTTCGTCGCGCCGCTGTTCGTCACCGCGCTTTCGGTGCCGATGCTCGGCGAGCATGTCGGCTGGCGGCGCTGGCTGGCGATCCTTGCCGGCCTGATCGGCGTGCTGTGGATGCTGCAGCCGGGCGCAAGTCGCCTCAGTCTGCTCGGTGCCATCGGCGCACTGGTTGCCGCAGCGGCCTACGCGGGCAGTGCGATCACGGCGCGCATGCTCACGCGTACCGACTCGACGGCCTCGATGGTGTTCTGGTTCCTGGTGCTGCTCACCGTGTTCGCCGGCCTGCTGGCCCTGCCGGACTGGGTGCCGCTTGAGCATCGGCACTGGCTGTGGCTGGCGCTGCTCGGCCTGCTCGGCGCCTTCGGCCAGCACTTCATCACCGAGGCGTTCCGCTGTGCACCCGCTTCGGTGGTCGCGCCCTTTGAATACACCGCGATGCTGTGGGCCGTGGCACTCGACTGGGTATTCTGGGCGGCGCTGCCTTCAGCGCGAGTCTGGAGCGGCGGGGCCCTGGTGATTGCCAGCGGCCTGTACCTGATCTGGCGCGAGCGCGCGCTGCATATCGAGCTCGCGGCGGTCATCGAGGCGCCGGGCAGCCCGCGCTGATTCCTTCAGTCGCCCATGCCGCGGATGACCAGGTTCGGCAACAGCGCATCGTCCCAGTCCTGGCGCAGAGGACCGGTCGTGACAATCACCAGTTGCTTCGAGGGCACAATGTATACGCGCTGCCCGCCGAAGCCGTCGAAATAGATGACATCGGGTGCGGCGAAGGGCTCGGAGTGGAAGGCTGCCGCCGACGACTTGCGGTTGTAGCGCCGGTTCTTCTGGTACGTGGTGCCGAGCCAGGTGAGATAGCCGTAGTTCGGGTTCTGTGCGCTGGGCGTGATGATGTCCTTCATCCACTGCTCGGGCACGACCTGCATTTCGCCGACCCTGCCGTGATTGAGGTGCAGCAGCCCGACACGCAGCCAGGCGCGTGCCGTGGTGTCCAGGCAGCAGAAGGTGCGCGGCGTGCGGGTTGTTTCCGTGTCGAGCAACACGGTCGCATCGTCATCGCTGACATGTCGCCACAGGTTTTCCGACAGGTACTCCGCATAGCTCATCCCGGAGACCCGCTGCAGCAGGATGCCGAGCACTTCGGGATTGATGTTCGTGTAGTCGAACTGCGTGCCGGGCGGCGCGAGCACACCCTGCTCGAAAGTGATCTGTTCCAGCCCGTCACCGATGGTCATGTCGATCACCGCCGGGAATGCGGGGAAGTCGATGCCGCTCGCCTGCTGCAACATCTGCCGGATGGTGATGTGGCGCCGCTCGTCGCCGGCCCATTCCTCGATGTAGTTAGCCGCCGGATCATCGACCGACTTGATCAGGTCCTGCTGGATCGCGATGCCGGCCAGCATCGCCAGCACCGATTTGTGCATCGACTGTGTGGAGACGACTGACTGCGCGTTGTGGTCCCCGTAGTACTGCTCCAGCTGCAGCGCGCCGCCTTGCCAGATCAGCAGCGAGTACGCATCGGTCGCTGCCGCCGCCTTGCTTGCCGCATCGAGAACGGCTGCTGGAATCGTCCGCTCGCTTTCACTGGCGACCACCAGCGCCGGCACCGGCCCGCCGCGCACCGGATCGGTCGGACCCTGGCTGCCGCCGAAGGGCAGACCCACCAGCCGTGTGGTCATCACCGGTTTGGCGATGAACGATGCCAGCAGTGCAAGCGCGACGATCGCGAGCAGGCCGAGGGCTAGGCGTTTGAGCAGACGTTTCATGTGCAGATCCCGGGAGCATGAAGGATCTGCTTATTCTACGTTCCGTTTCGCGGCACATGACGCCGGTCAACTGCAGCAGCGACCATCAGACGCGCACGCGGTTCCAGGCATCCAGCGCAGCGATCTTGTAAGCCTCGGCGAAGGTCGGGTAGTTGAATACGGCGCCGACGAAGTATTCGAGCGTGCCGTTGTGGGCGATGACGGCCTGGCCGATGTGGATGAGTTCGGTGGCGCCCTCGCCGACGATGTGGGCGCCGAGCAGGCGGTGGTCCTTGAGGCCGAACAGGAGTTTCAGCAGGCCGTCCTGCACGCCCTGGATCTGGCCGCGGGCGGTCTCGCGCAGGCGGGCGATGCCGGTTTCGTAGGCGATGCCTTCATTGCGCAGTTGCTGTTCGGTCTTGCCGACGATGCTGATCTCCGGCACGGCGTAGATACCCACCGGGAAGTAGTCGGTGGCGGTTTCGGAGGAACCGCCGAAGGCGTGACAGGCGGCAAGCCGCCCTTGCTCTGCAGAGGTGGATGCCAGCGCCGGGAAACCGATCACGTCGCCGACGGCATAGATGTGCGGCACTTCGGTCTGGTAGCTCGGTTGTACGGTCAGGCGGCCGCGCGAGTCGACCGGTACCCCGGTCTTGTCCAGGTCGAGGCCGGCTGTGGCCCCGGTTCGTCCGGCTGCCACCATCAGCAGGTCGCTGCGGATTTTCTTGCCGCTTTTCAGATGCGTGACTACGCTTCCATCGGCAGCCTTTTCAACGCGCTCGACTTCTTCGCCGAGGCGCAACTGGATGCCGCGCGACATGAGATCGTGACGGAATTCATCGACGATGTCGGCATCAACGAAGTCGAGGATGGTGTTGCGGTTGTCGACCAGCGTGATCTTCGCGTCCAGCGCGCTGAAGATGGTCGCGTACTCCACACCGATCACCCCGGCGCCGATGACGGTCATCGAGCGCGGTATCGCCTTGATCTGCAGCAGGCCGTCGCTGTCGATGATCGTTTCGTCATCGAAGGGGATGTTGTCCGGCCGGTGCGGGACAGTGCCGGTGGCGATGACGATTTTCTCGGCCCGGTAATCGGCACTCTGCCCGGTGATGCTGGTGACGTGCACGGTATGGGGATCGAGAAACTTCGCCATGCCGTGAATGATGCGCACGCCATTGCGCTGCAGCTGGTGCTCGATGATTTCTATTTCATGCGCGACGGTGATGCCGAGGCGCTGGAACAGATCATGGGCGGTGATGTCCGACTTCACCCGGTGACTGCGCCCGTAGATGCCTTTCTCGCGCCAGCCGCACAGATACAGCACGGCCTCGCGCAGCGACTTGCTGGGAATCGTTCCGGTGTGGGCAGTGACGCCGCCGACGATCTCGCGGCGTTCGATGACGGCGGCCCGTTTGCCGAGCTTGGCCGCCTGAATCGCTGCGCGCTGGCCACCTGGCCCGCTGCCGATGACCAGTAGATCGAAGGTTTCCATGCGTCGCCTTTAAGGTTCTGTGTCCTCCGGTAGTCGGCCGGTGTGACAGAATCTTGAGCGCATGGGGGAGATGAGCGTGACGTGGGTCCCGGTCAGGGGGCGTCCAGGCTGGACCGCACCGCATCCGCCAGCGCCTGTATGTCATCTTCACTGTGTGCGGTGGAGAGAAAGCCCGTTTCGTAGGGGCTGGGTGGCAGGTAGATGCCGGCGGCGAGCAGTGCGTGAAACATTTTCGCGAAACGCGACTCGCTGGCGGCTGGAAACGCAGCCGGGCTGCGAATCACGGTACCGGATCCGGCGTCATCGGGAACCAGCCAGAACAGGGAGCCGAAGCGCTGCAGGCGCAATCCAGGCATGCCGCCGAGCTTTTCTTCAAGCAGGCGTCCGTTGTCCTCCAGCGCGAGATAGGCGGTGCCGTCGGTGAGGCGTTCCAGCGTGGCGAGCCCGGCAGCCATCGCCACCGGATTCGCGGCCAGCGTGCCAGCCTGATAGACGGGCCCGACCGGTGCGACGAGCTGCATGATTTCGCGGCGGCCGGCATAGGCACCGACCGGAAAGCCGCCGCCGATGATCTTGCCGTAGGTCACGAGGTCGGGCCGGATGCCGGTGATCTCCGCCATGCCACCAAAGGCGGTTCGAAAGCCGCTGATCACCTCGTCGAAGATCAGCAGCGTGCCGTGCTGCTGACATTGCCAGGCGAGCGCATCCAGAAATTCCTGGCGTTGTGGCAGCAGGCCATGATTGGCCGGCAACGGCTCGATGATTGCGGCGGCAAGTTCCGGGCCGCGCGCTGCGAACAGGCCTTCCAGTCCCGGGATGTCGTCGAGTTGTGCGACTGCGGTATCGGCAGCCACACCGGGCGGTACGCCAGCGCTGTCGGCGATGCCGGCGAGACCGGAGCCGGCGCGAATCAGCATCGCATCGGCATGGCCGTGGTAGCAGCCGTCGAATTTCAGGATCAGTGAGCGCCCGGTGGCTGCACGCGCAAGGCGCAGGGCCGACATCACGGCCTCGGTGCCTGAATTGACGAAGCGCAGGTTCTCCACCCAGGGCAAGCGGTTGCAGATGAGTTCGGAAAGGGCCAGCGAATAGGGTTCTGCCGTGCCGAAGCTCCAGCCGCCGGCTGCCGCGGCAGTCACCGCATCGAGGACGGCCGGATGCGTGTGGCCGAGAATCATCGGCCCGAAGGCCATGCAGAAATCCGTATATCGCTGTCCGTCTACATCCTCGATCCAGCTGCCCTGCGCACTGCGGATGAACAGCGGCGTGCCGCCGACACGGCGGAATGCGCGCACCGGCGAATGCACGCCGCCGGGAGTCACGGCGTTTGCGCGCTCAAACATGTCGGCCGAGCGGCTCATGCGCTGAGGTACCGGCGCGCACGCCGTGCGGCGTAGCTGATGATCATGTTGGCGCCGGCGCGCGAGAAGGCCGTCCAGCTTTCCAGTTGTGCACGTACCGGATCAGTGAGTCCGCGTTCGGCGAGCAGATCGATGCCGGCCTGTTCACCGCTGGTCTGGTACACGGCCCACGGTTTGTGAATGCGTGCCGACAGCAGTGCCAGAATGTCCAGATAGGGCAGGCCCGGTTTCACCATCAGGATGTCGGCGCCCTCGGCCGCATCGCGTTCGGCACACAGCAGGGCATCGGCAGGCCGGCCCGGATCGATCTGGTAGCTCGCACGGTCGCGCAGCGGGAGATCGCTGCCCGGCGCTGAATCCGCCGCCAGCCGGAACGGGCCATAGAAAGCCGAGTTGAACTTGGCGGCATAGCTCATGATCGACTGCCGTTCGAGGCCGGCCTGGTCGAGCGCGGCGCGGATCGCGGCGACCCGGCCGTCCTGCATGTCGCTCGGCGCCACGCAGTCTGCGCCGGCCTGCGCAAACTGCAGCGCGGCGTCGGCCAGCGCGGCAACCGAGGCATCGTTCAATACGTGATCACGGTTGTCGTTGAGGACGCCGCAGTGCCCGTGCGTGGTGTGCGAGCACAGGCAGACATCGACGGCGAGCCAGATGTCGCTGCCGAAACGGCGCCGGACCGCGGCGATGACATCGGTGGTGGCAGCGTGGGAAAAATCGTGATCCTGTTTGTGGGCCGGCACACCGAACAGCAGGAACTTGGCTATGCCCTGACCAAGGTCCGCCTCGATCTGTCGCAGCAGCGTCTCGGCCGTGTCGCGATAGACGTCGGTGAGGCCGGGCACGGCTTCGCGTTCCCGCAACGCGTCGACCACAAACAGTGGCTGCATGAACTGTTCGACGTGCAGCCGCACCTCGCGCGTCAGCTCGCGGATGTGGCGGTTGTCGCGGTTGTGCCGCAGGCTCATTGCAGCCATCGCTGCCACTCGTGTCCGTTTGGAAAAGGCTGCGCATCAATGCCGGCAGCATGCAGGGCCTTGCGCGTCTTGCCGGCGCCGCAGGCGTGTTGCGCGTTCGTTGGCAGTACGGCGCGCAGCGCATGGAACTGCTTCGCATTGCTCCAGTAGCAATGCGTGGCGCGGGCAGCCTCCGACTTGACGGCGCGCAGCGCGGCGCTGTCGGCTGGCGGCAGGATGTCATAAGTGGCGAGCACGCGGCCGATACCCGAATTGCGCCAGCCCGGCACGGCGTCGGCCGAGGTTACTGCCGTCCAGTCCTGCAATGGCGGCAGTCCGAGTACCGGGCAGCCCAGGGTGCCGCGGAGATCGTCAAAGCCCAGGTGGTCACCGCAGCCTTCGATCCAGTAACCGCGTGCTGCCAACTGACGCCAGCTCTCGATACCGCTGGTCCAGAGACGTACATCGCTGCCCAACTGCTGGTCCTGCAGCGCATGCCAGTAGGCGACAAACAATGCCGAGTCTGCATGCAGCGCAGCCAGCTCCGGCACGGCAGCGGCTGTCGGCTCCCGCCTGCAGAGGCGCTGCCAGGCAATACCGTTGAAGGCACTTGCCTCGCTATCCGGGGGACGCGGCTGGTTCCAGACGATTCTTTCGATGGTCTCACCGTCAGCGACGCCGTGCACATAGCAGACCGGGCCGAGACTCGCGTGCATGATGGCGGTGGCCCCGAGTGCGGCGCGCTGCGTGGCCGGCCATTGCGCCAGTGCCGACAGCTCGAGCGCGGCGAGTTCCGCCGTATCCGAATCGTGCAGTACGCGCAGCAGCTCCAGCATTTCCTCATCTTCAGTACGGCACTCGATGGCCAGGATGCCCTGACCGGCCGCGCCGGGGCAGCGGGCCAGCGGCAACACGGTCCAGCGTGCATCGCGCAACAGCCCGGCTACGCGGGTGTGTGCGGCGGTGTCATTCCAGAGACGGATCAGGCCCGCGAGCGCCAGGACCACGCCGTCGAGCGCTTCGCTTGAGGTGTCCTCGGTCTGCAAGCGTGCAAGACGCGCATCGACTGCGCCGCGCAGTTCTGCAAACTGCAATTCCGGTGCCTTGCCGGTGGCCGGCAGTGCGGTGGGCAGAAAGGCATCGATGTTGCCCTGACGACGGCGGGAGGATGCACCGATGCGCAGCGGCTTGCCTGCCGCAAGACGGGCCATGACATCGCCACGCCAGACGATCACGTCGCGTGGATTCTCGCGTACCGGCAAGGCGGCGCGCGCGATGCCGGCGTGCCGGAGCACAGGCAGATCCTTCAGCGAGTGCACGCAGAAATCCACCTCGCCATCGAGCAGTGCCGTATCGAGTTCGGCGGAAAAGAAATCGGGATCATCGACCTTGCCGAGTGCCACTGACTGATTGCGGTCGCCGCGAGTCGTGACCGGATGCAGCTGAACTTCAAGCCCGGGATGCAGGCTCATGAGCTGTGCAGCGATCTGCCGGCTCTGGGCCATCGCCAGCAGCGAAGCGCGCGTGCCGAGTTCAAGTGAGCGCTGCATCGCGCCTGCCTCAGCCTCGCGCCGAAATCAGCAATGGCAGGTGGTCGTCATCCGGTTGCGCTGCCGGAAAGCGTGCACCGGCCAGTTCATTGCAGGCGCTGCGTGCCCGCACCAGTTGCAGCGAGGCGATGTTCGCCCGCGCTTCGGCGGCACCGAGAATGTCGTCCAGGTCGAAGGCGGTCTCCACACCGTTCCATTGCGAGGCTTCGCTGTGTCGCTGCCCCAGGTGCAGCAGGCTGCGGACACGGCCATGCCGCAAACGGTATCGCCAGCCGGCATCGTGCTCCGCGTCGGCCGGTGTGGTGAAGATGATGTGTTCTGCCCAGCGTGCTGCCATGTCGGCCTGTGTGGTGCTGAACCAGCGATCGACGACAGGCGGCGTGACGGGGCGGTGATTCCAGGCGCCCGTTTCGGCGGCGCGAAAGAAGGGCAGTATCGAGCGGGCCAGTGCGCCAGTGCCGACGAAGAGCACGCGGGCGCCGCGCGGGGGCGCGAGCAAGCGGCGGGCCAGACTGCCGTAAGAGTTCCCGCCCACGCCCTGCAGATGCTGCTGACGGATGCGGCGTGCATCGCCGAGCAGGGTCTCGACGAGTGGCGACAGCGGCTGCGTGATGCTGGCGGGCAGGCGGTCCAGCGAGTCCTGCCAGGCGCGCCTGAACTGGCCGAAGACATTGGTCTCGCCGCAGACTGTGCTGCGCAATCCGGTGACGACCTCGAGCAGCAGGCGGTATGCCTGTACACCGGAGTACATTTCCATCGTCGGGGTATCCGGATGATCGATGACTGGTCGGGGTCCCATGCCGAACAGCAACTGCCGCATGCAGGTATCTACCAGCACACCCGATGCGCGCGCGGGCGCCACTCCGTGAGTCGGCAATCCGGCGACGCCGGCGCGGTACGGCCAGTGCAATACCCACAGCCCATCGATCATCAGCTTGTCGAAGCTGTCAGCCACGCTTGCCGCCGCTTTCAACGCTCGCCAGCCATTCGTCATCCGAACCTTCGGGCACTTCCTGGAACAGCCAGGTACTGAGATAGCGCTCGCCGGTATCGGGCAGCATGGTGAGCAGGACGGAGCCTGGCTCGGCGCGTTTGGCAACCTTGAGCGCTGCGGCCAGCGTGGCGCCTGCCGACAGGCCGACGAAGATGCCTTCTTCGCGTGCCAGGCGCAGCGCGGTGTCCTTGCCTTCTTCGTCAGTCACGGTCACCAGCTCATCGTAGACATCGGGATTGAGTACGGCGGGAACGAAGTCGGGTGTCCAGCCCTGGATCTTGTGCGGCTTCCACTCCAGTCCGCCGAGCAGCGATGCGCCCTCGGGTTCGGTGGCGACGATCTTCACTTCCGGGCGCGCCATCTTGATGACTTCGCCGGCACCGGTCATGGTGCCGCCGGTGCCCCAGCCGCTGATCCAGTAATCGAGGCGCCGGTCAGCGAAATCCTGCAGGATTTCCGGTCCGGTCGTCTGTCGGTGGTAGGCGGGATTGGCCGGGTTTTCGAATTGGCGGGCGAGGAACCAGCCGTTCTTGCGCGCCAGTTCTTCCGCGCGGCGTACCATCTCCGTGCCGCGTCCGGCGGCCGGGGTGAGGATCACCTTCGCACCGTAGGCGCGCATGATCTTGCGGCGTTCGATCGAGAAGGTCTCGACCATCACCGCGACAAAGGGATAACCCTTCACTGCACAGACCATCGCCAGTGCGATGCCGGTGTTGCCGGAAGTGGCCTCGATCACGGTCTGCCCGGGCTTCAGGACACCGCGACGCTCGGCATCGGTGATGATTGCGTAGGCCAGACGATCCTTCACCGAACCGCCGGGATTGAAGGCCTCGGCCTTGACGTACATCTCGACGTGCTTTGGCGCGAGACGGTTCAGCCGGATCACCGGTGTCTTGCCAATGGTGCTGAGGATATTGTCGTGGATCATGGGTCTGCTCCGGGGATGTGATTCGAGTTTACTGCAGGTCGCCTGGCCTGATCTCGCCCGGCCTGGGTTCAAGGCCGGGTCTGGCCGTTGGTGTGCCTGGCATCTGCCAGCCGAGATGGTCGGCCAGCCCGACGACTTCGCCGACATAAAGCAGTGCCGGCGAGCCTGGACCGGCATCGGCGCTGCGCTGCGCGATATCGGCCAGCGTGCCCTTGACGATCCGCTGCTGCGGCGTCGTGCCGGCAATCACGACGGCGGCCGGCGTTTCGTGCTTGCGGCCGTGAGCCACGAGCTCTGCGGCAATGACTGCGAGTTTGCGGCCGCTCATATATATGACCAGCGTCTGTTTGAGTGCAGCGAGTGCGGCCCAGTTCAGATCATCGCCCGCGCCTTCGCTGTCCGGCGCGAGATGCCCGGTCACCAAGGTGACAGCCTGCGCGAGGCCGCGGTGCGTCAGCGGGATACCCGCGTAGGCGCCGCAGCCGTTGGCCGCCGTGATGCCGGGGATCACCTGAAACGGCAGGCCGGCACGCGCCAGCACTTCAGCTTCTTCGCCGCCCCGCCCGAATACATAGGGATCGCCACCCTTGAGTCGGCAGACACGTTTGCCCGCGCGGACCCGCGCCAGCAGCAAGGCATTGATCTCGTCCTGGCTGGTGCCGGGACCACCGCCGGTTTTGCCGACGTCGATGAACTCGGCATCGCGGCGTGCAAAGGCCAGCAGTTCAGGCGCGACCAGCCGGTCGTGCAGCACGACATCGGCATGCTGCAGCAGATGAAAACCGCGCAGGCTGAGCAGTTCCGGATCGCCGGGCCCGGCGCCGACCAGCCAGGCCTCACCGCTGGCGCCGCCGGCATCGACCTGGGCACTGAGCGCGGTTTGCAGCGCTTCATCAGCGGCCTGCATCCGGCCGGCCAGGACATGGCCGCTGAGCGTGCCGCCAAAGGCGCGCTCCCAAAACCGGCGTCTGGCCGCGATGTCCGGCAGTCGCGCCTTGATCGTGTCGCGCCACTCACCTGCCCAGGCGGCGAGTTCGCCGAGGCGCAGTGGCAGCCAGCGCTCGAGTTGCTGACGCAACATCCGTGCGAGCACCGGCGCGCGCCCGCCACTCGAAATCGCGACGATCAGCGGCGAGCGATCCACGATAGAAGGACTGATGAAGCTCGAGAGCGCCGGGTCGTCTACAACATTGCAGAGGCGCAACGACTTGTGCGCGGCAGCGGCGACCGCACGATTCACCGCACGATCGCTGGTGGCAGCGATCACCAGCAGATGCGTGTCGACGAGCGTGGCGTCGAAAGGACGCAGCACAGCGGTGATGTCTTGACGGTCCCCGAGTTGCTGCAGGCCGCTGTTGAGTTGCGGGCTGTTGACGGTGACAGCGGCACCGGCGGCGAGCAGTTGTCGCACCTTGCGCTCGGCCACGTCGCCGCCGCCGACGACGAGACAGCTCTGGCCTTTCAGGCTGAGGAAGATCGGCAGGTGGTCCATTGGTTCTGATCCGCCGGGTCTGATCCATGAGGTCCCGGCTCGCGGCAATCAGGGACTGAATCGGTACGATATAGCTGCGGCTCGCCGGAAAAAAATAGTTAATCCTTCTGGGCTCATCGCTGCCCGGCATAACCGGTCACATCCCATTCCCGGCCGGCAAGGGTTGACAGTCACTTGTAACCAATGGCTATATAGCTCAGGTCAGTCTTCGCGAGTAGTGCCAGATCCCCCATGACCCTGCAGCAGCTCAAATACCTGGTCGCCATCGCCGATAGCGGTCTTAACATAACGGCGGCAGCGGACCGGCTTTATACCAGTCAGCCCGGCATCAGCAAGCAGCTGAGACTGCTGGAGCAGGAGCTCGGCGTCCAGCTTTTCACGCGCAAGGGCAAGAGCCTCACGGCAATCACGCCGGCCGGCAAGGATGTGATCGGCCGCGCGCGCCGCATCATGCGTGAAGTCGAGAACATTCGCAGCCTGGCGAGCGACCTGTCGGGTGAGCAGGAGGGCACGCTGTCCATCGCCACCACCCACACGCAGGCGCGGCATGTGCTGCCCGATGTGATCCGCGAATTTCGCGAGCGCTATCCGAAGATCAACCTCGAACTCCAGCAGGGCACCTCGGAGCAGATCGCCGAACTCGTGGCTGCCAACCGCGTGGATTTCGCCATCGCCACCGGCTCGCGCCAGTTGTTTCCCGGACTGGTGCTGTTGCCGTGTTACAGCTGGGATCGCATCGTGCTGGTGCCGAACGGGCATCCACTGACCGGCAACAAGGAGCTGAGCCTGCGCGTGCTTGCCGGTTATCCGCTGGTGACCTACGTGTTTGGTGCCACCGGTGAATCTTCGCTGAAGAAAGCCTTTGCCGATCAGGGACTCGAACCGAACGTGGTGTTCACGGCGCGCGATGCGGACATCATCAAGACCTATGTGCGCATGGGCATGGGTGTGGGCATCATCGCGCCAATGGCCTACGAATGTCAGGATCAGAAAGACCTCACGGCCTTGTCCGCTGCCGGGCTGTTCCCGCGCGTGACCACCTGGCTCGGCTACCGTCGCGATTCGGTACTGCGCCGTTACATGGTGGATTTCATCGCGATGCTCGCACCGCACCTCACGCCGCAGATCACCCGCAAGGCCACACAGCTGACCACGCAGAGCGAAGTCGACGATCTGTTTGAAGAAGTGCAGCTGCCGTTGCGCGGCGGCTGCGAGGAAGTGTCAGGCGCTGTCGCCCGGCATTAAAGCCCGGACAGATCGATGTCGTGCAGTCCGCACTCGCGCTTCAGGCCGAAGAAGCGCGTCTC